>JAOZRH010000168.1 GCA_029931905.1 Fidelibacterota bacterium
ACTTTTTTTATTTTTTTCTTCTTTTTATAGAATGGAATATTTTTAAACTTCATTTTATTAAACCACTATTTTTATTACTAAAATTTGTTTCATCTTTTGATTTTTTACTACTCTTTTTATTAGGTGTTAATAAATATCCAAAAAGCATTCCATACAAAATTGTTAAATATGGATTTGAAGTTATTGGACAAGTTTGATTTGCACAACCCCAGAATCGATAATAAATATATCCAACAACTCCACCTATTACTGTTAAAATTAAGTGTCTTATTGTGAAATATTTTTTTATGTTCATCTTATTTCCTATTTGAGTTAACTATCATACAGTTTTAAACAATACAAATGACTTTTATAAGTTAGTTAATTTATAAATGAATTAAAACAAAAATACCATATTTTCAAATATGAAATTTTACTTCTTCCCAATCCCCAAAATAGCTGGCAATACAAAAATAGAAGCAATCAAACACATTCCAACACCAATAAAAAGTGCAAGTCCCATACTACCAAATCCACGATAAGTAGCAAAAACTAAAGATCCAAATGACAACATTGTCGTCAATGAAGTTATTATTATTGCCTTTCCAGTTGAGCTGTAAACTTTACGAGTATTCTCTTCTCCTTCGATATTATAGCGATGCAAAATATGTACACCATCATCAATTCCAATTCCAATTATTAGCGGAATTGCCATTATATTCAGTAGAGTAATTTGAATACCAAATATTCCCATTGTTCCAATCATCCAAATCACACCAACAAATAGCGGAATCATTGCAAGCAGTGCTTTTTTAAATGATCTAAAATCAAATAATAGAAATAAAAATACAACAGTAATTGTTAAAAACGAAGCTCTTTTACCGTCTTGTCCCAAAATATCCATCAAATAATAAAACATTGGTGGCGTTCCGGCAACACTTCGAGTAATATCAAAAATATCTTTGGTGAAAACTTCAAGATATTTAATATCCCAAACATTTCCTTTTGGATAAACGGTCATTAAATATCTATCGCCATTTTCACTAATATATTTCTCTTTTACAATTGATGGTAAATCTTCTATTTTAATTTGTGATGAATTCGACATATTCAATACGATTGATTTAAATTCTTTTGCAAAATCATTATTAAACAAAGAAACTTTATTTAAATCAATTTTTTCAGATTCTAAACGAGATAAAAATGCAGTTAAATTTCCTTTCATTGGATTTTCGCGAGTTCCAACTAATCTTGTAGCTTTCTCATCAATCATATCTTGTCCACCCATATAAGCCATATCTTGCATCTCAATAACATTCGCTTCAAGTCGATATAATTCTGACTTAATAGCCTCCCAATTATTTTCATTTATCGTCGAATTTATTGAACTTTTTTTCATTTTATTATGAATCTTTTTCAAATTTGGTACTCTTTTTTCCTGCTCTTCTTTCATTGGTAAAAAATCTGAAATCGATTCAATAAAACTTATACTTGATTTCTCTTTTGCCTCTTTTGTAAACTTATAATTTTCCTCTAATGATGTAGCCGTCATCATTGTCATATCAGATGACATATTAAACTTATCAATAATTTTATTATTAAGTTTTATTGATTCCAAACCAGCCGGTTCCATATTTAACATATTATAATCCATTGTAACTTTTGTTATCATATAACCAAATCCAATTGTAATAATCACTAATGCAACCAATGAAATTTTCCATCTTTTGAAAAATGAATTTGAAATATTTCCCAGAACAGTATATGAAATATCTCTATTTTTCTTTTGAGTCATATTAATTTTTGAGCGAAATTTTTCTCTTATCATCAATATCGTTGGCAAAACAATAAGTGTAGCAATCATAATCACAATTAGTCCAACTCCATTTACCAATCCAAACTCTTTTAATCCTGCACTTCGAGCAATTGTTAAAGTTAAAAAAGCTGCGGAAGTTGTAATTCCTCCGGTAATTATTCCTGTTCCAACCTTTTCTAATGTTTCAATTATTGCTTTTTTCGGTGCAATTCCATTATTTACCAATTCTGTGTAACCAGAAATAATATGAATTGAAAAATCGATTCCCAATCCAACTAAAATTACTGCCATCATTGCTGTAAACATATTTAACGAATCAACAAGAAACCACGAAATACCCATCGCCCAAACGATCCCAATTATTAAATTTATCAATGCAAAAAATGGCGAACTTATCATTCTAAAAGTTATTATAAATAAAATTAATACAAGTCCTAATGCTAACAATGTCAATAACAATGAATCTTCAGATGCCGAAGCCATTTCATCACGACCAAGTGGAAGTGCTCCTGCAAGTCCAACTTTAACCCCATAATTGTCACCTTCCATTTTCACAAATTTTTCCAAACCATTTACTGCTGGCATAACATAATCCATTTCCATAATATTAAAATTCGGAGTTGCCATAATTAAAAGCATTGATCGATCTGGAGAAACCATATAAGAATTCCCAATTGTAATTGCTTTTGCGGAATTTATTCCAAGCGATTTATCATATTGATCTAAATAAAATGCTTCTTCAGAATAGTCAACAAAACTTTCAATTCCATCTAAAAATTGTACTGCCGATCTCTGTTTTTGCATTGTAGATAACTTTTCTTCTGATTGAATATATTCCTTTTCTAAACTATTATTAAAATTAGTCAAAAATGGTAATAAATTTGGATCGGTAAAAATGTCTTGAATATTTTTTAATTCAGATGGTTTAACCAACATCAATCCGTGATTCTTAATAAAATCAACTGGTTGTTTATAATCAACTCGTGAAAAATATCCATCAATTGCTTCAATTTTTCCCGCTTTTACTTTTTCTTTAGCAAGATTATGCTGTTTTAAAATTTTCCCATCATCATTTTCTTCTATCCAATTTCCTAAATTTTTAATCTTTGGCGAAATATCTTCAGCAAATTTTATCATATTATCATATTCGCCTTCAACAACGATAACAACATTTGAAGCACCGTTAAATTCTTCAAAAATATAATTAAATTCTTCAACCATTGGATCGTCTTTTGGCAATATACTTGTCATATTCATTGACATTTCTAACTTAGATGAAAGAAATCCCAATACCAAAGTTATAACTATAATTATGCCCAACATTGTCCAAGTTCTCTCTGAAGCTAACTGTCCTAATTTTCTCAATAATTTTTGTCTCATTTTGTTTTTCCTTATTTTAATATTGCTCGCTAAGTCGCTAAGTCGCTAAGTCGCAAAAAAAGATTTAAATATTTTATTAAATTTATCATAAATTATTTACAATTCTTGTAATACCATCTTTAATTAATCTTTAATTAATTTTTCATTGAAATTAATTAATAATCCAAGTTTAATATTTGTTAATTTTAAATATGTTAATAATTGCTTACGATGAACCTGTAATATTTTTTCTACAGATTTTATTTCAATAATAACTTTATTTTCTATTATTAAATCTGCTCTGAAAGCCACATCCATATTTATATTATCCCAAATAACTGGAATTGCTTTTTGTCTTTCAAATTTAATTTTTCGTTTATTTAATTCATAAACCAATATTGATTCATAAACAGATTCAAAAATACCAGGACCAGTATTGACATGAATTTTATATGCAATATCAACGATTATTTTTGCGATTTCATTTTCAGTCATAATTTACCCTTTATTATTATCTTTGCGACTTGGCGTCTTGGCGAGAACTCCTAAAAATACGCTTTTAATCTCAATCTAAAATTATAATCCTGTGTTCCAAATTCAGTATCATTTTCACCGTAAAATATACTTCCGATAAAAGCAATTTCTAAATTATTACCTAATAAATATTTTACTTGTGGATTAAAAACTGCACTTTGATCATCTAAATTTGCAATATTGAATACACCAATTGTAAATGAATCCGTCAATGGATACATTATATTTGTAAATAAATAATTTTGATTTAATCCACGAACATTCGATTGAAAATAATTTAAATAATGAGTAAAATGAAGTTCGTCTATTTCAATACCAACATCAGTATGAAAATATTCGCCCATAATATACAGAGAATTTTTAAATGTATAATCAATTCCAATTACATATTCATTATAGTATTTATCATCAAGAAAATAAAATGAAATTGGAGCATAAAGATCAAGAGTTGCTCTTAATCCAGATGAATTATTACTATAAACTCCAATTTCAGACCAAATACCAAATCCAAATAATTCGCCTACTATATTAGCACCAAACATATCTTGAATAAAATTAT
>JAOZRH010000169.1 GCA_029931905.1 Fidelibacterota bacterium
ACAATTAATTATTATTTTTAATTATTCTTCAATAATCTCTTCTTCATTAATTTCTTCTTTACGGCCATCTATATATCCTACAATTAAAAAAATTACAACTCCAACTGTAACGGCAGAATCTGCAATATTAAAAATCGGCCAATAATGACCTTTTATACCAACCATAATCATATCAGTAACCGAACCGTGAATAAATCTATCAAATAAATTGCCAATTGCACCAGCAATAATTAAACTAAAAGCAATGTAGTTACTTATCCGTGGTTTTTCTTGCTTTATATGAGAAATTAGAAGCCATAAAACAACAAAAAAAGCAATATATGATAAATATTGAATTCCTGGGAATTTAAGTCCAAAAGCTATTCCATCATTTTCAACATGAGTAATTAAAACATTATTACCAATTAGTTGAATTCTTTCACCAATTTCCACATTATTTCTAATTATTTCTTTAGTTATTTGATCGCTAATAAATATAGCTACAATAAACAATACATATATTGAAAACACAATTACTTGTTTTTTTTTCATTTTAAAATTCCTCAACAATATTAAAAAAAATATTATAAAACACTTAAAAAAAATAGTATGTAAAATTATTTTATTTTTGATTTACAAATAATACAATGACGAGTGTGAGGAACTTCATCTAATCTATCATTCGAAATTCTAAATCCACATTCAACACAAATTCCATATTTAGGATCATTATCAATTCTCTCTAAAGCATTATTTAAATATTCCAAATATTTATTTTCTCTTGCAAGTTGTTGAAATGCTTTTTCTCTCTCTTGACCATCAGTTGCACTATCTGCCATATGGAAGGCATAAGTTGAATCAATCTGAGCACCACCACTTCGTGAACTATCTCTTAATGACTGTTTTTTAACAACTAACTGTTCAAGAATATCTAGCCTATTTTCTACAATAATTTTACGAAAATGTTCTTTTTCTTTTTTAGTTAACTTCTTTTTGCTTCTTTTTTCAGGCATTTTATCCCCTCTCTACTTTTTGAATTGAAATGTTTATCGACTCTCCATTCAATTTAATTTCTTTTTCTATGTCAACAATCTCTACTTCTTTATTAATACTTTTAGTTAATGTCTCTGTTTTTAAATATTCTTTATTATTTTTAATTGCATCATCTATTGATTTGCAAGTTTTTATTCCTAACATTATTCTATCTTCTACATTAAAATCTGCTTCTTTTCGTAATGTTTGAATATTTCTAATTAAATCTCTAACTATTCCTTCTTCTTTCAATTCATTCGTTATTGTTGTCTCTATGATAGCAAAATATCCATTACTTTCAATTGCTGAATAATCTTTTTTCTCTTTAATGTCAATTATAAACTCGTTTGGAGCTATTTTTACATCGTTAATAAAAATACTTTCCCCAGTTTTAATTTTTTCTACTAATTCATCTGTATCTATTGTTTCTAATGCTTTGGCAACCGTTTTAATGCCTTTCCCTATTTTTTTCCCTAATAAGGCAAAATTCAACTTAACTTCATAATTTAGGAATTCATCAACATTATCAACTATTTCAAGATTTTTTATATTTAATTCTCCGAGAATTTGATCTTTTAAATCAAGAACAAACTCTTTTTCGTGTTCATTTTTCAATTTTAAGAATATTTTTCCTAATGGCTGTCTGATACGAAGATTTTTCTTGTCTCTTGATGCTCTCCCTAATCCAACCATTTTAATTATCGTATCAATTTTTGCAGATAATTTTTCGTCAATCAAATCTTTTTCTATCTTTGGAAAACTATTCAAATGAATGCTTTCGGGAGCTTTTTTATCAACAGATAATACAATATTTTGATATATTTCGTCTGTAACAAATGGAATCACAGGAGCCATTGTCAAAATCATTGTTTTCAATGATAAAAATAGAGTATGATAAGCACAATATTTATCTGTATCATTTTCACTTTTCCAAAAACGACGACGACTTCTTCTGACATACCAATTTGAAATATTATCAATTAATACTTCAAAATCTCTCATCAATCGTCCAATTTTATATTCATCATAATTCTTTTTCGCTTTTTCAACAAATTGAAATGTCTTTGACAAAACCCATTTATCTAGCTCTGTCAAATCATCATTTGTAATTTTATTTTTTGTAGGATCGTATGAATCAATTTCGGCATAAGTAATGTAAAATGAATAAATATTCCATAAAGTTAACATTTTTTTTCTAGCATCTTTTGCAATCTTATAACCAAAATTTAAATTATGTTCTGGATTATGAGCAGAATAAATCCATCTCATTACATCAACACCCATTTTGTCCGCTGCCTCTTGAAATGGAATTGAATTACCTGCACTTTTATGCATATCTTTTCCTTTTTCATCTCGAACCAATGCATGACCAAGAACAGTTTTAAAAGGTGCTGTATTTTCTAATACTGTACTCATTGCCAATAATACATAAAACCAATTACGAAACTGTCCCGGTAAACTTTCAGTGATAAAATCTGCAGGAAACCATTTTTCCCAATAATCGTGATCAGAAATATAATTCATTGTGCTAAATGGAACAATTCCTGCATCCAACCAAGGATTTCCAACATCAGGAATTCTATTCATTTTTGCACCACATTTTGAACATTTAATTTTCAAATTATCAATATATGGTTTATGTGGCGACTTACCTTCGAATTGTTCCCAACCGTCAACTACTCTTTCTTTTAATTCATCTTTGCCACCGATAACTTCAAAATTATGACATTCATCGCATTCCCAAATCGGCAAACTTAATCCCCAGTACCTTTTTTTGGAAATCATCCAATCACTCATATTATTTAGCCAATCAATTTCTCTGTCATATCCCCAAGATGGAATCCAAGTAATTTCACCAACAACTTTTTTAATTTCTTCTCGTAATACATCCATTGAAATAAACCATTCATCAACAAGACGAAAAACTAATTCTGTTCCGTGTCTCCAACAAGTCGGATATCTGTGAGTAATTTGGTCTCTTTTATATAATATTTCTTTACTTTTAAGTGTAGCAAATATTTCAGAAGCAATTTTTTGTGCATTTTTACCAGTAAGTTCTCCAAATCCATCAAGATAAATTCCAAATTCATTTATAGGAGCAATCACTGAAATATCATTTTCTTTTGATAAAGCAAAATCTTCTTTTCCACATCCTGGAGCAATATGAACAATTCCTGTTCCATCGTCTTCACTAACTTCATCCCAACGAATTACTTTATGAACAACTCCTTTTTGAGCTGGTAATTCATCAAACGGACCTGTATATTTCAATCCGAGAAGTTTATCTCCTGTGAATTCCTCAATAATTTCATATTCACCATTTAAAATATCAGTTAAATTTTTAGCTAAATAATAATATTCATCATTTTGTTTAACTTTTACATATTTTAAATCTACATTCACAGCAGCCGCAGTATTAGCCGCCAAAGTCCAAGGAGTTGTCGTCCATACTAAAAGTGCTTCTTTTGGCCTATCTTTTAAATAAAATTTTGCAAAAATTGTTGGATGTGTTAAATCTTTATATCCTTCAGTTGCAATTTCGTGTTCTGACATTGCACTTCCACACTTAGGACACCAAGGCATTACATCATGTCCTTTATAAATCAAATTTCTCTCGTAACATTTCTTCAAAAAATGCCAAATAGTATAATTATTTTCATCTGCCATTGTAAAATAAGAATTTTCCCAATCCATCCAATATCCAAGTCGTTTAGATTGTTCTGTCTGTACTTTTGAATATTTTTTTACACGATCTTTACATGCTTGAACAAATTTTTCTATACCATATTTTTCAATATCTGTTTTTGATTTGAAACCAAGTTCTTTTTCTACTTCAACTTCTACCCATAATCCTTGACAATCAAATCCATTCTGATATCGCATTTTCTGTCCCAACATTGAATGGTAACGATTAAATACATCTTTTAATGTTCTTCCCCAAGCATGATGAACTCCCATTGGATTATTTGCAGTAATTGGTCCATCAAGAAATGACCATCTTTCGCCATCTTTATTTTGTTCGCGCAATTTATCAAATGTCTTTTGCTTTTCCCAAAATTTTAATTGTTTATGTTCTAATTTTATAAAATCAACTTTACTCGATACATCTTTATACATTTATTTCCTCATTTTTCATAATTTGAAATATAATATTATTT
>JAOZRH010000035.1:0-4337 GCA_029931905.1 Fidelibacterota bacterium
TCCGGCCTTTGCTAAATGAGTATTTGGACCGTTTTCTCTAATTGTTTCGCCAATATTTAATTTTTGTAGCAAACGAATAATCATAGGACCGAAAATAAAACTAATCAATAATGCAGATATTGCAGCAGCAGCACTTCTAAATGAAATGTAAGTCATTAAATTTAATCCTGGAAGATTTTCTCTTAATGGATATAATAATTGATATAACATTATTTTCCTCTTGAATTTTTTAAATCACTGATAATCGATTCCATTTTTAATCCACGAGATCCTTTGATATAAATGATATCATTAGGTTTGATCAATGAAATTATTTTTTTAACTAATAATTTTTTATCTTCGAAATGAATTGCATTTATCATATTGTTGTTTTTTGCACTATTGATTGTATGTTTAGTGTTTTCACCATAACAAAACAGGTAGTCAATTTTTGACTTGGAAATATTTGTGCCGATATTTTTATGACTTGATTCTGATAAATTACCCATTTCCAACATATCGCCCAAAATCATAAATTTATTATTATTTGATTTTATTTCGTTAAGAAATCTAATTCCCATATTTACAGATAACGGATTTGCATTATATGTATCATTAATAATAAAGTAATCGTTTAAATTAATTATATTTCCTCTGCCTTCTGGTGTTTGAAAGCTTTGTAATTTTTCAATAATTAAATCGATTGATAATCCAAAAGTCATTCCAACAGCTAATGCTGCTGAAGCATTTTGTGCAGATCCGTAACCAATTGCATTAAGTTTGATTTTTTTATTCAAATATTTTAAAGTATATCTTCCGAATTCGTCAAAATCAATAATATCTAATTTGTAATCAGCATTTGATTTGATACCGTATGTTATTTTTTTAGCATTATTATTATTAAATGTATTGATTCTATTGTCGTCATTATTTATAAAAATTATTCCATCATTATTGATTGAATCAAATAGTTCAAATTTTGCTTTTTGAATATTTTCAATTGAGCCAAATCCTTCAATATGAGCCTCTGAAATTGTAGTTATTAATCCAAAATCTGGTTTAATTATTTGACAAAGTGTTTTTATTTCACCAACATGGTTTGCACCCATTTCAATAATTGCAAAATCATCATTTTCATTAATTTGTAGAATTGATAATGGTAACCCAATATGGTTATTGAAATTTTTTATTGATTGTGATACAGAAAAAGATGATTTTAATACTTCATAAATTAAATTTCTAGTGGTAGTTTTTCCTGCACTGCCAGTAATGGCAAATATTTTTGTTTTAATACTGTTTTTATAAATTTTTGCCGAATTTTGTAATGCCTTCAATGAATCATCTACTATAATAAGTGGTAATTTCTTTAAATGCTCTTGCTTGTCAATTGATTTTTTTTCAACAATTGCTGCTAATGCTCCATTTTTTATTGCAGATTCAACAAAATTATGACCATCACTATTTTCTCCATTGAGAGCACAAAAAATATTGTCCTTTTTTATATCTCTGGAATCTATTGAAACGGAATGAAAATCATCAAAATTGATGTTATTAAATTCTACATTATTTTGGTTAAATAATTTTCTAACTTTCATTCTTTTTCATCCATGATTTAATAATTTCTCTGTCATCAAATTTAATTTTTGTACCGTTTATTTCTTGATTTCTCTCATCACCTTTACCCAATATCAAAACAATATCATTTTTTTTTGAATTGTTGAGAATTTCATAAATTGCATTTTTTCTATCTTCAACAACTAAAATTGAATCTTTATTTTTTATTCCTTTTAAAATATCATTTATTATCTCACTTGGTAATTCGTTTCTTGGATTATCGTTTGTTAAAATTATTTTATTACAATTATTTTCGGCAATGCTTCCCATTATTGGTCGTTTTGATTTATCTCTATTTCCACCACAACCAAATGCAACATTTAAATTTCCTTGTTTTTGTACAATTTTCATTGTGTCGAATATTTTTTCCATTGCATCTGGAGTATGAGCAAAATCAACAATTACCGTACCATGTGATTTTGTTTTTATTATTTCCATTCTGCCGGGAATAGGGTGGAGGTCTTTCAAATCGAATTTTTTAGAATAATCTTCAGGGAACAATGATAATTGAGATGAAATAGCTCCAAGTAAATTGTAAGCATTAAATATTCCAATCAATGGAAATTTTATATCAATTTTTCCTAATGGAGAATGAATTATTCCCTGTGTAGAATCAACATTAAAATTAATTTTTTCAAAGTAATAATCTGCATCAGAATTTTTTAATGAGAAGGATATTTTATTACACTCAATATTTTCATATAATTTTTTTCCATACCCATCATCAATATTTATTATTCCAAAACCGTCATTAGTTATTTGGTGAAATAATTTTTCCTTTGCCTTAAAATATGCATCCATTGTCTTATGATAATCTAAGTGATCTTGTGATAAATTCGTAAATAATGCAAGTTTAAACGGCATTTGAAAGATTCGTTCTCGATCTATACCAATGCTTGATGTTTCAATCACCGCATTGTTAATATTATTTTTTTTAAAATTAAAAATCGTTTGATATATGTCTAAACTCTCTGGAGTTGTAAGTGAAAAATTTTTATTATAATTATTTGTTGCTTTTATTCCCAAAGTTCCGATATATCCGGTATTATGAGAATTTGAATCAAGCAAATATTTTAAAATTAATGCGGTTGTAGTTTTGCCATTAGTTCCAGTAATTCCATAAATATTAGAAGTAGTGGCAGAATCGTTATAAAACATTTTAGATATTTTAGCTAATGTTTTTCTATTATTTTGAACAATTATTTGTGGTACTGAAATATTTTGTAATTTTTTAGTTGCAATAATTGCAATAGCTCCATTTTTTATTGCAGATGTGATAAAATTGTGTCCGTCAATATTGTCACCTTTAATTGCAATAAACAGATCTCCCTTTTTAATTTTTCTTGAATCATAGGCGATATTATTAATGTTGATATTGTCAATATTCGTTGATGCAATGTATTCTATATTATGTAATATTTTTTTTAATAACATTGATTATTTGTTCCCATTCAGTGTTAGATTACATTCGGAATTTGTAAAAATTTTTAGTCCCGCTTTTGGACTTTGTTTGGTAATTTTTCCAATTATTGTGTTTGTTTTTATTTGTAAATTTAAGTTTGTTAAAATATATCTGGCTTGAGAATATGAGTGGCCAATTAAATTTGGCATAATTACTTGTACATTATCATTTTCTGTTTTTCTCTGTTCAACAATACTTTTTTTATTTCTTTGGTTTTTGATCTTTTGAATATTGTTATCGGATTTTTTTTCAATTGAAGCATATACTGGAGTATTAATTTCGATATTTGATTTGTCATTTTTAATTGTTTCAGCTTGATTTGTAGGTTGAAGCCAATCATATAAATCATTAAAATCTGTGGTGTTAATAATCTGTGTAAAAACATTTTTTACAGCTGGTGCGGATGCTGTTCCACCATAATGTCTTCCATAAACTGGGGAATCCAATGTTATTCCACATACCAGAATTGGTTTATTTGATGGAAAAAATCCGATAAAAGAAGACATGAATTTTGTTTTAGAATATTTTCCATTTATTACCTTTTGAGCTGTTCCAGTTTTACCGGCAATTTTATATCCGGGAATATATGCATTTTGTCCAGTTCCTTCTGATACAACATTTTCTAACATATTTCGTAATTCTTTTGCCGTTTTTTTTGAGGTTGCTCTTCTTATTACTGTAACATCACTCGAATAGTCCAATTTATTGTCTGGTGTATATGCAGATTTTACTATATATGGTTTTAATAAAAGTCCACCATTTGCAATAGCACAATAAGCCATTACCATTTGAAGCAAGGAAGTTGTTATATTATGTCCCATTGCTATTTGTGCATAAGCAATTTCGCCCCATTCTGTTACTGGTTGAATATATCCAGCAGTTTCTGCATTTAAACCGATGTTACAGGGGTCTCCAAATCCGAATTTTTTAATTGTTTTGTAAACAGATTCGTTTCCTTCTAATTTTGCTACTTTAGCTGCTCCAATATTTGATGATAATGTAACAATCTCTCTTAGGGATAACCATTCGTTTTCGTGTGTATCATGTAATGTACGATCAAAAATTTTCCACTTTCCTTTTTCACAATTTATCATACTGCTTGGTGTTAGTTTATTTGATTCTAATGCTGCAGTAATAGGAATTATTTTAAATATTGAACCAGGTTCAAATTGGTCTGAAATAGCTCTATTTCTTCTTTGAGATGCGTTTGATTTTGACATTTCGTTTGGATTAAAGTTTGGATAGGAGGCAATAGCAAGTATTTCTCCTGTATTGGGATTAG
>JAOZRH010000035.1:4437-12812 GCA_029931905.1 Fidelibacterota bacterium
GGATTAAAGTTTGGATAGGAGGCAATAGCAAGTATTTCTCCTGTATTGGGATTAGCGATAACTCCCATTGCACTTTTGGGCTTATTTTTATTATAAGCTTTTTTTAATTCATTTTCTAATATCGTTTGATAGTCAATATCGAGTGTTAAAAATAAGTCGCCACCGTCTTTTTTATTTGCATTTTTGGGAATATAACTTGAAACCGTTCTGCCTTTAACATCTTTTTTTATTATTTGTTGTCCTTCTATTCCAGATAAAGATTTGTCAAAAACACTTTCAACACCACCTTTTCCGACATTATCCCAATTTGTAAAACCAATAACTTGTCCAGCAATTTCTTGAAACGGATAATGTCTTACAATATTTCTTTTATAGTTTAATCCTGATAAATTTTGTTTTTTTAATTCATCTACTTTATCCATTCCAACATTGTTTTGAATTTTGTAATATTTTTGTTTATTTTTAAAAATTTTTCTATAATGATTAGAAGTTTTTCCGAGAATTTTAGACAATGTTGAAAATACTTTCTCTGGTTCATGTAAATCAATATATCTTGCACCAATATCCCACTTTATTAAACTGGTAGCCAACACATTACTGTTTCTATCTAATATTAATCCTCTTTCAGGTTCTATAATTTTTTTAACAGTTGATTGTTTTTCAGCAATATTCGCTAATGAATGTGAATCAAAAATTTGAATACTCATTAATTCTAGAACGACGAAAAGTGCAAATGCAAAAAGTAAGAATGTTACAATTCCAGTCCTTAAAAAATATTGCTCATTTTTGTCGTTTTTGTTAGTCATAAATTATTTTATTAATATTACTTCTGTTTGTGGTTGTGAATTTATCATGTTTAATCTTTTTTTTGCTATTTTTTGTATTCGATCTGCTCGAGATAATTGTGTAATATCTGTTCGAAGTTCAATAATATGTTGTTTTGTTTTTTGTTCAATTTTTTTTGTATGATTTATATAATAACTAATTTCTCTCACTGTAGTTTGCATAAATAGATGTAGTCCAATTGTTGTTAATGTGATAATGAGTAAATAGAAAAACATAAATCCTTTATTTGAAATTGTTCTCAAAATAAATGAATCTTTTTTTAATCTATTTTTTCTAACTTTTTTTTTTGCCATAATAATTACACTTTTTCTGCTACTCTTAATTTTGCACTTCTACTTTGTGGATTGTTTTTTTGTTCTGAAAGAGTAGGAGTGATGATTCTGTGAGTTATTTTTTTTAACGAAGCTTTATGATTACAAACGCATATTGGTATTTCAGGTGGGCAAATACAATTTATTGATGCTTCCTGAATGGTATTTTTTACAATTCTATCTTCAAGTGAATGATAAGAAATTACAACTAATCTTCCACCAGGATTTAATAATTTAATTGCTTCATTTAATGATTTTTGTAAAACTGTAAGTTCATCATTGATTTCAATTCTAATTGCTTGGAATATTCTTGCCAATGTCTTATTTCGATACTTGTAGCTAGAAAATTTTGAAACTATTTTAACCAATTTTTCAGTAGTATCTATTGTATGTAATTTTCTTTCATTTACAATTGCTTGAGCAATTTGTCTTGACATTTTTTCTTCGCCATATTTAAAAAAAATAGTAGTTAAATCTTTTGCAGAATAATTGTTAATAATATTTTCTGCTGTATTCTTTAGTGTTGGATCCATTCTCATATCTAAATTACCATTAATTGAAAAACCAAATCCTCTTTCGCTATCATTAATTTCTAAATTTGAAGTTCCAAGATCATAAAGAATCCCATCTACTTTGAATATGTCTAAACCATAAAGTTCTACTTTAATTTTATCGAAATTATTTTTTATTATTGTAAAATTTTCCGCTTTTTCAAGTCTTGATGAACTAATTGAAATTGCTTTTGGATCTACTTCAAATCCAATAACTTTTCCATCTTTATTGAGGTTGTCTAATATTTTTTCAGAATGTCCACCAAGTCCAAGCGTTGCGTCAACATAAATACCTGATTTATTTGTAATCAAATATTCTATTGATTCATTCAATAAAACAGGAATATGTTTGTTTGCATCTACCATTCTTAAATTATTATATTGTTTGCTAATGAGTTAAAATCATCTTTTGATAATTGATTTTCTTCATCATGTTTTTTTAATGTTTCCGGATCCCAAATTTCAATTGTTTTTAAAGTTCCAACAATTACAACCTCTTTACTAATATTTGAGTATTCCAATAAATCGTTTGTTAAAGTAATTCTTCCTGCACTGTCAATAGGGCATTTAGAGGCAAATCTTGTAATTTGTCTTAAAAATATTTTGTGTGATTGTCTTAGCGAGGAAATGGAATCGTTTAATTTGTGCATCATATCTTCCCATTGTGGTTCAGGATAAATTACAATGCAAGTTTCGTCAATTCCTTTTGAAATAACCAAATTATGAATATTTTTTTCTGTTAAAGATTTCCTAAATCGTGATGGAATATTAACCCTGTTTTTGGAATCAACATTATATTGAAATTGTCCAATAAAATCTATAAACATTCAGTCGCCTCTCAAATTAGTTTTGTGTTTGGTAAGTCTCCCACAATCTCCTACAAACTTACACAATCACCTACTTATATGCAAGAAATAAATGAATTATTTTTGTTTTTCCCCACATTATTTTTAATTGTGAATATATTAGTAGAAATAAATAAAAAATTAATTATTAATAATGAATTTATTGGCTTCTGAAAAGCACAAATTATTATCTTATTTCATCTGTAGATTATTGATTTTTATTTTGAATATTATATAAATATATTGTAAATTCTCCAGTTGAAAAACTTAGCGCTTGTGAAATTAGAAAAATAAACTACTAAATTTAAAAGTCTAATTTCTAAATTCAAAAATGGAGTATTATGAAAATAAAAAGAAATCAATTATGTGGAAATCTAAATAAAGATAATATTGGGGAAACAGTCAAATTAAATGGTTGGATAAATACTAGACGAGTTCTTGGTGGAATTACTTTTGTAGATTTAAGAGACAGATACGGATTAGTTCAAGTAAGATTTGACAATGATTTGCCTGAAAATATTCTAACAATTGTGAAACAGTTAAATATGGAAGATGTTATTGCTGTAGAAGGCGAAGTGCAACATCGTCCTGAAGGTTCAACCAACAAAAATATGTTAACTGGTGAAATTGAAGTTGTTGTGAAAGAATTTGAGATGCTAAATAAGTCAAAACCAACACCATTTGAAATTAAAAAAAGAGAAACAGGAAGTGAAAATTTACGATTGAAATATCGATATTTAGATTTACGAACAGAGAAATTGCAGAAAAACATTCTAATTCGTCATAAAGCTTTACAGGCAACAAGAGAATTTTTAAGTAATGATAAATTTATGGAAATTGAAACACCGTTTTTCATTAAATCCACACCAGAAGGAGCGAGAGATTTTGTTGTTCCAAGTCGAGTGAATTTAGGGAAATTTTATGCATTGCCACAATCTCCACAAACATTTAAACAATTATTAATGATATCGGGTTTTGATAAATATTTTCAAATAGTTAAATGTTTTCGTGATGAAGATTTACGGGCAGATAGACAGCCAGAATTTACACAAATTGATATGGAAATGTCATTTATTGATGAGAATGATATTCAAAAAGTATCTGAAAATATGTTGAAAACTATTTTTTCTAAAACAATCGGAAAAGAAATCGTAACTCCATTTCCAAAAATTACATATGAAGAGGCGATGGAAAAATATGGAAGTGATGCTCCTGATACCAGATTCGAAATGATTATAGAAAATGTAGAAGATTTTGCAAAATTAACAAACTTTAAAGTGTTTCATTCTGCATTAGAAAATGATGGTGTAATTAGAGCATTAAAAGTAAAAAATGGAGCAGAATTCTCAAGAAAAAATATTGATGAATTAACGGAATTGGCAAAAACATACGGAGCAAAAGGTCTTGCTTTTGTGAAGTATAAAGAAAACGAATTTCAATCAGGAATTTCAAAATTTATTGATGAAGAATCGGGTAAAGTTTTAATTGAAAAATTGAAATTAATTGATAATGATTTGGTTTTATTTATGGCAGATAAATGGAATGTTTCTTTAACAGTTTTAGGAAGTGTCAGGAAACATCTCGGGAAAAAAATGGGATTAATTGATAATAGTGAAATTTCAGCATTGTGGGTTACAAATTTTCCATTATTCGAATATAATGAAGAAGAAAATCGTTATCAATCTATGCACCATCCATTTACATCGCCAAATGAAGAAGATTGGCAATATTTAGAAAATAATCCGAAAAAAGTAAATTCACGAGCTTATGATATTGTAATTAATGGTCAAGAAATTGGAGGCGGAAGTATTCGTATTCATTCACAAGAAAAACAAAAAAGAATTTTTTCTGCATTAAATATTTCTGAAGAAGAAGCAAAACAGAAATTCGGTTTTTTACTAAATGCTTTTGAATATGGTGCACCTCCACATGGAGGAATTGCTTTTGGATTTGATAGATTAGTCGCAATTCTTGCAGGAGAGCCAACAATTCGTGAAGTTATTGCTTTTCCAAAAACAACAACAGCACAATCTTTAATGATTGGATCACCGGACATTATTGATGAAAAACAATTAAAAGAATTGGGATTAAAAATAGAAATTGAAAAATGAAAATAGATAATCATTTATCATTAGAGAATAATAGTAATTTAAAATTACCATTATATTTTATTTCTGATACTCATATTTCCACAATATTATCTGAACATGAAATTGAAAAAAGAAAGAAATTATTTTCGTTTTTTGAAGAGGTAATTAAAACAAAAGGTACACTTTTTCTATTGGGTGATTTTTTTGATTTTTGGTATAATTATGGTGATTATATTCCGAAAAATTTAATAGAAATTGTTGAATATTTGAAAAAAATAATTAATTCTGGAATTGAAATTCATTATGTTGCAGGGAATCATGATTATTGGATTGATGGATTGTTAACAAAAAAATATGGTATAAATTTTTATCCTGATAAAATTGAATTTTTGAATAATAATAATAAATTTTTACTTCTACACGGTGATGGATTATTGAAAGAAGATTATAAATACAGAATACTCAAAAAAGTATTAAGATCAAAAATAATAATTAATTTATTTAAGTTATTTCCTGCTCCATCTATTTATAAAATTGGTGAAAAAGTAAGCAATGTAAATAGAAGATATATCAAACCTACCGAGGATTCAAAAGAAATAGATGAGATGGTAAATTATTTAAAAAAGAAAAATAATGAAGGATATAATGTTGCGATGATGGGACATGTTCATTATCCAAAATTTGAGAAAATAAATGATAAATATTCGGTAATTTTAGGTGACTGGTTATTTTATATGACTTATGCAATTTGGGATGGTAAAGAACTTTCACATTTGGAATGGAAAAATAATATTTAATTCATTATATCATTCTGAATTATTTGTTCCATTGTTTGTCTTTTACGAATTACTTTGATTTTACCATTTTTTTGTAATAATAATTCTTCGGCTTTTGGGAAAGAATTATAATTGCCGAAAGACATAGAGGAGCAATATCCTCCAACATTTTCAATTATAAGATAATCACCAATTTTAGATTTATTAAGTTCTACTGGTTGTAATCCTTCAGGATCATTTATTTTTGGTGTTAAGATGTCTCCACTTTCACAGCAATGTCCAACAACGAGGACATTTTCAGTTTTAGTGTCTTTATTTTCTTCATTATTAATAATATACATCGAATGAATAGAACCATATATTGCAGGGCGAGTGACTTCTGTTATTCCACTATTAATTTTTATGAAATTATATCCATTTTCACCTGTGTAATTTTTATCAATTATTTTTGTAATTAAAATTCCTGATCTGGTAACAAGATAATTTCCAGGTTCAATCTCTAATTTTATTTTTCTTCCTGTTTTTTTGTAAAATTCCGTAAAAATATCTTTTATTACATCTCCTGTGTTTTGGATATCAGTAGTTTTTTCATAATCAGAATGAGCAACTTTAAATCCACCTCCAAGATTCAATGTATGAACATTTGGAAATAATTTTACCGTATCTAAACTTAATTTTGCGGTTTTTTTCCAAATTTCAGGATCTGTTCCTGAACCAACATGTGTATGTAATTTTGTAATTTTTAAATTATAATTTTTCGCAATTTTTTTTGCTTTTGGAATATCATCTTTCCAAATTCCAAAACTAGAAGATGGTCCGCCAACATTTACCCGTTTTACATGACCAGAACCCATACCCGGATTAATTCTAATACTAATGTTTGTATTAGAAAATAATTTGCCATAAGATTCTAATTGAAAAAGGGAAGTAGCATTGAAAATAACTCCTTTTTCAACAAGTTCTTTAAGATTATTTGGCATTTCTTGTGAAGTTAATTGAATTTTTTCTGGGGCGATTCCAATAAGTATTGCTCGTTCTACTTCATATCCAGAACTTGCATCAAAATGTAATCCAAGTTTATCAAATAATTGTAATATTGCAGTAGTCGAAAGTGCTTTCATCGCATATCTTGGTGTTAATCCGTATGTATTTGGAAAATTAGTTATTTTTTTTACAGCTTCTAATAATGTTTTTTCATCATAGACATAAATTGGTAAATCATGTGTTTTTGTAATATTTTTTATTATTTCATTTTTTATAATTTTTGATGTTTCCATTTTTTCTCCATTTTTTATTATGAAAATATAATATAAAAAAAATAATTAAAATAGTTGTTTTTTTAAAAAAAATATTATATTCTATGTAGCTGTTTGAATAAGATGGCGACGTACCCAAGTGGCTAAGGGGGAGGTCTGCAAAATCTTTACGCGCCGGTTCGAATCCGGCCGTCGCCTCCAGTCACCATTATGCCGAAGTGGCGGAATTGGCAGACGCAAGGGACTTAAAATCCCTCGGACATTATTGTCTGTACCGGTTCAAGTCCGGTCTTCGGTACTAAACACTCTGTGATATTTATTGCAGGGTGTTTTTTTATTTTGAGTGGAAATATTTTTAAAAAATATACAATCTAAAATTAATATTATAAATTAATTCTAATAGTTATTAATATTCTTTTGTAAATTACAAATAGTAGTTAGTAAATTTACAGGTCAAAAAAATGTTACAAAAAGATAAACAAATTTATAAATTTTCCGCTTATGGATTTTTAAAAAATTTACGATTTTTCGATCCATTTATAATTTTATTTTTTCGTGAAATGGGAATTTCATTTTTGGAAATCGGAATATTGTTTTCAATTAGAAGTGTTTTTACAATTATTTTAGAAATGCCAACAGGTATAATTGCAGATAGTTATGGGAAAAAGAATTCAATGATTTTTTCTTTCATTTCTTATATTATTGCATTCATTATTTTTTATTCATTACCTCAATACAAATTTTATGTTGTTGCAATGATATTTTATTCTGCTGGAGAATCATTTCGAAGTGGAACTCACAAAGCGATGATTCTTAGTTATCTAAAATTTAAAAAATGGGATAATTTGAAGGTTGAATATTATGGATATACGAGAAGTTGGTCACAAAAAGGATCTGCTATTTCGGCACTAATTGCTGGAGGAATTGTTTTATTTTCTGGACAATATAAATATATTTTTTTAGCTTCAATTGTTCCTTATGTTTTAGAATTATTTTTAATAATCTCATATCCGAATATGTTAAATGATTACGAAAAAAGTGTTAAAAAAGTACCTTTTTTTAGAAAAATATATAATGATTATAAAGTTACAACTAAAAGTTTTATACAAGTTTTTAAAAACATTCAAGTTATAAAATCTCTTTTCAATTCTACACTTTATGATGGATTATTTAAAACAATCAAAGACTATATTCAACCGATGTTGAAAATGTATGCACTAACTTTGCCTGTGATATTTTTTGGTAAAGAAGAGCAAGGAATTATAATAATATCAGTAGTTTATTTTATACTTTATTTGCTTACTTCGGGTGCATCAAAATATTCTGCAGTGATTGTAAAGCAATTTAAATCAATTATTTCTGCAGTAAATATTAGTTATTTAATTGGTGTATTATTGTCAATTTCTGTTGGAATATTTTATCTGTTTAATTTAAAAGTAGTGGCAATATTTATATTTATTTTTTTATATGTTTTCCAAAATTTTCGTCGTCCAATAAATGTTACAATAATAAGTGATAAAATTTCTTATAAGGTTTTATCATCAGGTTTATCAACTGAATCGTTTTTGAAAAATATTATAACAATGATTCTTGCTCCGATATTAGGAATTTTAGTTGATGTTTTTGGAATAGGAAGTGGAATCGCAATAATTTCATTTATTATGGTATTGCTATATCCGTTTGTAAAATTAGATAAATAG
>JAOZRH010000035.1:12912-15352 GCA_029931905.1 Fidelibacterota bacterium
TTTATATTACTAAGTTTATTTTCAATGTTTCTTTTTTTTGGTTGTGCAAAGATTGGGATTAAGAATATTGAAAAGCAATATAAGATTGAAAAATTAGACAAAAAAACAAAAAAAGTTTATTGTAATGTTCAGCAATTTTTAGATAAATGTATAATTAATTCAGACCCAATTGCGATTAAAATTGGTAGTAAAATTGATACAATAATTATTGATGATAAAGCAAAAAGGATGGAGATATTTTTTAATAGTAAATTTTCTTACATACCATTACGAGAAAAAAATGTAAAAATAATTCATCATCAAATTCGTGAAATTGTTGGGAATAATTATTCAAAATATGCAATTAAAATTTATTCAAATGATTTTTTGATTGAACAATTAATACCAAATTATTATAGAACAGATGTAAAAAAATATGACAAAACTCGTCTTTCTAAAAATGATAAAAAACGAATTCCTATTGTGAGAAATATCAGTTCGTTGAATAAACCTGAAAGTGGTTTGAATGATAGAAATATTGCTTTATGGCATAGTCACGGTTGGTATTATGAAAATTCACTGGATAGATGGGAGTTTCAAAGAGCGAGAAATTTCCAAACAGTAGAAGACATTTTTCCAATGTCATTTACAATTCCATATATTATTCCGATGCTTGAAAATGCTGGAGCAAATGTTTTTGTGCCACGAGAGAGAGATGTACAGAAAAATGAAGTAATTGTTGATAATGATTCACCAAAAGATAATAAATATATTGAGAGTAATAATAGTTGGAAAATTGGTGTTGATTCTGGTTTTGCTATTGGAAATCCACCATATAAATCGGGAGAAAATCCATTTAAAAATGGAACATTCAAATATATTGAAAGTAACGATATTGGAAATTCAACAATTGATTGGATCCCAAATATTCCAGAAAAAGGAGAATATGCTGTCTATATTTCATATGCACAAAATGAAAAAAATGTTACAGATGCTCACTATACAGTTTATCATTGTGGTGGAAAAACAGAATTTCTTGTTAATCAACAAAAGGGTGGAGGCACTTGGATATTTTTAGGGAAATTTCTATTTGAAAAGGGAATTAATTCTGATTTAATGAAAGTTGTTTTGACAAATGAAAGTTCAGAAACTGGAAAATTGATTACAGCAGATGCCGTTAGATTTGGCGGAGGAATGGGAAATATTTCCAGAAATGGCAAAATAAGTAATAGACCACGATTTTTAGAAGGAGCAAGATATTATTTGCAATATGCAGGAATGCCAGATACATTAGTTTATAATTTGAATAATGATTCAATTGATTATAATGACGATTATCAATGTCGTGGAGAATGGGTAAATTATTTGGTTGGTGCTCCATTTGGTCCGAATAAAAATAGAGATATTGATGGCTTGAACATTCCAATTGATTTGTCGATGGCTTTTCACACTGATGCTGGATATGATAAAAGTATAAAAACACCAAAAACATTAACTATTTATTCTTCAACCGATGCCGAAGATGAAATAGTTTTTCCCGATTCAATGTCTCGTCTTGCCAATCGTGATTTTGCTGATATTTTACAACAAGAAATTGCAAATGATATGGGAAAAATTTATAATATTGATTGGACTTGTCGAGGAATTTGGGATAAAGGATATAGTGAAGCATATCGACCAAATGTTCCTTCTGCACTGTTAGAATTGATTGTACATGATAATTTTTGGAATATGAAGTTCGGAAATGATCCACAATTTCGTTTCAATGTAAGTCGATCAATTTATAAATCTATGTTGAAATTTATTGCCACTCAAAACAATTTTGAATATGTTGTTCAGCCATTACCAGTTGATAATTTTTCTACAGAATTTGTTGATAAAAATAGTGTAAAATTGAAATGGAAACCTAAATTTGACAAGTTAGAACCAACTGCAAAACCAGACAAATATTTTATTTACACAAGAAAAGATGATATGGGATTTGATAATGGAATTTTATCTGAAAAATCTGAAATTATAATTGAGAATTTGGAAAAGGATGTAATTTATAGTTTTAAAATTACTGCAGTAAATGAGGGTGGCGAGAGTTTTCCTTCTGAAATATTGTCTGTTTGTCGTACTGACAATTCCAAAAATACGGTATTGATAATAAATGGATTTGATAGAATTGATGCACCGGCAACAATAGAAACGGAAAAATATCAGGGTTTTATGAATGCTTGGGACGAAGGTGTGCCAGACAAATATGATATTAATTTTGTTGGAAGACAATATGATTTTAATCCGAAATCGCCCTGGATAGATGATGATTCGCCGGGTTTTGGATCAAGTTATGCAGATTTTGAAGATAAAATAATTGCTGGAAATTCGTTTGATTATCCAATTGTTCATGGCGAATCAATAAAAAATGTTGGTTATTCTTTTGTATCCGTCAGCGATGAGTCTGTTAGAAATGGAACTG
>JAOZRH010000170.1 GCA_029931905.1 Fidelibacterota bacterium
AGTGTCCAAGTTTGTCCAAACACTAATGTTGTTACTACTAACAGCGTAACAAAAAACATTAACAATTTTCTCATAACTTTCTCCTTTTTTTAAATTTCTACTCCATATATTATCATTTCATATTAACAATTGCAAGTTTTTTTTGTTTGAATTGTTTTATTTTCTTAACGACAAACTAATTTGATATTCATTTATATTTTTTTCACCATCACTCGGAGAATATTTTGTATAATTTCCCTCAATTTTAACAAACCCAAATCGAAAATATCTTTCAATCCCTGTGCCAATATTAATTTCATTAAAACTATCAATTTCCCAAGTGAAATGTGGTTTAAATTTGCCATATCCACCATTAATATCCAAACTTAATACATCTGTCAATTGCATTTGAAAATATAAATCCGTACCAAAATTTATATGATCAGAAGTATATTCAAACATATTAATATGTTCCTTATAATTTTGATTTACATTTTCAATATTTCCATTAATAGAAAATTTCATCAACATATTTGGAGTCATAAATAATCCAAAATTAATTCTATTTTTTATTTCTTCATTTTCAATTACTACAGTATTATACTCTGGATTTTTTGCCCAATCATCAGTTTTTTTATAATCATAACCAATTCGAATACTACTTTTTCCATCACCAAAATCATAAATAAAATCAGAAGAGTAATTATTCCCTTCTCTTTGCCAATATGCAACATTTGTAGGCTTTGATGTACTTCCCGTCTCAATATTATTTGTTGTATAACCATAATTACCATTTAAAATGATTTTTAAATTTTTTATCTTTTTATAGAATTGCAAACTATAATTTATCCCTTTTTGACTATCAGTTTTATGATTAGAACTACGAGAATATTCTGGTCTGTAAATATGATAACCAACATATGTTCTAACAAGTGCATCCATATATTCTTTTACAGCTTCGTAGCTATCTTGTCTGTCAGAATATCTTATAAATCCTCCAATCACAGTCGATTTGTCAGTTGATTGAAATCCCCCGCCAATTGATACATCAAAATTTCTCGCTATTGTTTCACATTGTGTATAAATATCTTTTAATCCCTGTTCAATTCCATAATTCCCTTTTATACCTAAGTAAATTTTATCATTTAATGAATGATTAAATAAAAATTGTAACTGTGGACCCGCAAATTTTGTATCACCCGTTGTTGTATCAGAAAAAGAAAAATAGTGAGAATAAAAATCTTTTTCCAATGAGTGTTTCATATCAAACTTAATATCTTGATTATAAGTAATAACCGAAGCTATTGTAGAATTACTATTTAAATTTTTAGATGTAATAATTTCTAAATTATTATTCTGCTCCTGTTTTGGCGAATATTCACGATAAATAAAATTATTCTTTTTACTTCCTGTTAACGAATATTTTGTAATATTTTCATTAAAAGTTATTTTGAAAAATGCAGGATTATTTGTTATTGAATATAGTGAAACTTGAGAATTAAAAATATCGTATTTTGAATCATCTGTAAAAAAGTTATTTTCAAAAGCAAATAGACCCGGAAAACTGAAAAGTACTAATATTATAATTGCTATAGTTTTTTTCTTAATAGGTTGCATTTTTCTCTCATTATATTTTATTATCATTATATTTTTCCTTGTTCTATTTCATCTATACAATTTTTTTTATTCATGTTGATATCCAATAGTTGGTGCAGAAATTATTTCAAAATCAATTGTAGAATTGCCAGTATCAAAACCTGCGACCTTTCTTTCTAGTGATTGTCCACTATATTTTTGTTGCCCAACACCTCCAAATCCTCTATCAACATAAGATTCAAGGTCTTTAGTATGAGTAGCCGAACTTGCATATTCCACGCCATCAACAACAGACATACTATCTACTCCATCAATATAATTTACATCACTACCATCAGCAAGAATCAGTATATCCATTGTGAGTCCCACCATAAATTCACGATGTTCACCAACTTCAATACATTCCAAATTTGGCACATCTGGATTATCCCAATCACCAAAATCTAAACTATTTACAAATTCCCAATCAGCAACTGTAAGATCTATACTTGCCTTTCCATTAAATATTTCATCTTTATAATTGTAAGCATCTTGAGCGAGAACAACAAATTCTCCAGGTTCTACAGGATATTCTGTTCCAGTTAATGGAATGCCAGGAAATTGGAAAATTGAAGTAACCTCTAAGATAGAAGTCCACATACGACAAAAAATCATTCCATCAAGATATTTTACTTCATCTGATGAATTATATAATTCAAAATATTGATCATAAAAAAAGAAAAAATTATTTGGCGGTCCAGCAGTATAAATTTCATTTATCTTTAATCCTTTATTAGAACCACCAGATAAAATTTCAATTGTACTAACAGAATCTGTCATATTATTTAAATTATAAACTCCTGATGCAACAATAGGCATTGTGTCAAGAAATGTTCCATAATCAACAACTATTTCGGAATTTATATTTATATTATATTCAGCAAATGGAATATTTTCAAATCTCACAATTCCATTAGAATCTGTAGAATCAACATAATGGTAATCATTATAATTGTAAGTAAAAATTTCAACAGGAAGTGAAGTCCAATACTGTTTTGTATTGAGAGAATCAATATCAAAATTAGTCTGTAAAACAATATCCATTGTTCCATCATTTTTTTGCGGAATTTCATCTTGATTCAAACATCCAATTACCATTATAAAAAGTAATGAAAGAATTATAATATTTTTATTATCAAATTTCATAAGTTTATATTTTATTCATGATTATATCCAATAGTTGGTGCAGAAATTATTTCAAAATCAATTGTAGAATTATCAGTATCAAAACCTGCTACTTTTCTTTCCATTGATTGTCCACTATATTTTTGTAACCCAACACCTGTAAATCCTCTATCAATATAGCTTTGTATGTCTTTTACATGGCTAGCAGAACTGCTATATTCAACACCATCAATAACAGATGCACTATCCAATCCATCTATATATTCAACATCGCTTCCATCAGCTAAAATAATAACATCCGAAACCAAATTAATATAAAAATCAACATTATTGCCAGTAATAACATTGTCTAAATTTGGCACATCCGCATCGTCCCAATCACCAAAATCTTTACTATTAACGAATTCCCAATCGGCAACTGAAAGATCAATACTTACTTTTCCATTAAAAATTTCACCTTTATGATCATAAGCATCATGAGCAAGAACAACAAATTCTTTCGATTCTACAGGATATTCTGTTCCTGTTAATGGAATGCCAGGAAACTGAAACATATATGTAACATTTCCCATAACAGCTGATGACATTCTACATACAACCATTCCGTCAAGATATTTTGTTTCATCAGATGAATTATATAATTCAATATACTGGTCATAGAAATAATGAAAACCATTTGGTGGCCCAACAGTATAAATTTCATTTATCTTTAATCCTTTACCTGAACCACCAGATATAACTTCAATTGTACTAATAGAATCTGTCGCATTATTAAAATTATAAACTCCTGATGCAACAATAGGCATTGTGTCAAGAAATGTTCCATAATCAACAACTATTTCGGAATTTATATTTATATTATATTCAGCAAATGGAATATTTTCAAATCTCACAATTCCATTAGAATCAGTAGAATCAGAATAATGAAAATTATTATAATTGTAAGTAGAAATTTCGACAGGAAGTAAAGTCCAATACTGTTTTACATTAAGAGAATCAATATCAAAATTCGTCTGTAAAGTAATATTCATTGTTCCGTCATAATTTGTTGGCATTTTTTCATTATTTAAACAACCGCTAATTATAATAAATATTATTAGTATAAATGTTATATTTTTAAATTGATATTTTTTCACTAATTAAGTCCTTTTATTAAAATTGCGTACTAATTTCTAATCCATAGAAAATATCTGCATTCAATTCTCTAATTGAGCCAGTATATTCATGTACAGATTTCCCTTTATCATCTAATAAATTATTTATATATAATGATAATTCTGTATTCTGAGTTAGTGATTTTGTAATTCTCAAGTCCGCTTTCCAACGATTATCATAATCTAATATTCTATTATCCCAATAATTAGTCATTCCTTGATATTGAATTCCAGTATAATCATAATTATCATAATAATATTCTCTA
>JAOZRH010000171.1 GCA_029931905.1 Fidelibacterota bacterium
TTTTCAATTTAGAATCTGAAATTGAACACATCGAAAAATTTGATGGACGAAAAAAGAGCCTGAATAATTGATGTTGATTTAGAATTTGAAATTGATAAAAATAAATTTTATCCACAATTATTAAAACCAATCTATTGCGTAAATAAAAAAAATGTCATATTGATTAAATATGACATTTTTAATTTTATTAATAATTTTAGTATTATTTTATCAAAACCATTTTTTTAACTTGCGAAAATTCTTTAGTTAACAATTGATAATAATAAATTCCACTTGCATAATTACTTCCATTAAATTGAATTGAATGAAATCCTTGATTTTGGTGTTCATTTATCAAAGTTGTAATTTTCTTTCCAGTCATATCGTAAATGTTTACTTTTGCATTTGCAGATTTTGGTAAGTAATAATTTATTGTTGTATTTGGATTAAATGGATTTGGATAGTTTTGGTATAATGTATATTCTGTAGGAATTTTTTCATTTTCTTTTATATCAGCATAAACAGACTTTACAACCCGTAAATCATCAAAATATATTTTACCAATATTTTCTGAGGAGGCATCTGAATTATATGTTAATTGAAAACTGTCAAATTTTAATGTTCCATCTAAACTTCCATCTCCAATCCAAGTTCCTGTGCTACTAAAGTCCCAAGAAACAAGTTCCCAGCCAATCCAGTCAATTTCATACCAAGGGCTAACTTCGTGTCCACCTGTTCCATTATCATCTACACAAAATCTAAATTTATTTCTACTTCCATCGCCAAAAATATATACTTGCATAGTACAAGAATCGTCAAAAGTTACTGATTTTGGCGTTCCACCACTTAAATATTCTCTCAATAACCATTCAGTTTTTGTAGTGTCAAATCCATATTCCAATTCCATTCCTTTTTGACTTCCTGATAATAAGTTCAAATAATTAGTGTTCTCTCTTATTTCAGAATTTGTTAAAAGTCCAATAGAAGATCCACTCGAAGAAGGCGAATACCAATTAGAAGTTAAACCAGATTCAAAATTATCAATCATTGTTACTTCATCTCTATTAGAGCCTGTTGCAAATGTAAATTGTAAATTTGATGGCATTGGATTAGAAAAGTAATCTTGCATTCCTTTGTAAACTAATCTCTTATAAATTTCACCATATTTTAATTCTTCAGTAGGGAATAGGTGAACAATACTTTTATCATTTACAACATTATGAGTAATATTAAAAGGAACAGAAGCATGATTAGAGTATTTTTCTAAACGAAATTTATCAGCAGTTACCGTTGTTGAATCCAACTCTTCACTGAAAATAAATTTTAAAATTGGATTTAATGAAACTTTACTTGCACTTGATTTAGGATATAATGAGGAAAGCGATGGTGCAGTCATATCTTCTTTTCCTGTTGTAAAGGTTATTGTAACTTCTCCACCACTTGTGCCGTTTCCATCGGCATCAAAATAATATCCCCATCTGTCTTTTAATGAATCGGAAATTGTTAAAGTATATGTTGCTACAAAATCTAAACTATCAGAAGTAATATTCACACTTTTATTATCGTTTTTCCAAGAAAATTTTAAAGGAACACTCGGAGAAATTGCTATAGAAGATTGAACTGAAGTGGTATCTATCGGTTTATTAAAGGTTAACACAATTGGATCCCAAGCAGGAACACTTGAATCTCCATTTGCAGGATAATTTGATAGTAAATATGGTGGACGATTTGAAACGAGATAAAAATCTCTAAATTTGAAAAAACTGCTTCCAACAACGACTGTTGCAGAATCGCTATGATAACCATTTGCTTCAACTTTTACTTGATAAGTTCCAGTTGCAAGTGAATCAAAAAAGTAAAATCCGTTGTTGTTGCCATCGCCATTATAAACAATGTTGCCTGGAGTTAAAGTTGCTGTAATATTATCTATTGGTTGTTTTCCATCTGCAGATGTGATAGAATAATAACCTACACTTTCATAATTATCACGAACCAATCCAGCAATATGTCTAATTCCATAAGGAGTTTTATCAAAATATTGAATGAAAGATTGAACAATTGCCCAAGCTTCTTTTTTTCTGTAATCAATATTTAATAGGCGATAAGATTCTGGCCAATAATCGTGAAATGAACCTTCGCTAATATTTGCAGGCATAGTCGCCGGATATAGAACTCCGTAACCCATAGTCCAAGTCGGATTTAATGTCAAATCTCCAATAGAAACTGCACTTGTAGTTCTATTTGCAGTGTGTATTTTTTGAGATAAAATATTTGCCATATCTTTAGCTAATTGTCGTCTTGGAGCATTTGTTTTTCCATTAAAAATTGCCATAGCATAATTTGTTTTACCGTTAAAAGCATTACTATGAATAGATAAGAAAAAATCTACATTATTTGAATTTGCAACTCCAGCTCTTGCTGATAATGATTTATCATCAGGATAATCATTATCATTACCTGTTCTTGTAATAAATACTGTGGCACCAAGATCTTCAAGAAGTGCTTTTACATGCAATCCTTTTGTAAGGTTACTTTCAGATTCCCAAAATCCGTTTGATAATCCCCTGTCATCGCTTTCGTGTCCACTATGTCCGGGATCAATACATATTTTTATTCCACTTAAATCTTGAGAAAAAAGTGCGGTTGTTAATATAATACCTATTATTAAAATATATTTTTTCATTTTTTCTCCAAATTATTTAGTTATTTTCAAATTCATTATAAAAATATTTCCAAGTGCATTATGATAAACTAATTTTTGGGAATCAGGTGACCAAGATGGATACATTTCAATTTGATTATTTGTATTTGTTAGTTGGAATTTGTTTTTTCCGTCAGAACTTACGATAAAAATTTCAGAATCTGTAATTCTGTGTCCGTCATCTTTATCAATCATATAAGAAATCCAATTTCCGTCTGGTGACCATTTTGGTGAATTTGCTTTACCTAATTTAACAAGAATATCACCATTCAAATTTGAAATATAAGTGCCACTATTTACATCTGTAAATAATATTTTCTTTCCATCTGGCGAAAGTTGTGGCCAAATGTAATTTCCATTTCCAATTGGATCTAATATTTGTGTTTTGCCATTTTGTGTAAGTGAAATTTTTGTATTATAAATATGAACAAAAATATCGTTTGAATTTGATATTGCTAAACCTTTTTTAAGCGAATTTTGTTGAACTGATTTTAAATCATCATTCAGCATGAAATTTATTTTTTCATTTTGACTTAGTTTTGGTGGAAGTAAATTTCTTTGATTTTTGAGAATTATTTGTTCACTTTTCTTTTCAATATTTTGTGAAATTAGGGTAGAAAATCTTCTTCCACCTACAAAATTATCAGTTCTGAAAAATACTGTTTCTCCGTCTTTTGAAAATGTTGGTTCATATCCGGCACCGTCATAATCGTTTAACTTGGTTATAGATTTTTTTTCAATGTTATAGGAATATAATCCTTTATAACCATCTTTTGAAAAAACAATTTCTTCTCCGTTGGGATTGAATTTTGCAAAATAAAAATGTTCATCGCCTGTTTGAATTTCATTAATAGATTCAACTTTTACATTTTGTGCAAATGACAGCGAAAACAAGGTAAGTATTAAAATAATTTTTTTCATAATATCTCCATTTTATTTATCGGTAAATGTATAAAATATATTTGTTAAAATAAAGTAAATTAATATTGAATAGAAATTTCATAACATTATGCCGAATTATATTCACGGTATAATAATAATTAATAGGAATCGTTATAGAATAGGGGCAGAACATTGTTCTACCCCTATTGTGCCATTAGATTTTACCCCAATGATATCGTTTAAAAATTATTATTGAATATATTTCACATTATTTGTATTTTATAAATAAATAAACAAAGGATATTATCATGGATTTATTAATTGGAATTATAGGTGCTTTTGTTGGAGCTTTTATTGGTGGATTAATATCTTGGTTCATTCTTAAATCAAGTGAATATCATAAAGCATGTGCAAAATTTAGAAGTGCTTTTGTAGACACTATTCAAGAACTTGAAGAATTTGAGGAAAAATTTTCTACAAATAGTAATATTTTAACAACAAATAAAAATAGCTGTGGAGATTTTAGAAAAGCGATAATATTATTCAAACCTTATATTAGCAAAAGAAAAAAAAAATGTTTAGATGAATTAT
>JAOZRH010000172.1 GCA_029931905.1 Fidelibacterota bacterium
CAAATACCATCAATTGTAGATCATCTACAAAATATTTCACAAATATATAAAGTAATTAACCAAAATCAAATACAAATACTTTGTCCATTTTGTGATGATTCTCAAAGAACAAAAGCTCATGAACATGGACATTTATATATTCAATCTGAAGATTATATTTTTCATTGTTTTCGTTGTGAAGCAAGTGGAACACTTCTTAAATTACTTATAAGTACTGAATTTAAAGACTATGACATAATCCAACAACTTTCTAAAAATATTAAATATAATTTTGGAAAAGATTATTATCATTCAAATTCAATTATAAAACCAAATCAACGTAATAAATTAAAAGAGAATATTACTCAAGGTATTTTATATACATTACAAAATAATCAAAAAAAATATTATGAATTTAAAAATTATTTATTTAATAGATTAGGAAATAATATTGATTTTAGTGATTTTTTAATATATCCTGGTAATATTCAAACATTTAATACATGTGATTTTTATAATAGTGAATCAGAATTAGTATTACAGAGATATATTTCAAATCAATCTAGTTTTCGTTTTAAAATAAATAAAACATCAAGTCAATTATATTATTTTCAAGATAAAGATTTTGAAAAATATCAAAGAATAGTTCTTACAGAAGGACCGTTTGATATGCTTAATTTATATCTTTATAATTATCTTTTTAAAGATTGTATATTCTTTTCAATTTCAGGAAAAAAATATACAAGTATAATTGAAAAATTAATTTATCAAGATCTATTTATAGGTAATTATCAAATCAATTTAATTTTTGATAGTGATGTTAAGAATTATTTTAGTTATATTTATAAAGCACGACAATTAGTTGAATATTTAAATCCAGATATTGAAGTTAAAGGTTATATTCCACTATTTGAAAATAGTGATGTTGGAGATTATCCTGGAGTTATTGAAGTTTAAAAAATAAGGATATATGATATGGAAAAAGATTTTTCAAAGGAATCAATAAGAATAAGTAAACAAGAACCATTTTATAAGATTATTGCAGTTATTATTACTTTACTTCAAAAAGGATTTTATGTAACTGATTTTTTATCAACGTCTAATTTGAATAATGATTATTTTATTTTTAAAGTTTGTAAAACTAATAATTCATTTGGTAAAACATTTTATAAGAATGAAAAATTAGGAAAGATGCATTTTACTTATTCATCAACAAAAAATATTATAATTAAATTTATATGTAATAACGAAATCAATTATACAGCTAATATGAAAATACAATATAAGAAATCTTTAGAAACTGGATTAATTGAAGTTTCAAATATCAATCAAATAATTAATAAATTAATTTTTTATGAAGAGAATATTAATGATTTAATTATAAAATTAAATAAAATAAAAAATAATAGATATATAGAACTTCAAATAAATGAATTTTATAAATTAAAAAAATATATTCACTTTATTAATTTAAATGAAAATATTAATACTGTTTATATAGATAAATTTATTAAATCATGTAATAGATTAAAACGTGGAGATAAAAAAGTTTTTATAGGACCATTTAAATTATTATTTAATGATCATTATAATATATCAATTGGTGGTATTAAATTTATTGAAGAATATAATTTAAGGAAGTATAAATACTTAAATTTACCACAATTAAATATATTTTTAAAAATGATTTTTGAAACTGATCTTTTTAATAAATTTAATTCAACTATAAATAAACAGATACTACAAAAGGTGTAAAAATGTTCTATTTAGATTTAAATAATATCGATGTTGAATGATTATTAAGAGTTTTTGACATTGGGAAAAATTATAAAATTGAATATAATGAAATATATTCGAACTATTATGACATCAATTATGGAGATCGAGTATATTCTAAAAATAATTATGTTATTATTCCAAATGTATTATTTTACGAAGATTATGTACCTAAAATACAAAATAAATTAACAACCTTAATAACTGACAATATTTATAGAAATTCAGATGATTTTATAAAACGATGGATCGATAAAGAAAGTATTAATGAAGTATCTTTCAATATAAAAACATCATTGAATATTAATAGCTTTAATGAATTAGAAAATCAAGTTAAATTATTTAATAATTTTAAAGAATTTTGTATTAATATTGAAGAAATTCTTGGATTTATTTCATGTATATTTGATTTCTATAAAGATAATGAAAATGAAATATTATGTATTGACCGAAATAATATTCAATTTCTAAAAAAAATAAAAATTCATAATTATGATTTTGAACAAGTTATTAGATTATTCGAAAATAAAAATAAAATATTAACTTTTAATACTCGAGTCGTATCATATAATAGAAACTTACATCGTGTACGTTTTACAAATCAAACAATATTTAAAACATTTGATTTAAATTTCTTTAAAGAACATAAAGGATTACAAATATTAACATTTATTGAGAATTTGTAAAAGGAGTATATAAATAATGGATAAAATATTTCCCATTAAACATAGTGGCTTTTACGAGTAATCGTAATCGAAAATTTCGTGAATTGCTGGAATCCCCTTAGAGCTCTAGTCGCTAACCTAGTTGGTAACAACTTTGAAGTGAAGTACTAGAGATTGGGCAATCAGCAGCCAAGCTTCCTATCTATTAAATAGAGGAAGAAGGTTCAACGACTATCCCCTTGTGGGAGTACACTCAAGTGAGTGGAAGCGCGAAACATCTTACGAGATGATGATATAGTCTAGTCTGTATGGAAACATACAGCTGCGTGTAATGGCGCGGGTAGAAATTAACGACTTCTATTGAATATAAACGTTTCTATAGCGAATATGGGCGTTACATTACTAAACTAAGAGCGATCCCTTGGCAAGCAGATTGTCTTAAACCAGTTGAACGAAGATTACTTTTAGGATTACATCGCGAGGCGAGAAAAAAACAAGTTAAATCTGTTCGTGTTATCGGAACCACTATGTCATTATGGCATGGTCATGGTGATCAAAGTTTATATGGTACTCTTGTTAATATGGTAGATCAAGGATATGCTATTGGACAAGGTAACTGGGGCGCTGTTTCACGTTTTGGAACTGATAATGCTGCCTCTTATAGATATACGGAGACTAAGCTTTCACCATGGGTCGATAAACTAGCATTTAAATATTATAAATATGTACCATGGGAAGAAATCGAACAAGATGAGGAACCTTTGTATCTTCCATCTCCAGTACCACTTGGATTAATTGGAGATGGAATTATTCAAGGTATTGCGTTTCATAGAACCGTATTACCAAAATATGATTTTAAAGATTTAATCAAACGATGTATTTCATTAATTGAAGGTAAACCAGTTGAAGAAAATATAATCATGCCGTTAATAAGAGGTTGTACAACTCAACAAATTAATAAACATGATTATTTAGATCTACTAACAAAAGGGTTTGGTGAATTATTTATTATACCAAATGGAAATATATTAAAAACTAAAATTGAAGTTTTAGGAAGGAGTCCCTTTAAATCATTTAATTCATTATTGAAAGCGTCCGAAGGTAAAGATAAAAAATTAAATGTTCATATTGATGATATGTGTGGTAAAGATATTAAGTTAGTTATTACACCTAAAAATAAGAAAAAAACATCAATTGATAATCTTGCAAAAGATATATGGATTAATTATATAACTAGTAAAAGTAAATTTATATGTTATACATGTGATGAAAATGGACAAATTAATCAGCTTGGTATAGATGATTTAATTAAATTAAGTTATAATAATTGGTCATTAGCAGCTTTAAATAAAAAAATTGATGATTTAAATAAAATTAATAAGAAAAAATTTGAAGTTAATGTAATTGAAATTATCAGATATATTTTTGAAAAATATAAAGCACATAAAGTTGATGATATTATTAAACAATTTCATCAAATTAGTAACGGCAAGACTCATATGATTAATTTTGATATGTTTGATGCTAATAATAAATCTTGGTCAGTAATTCAAGCAAGTGTTGAAGAAGATGACATTAGAGAAATATGTCAAAAAAAATCAATTCAATCACTTATTGAACATAAAACAACAATTAATGAAATTAATATACAATTAAATGAAATTAAGAAGAATATTAATAATAATGATCAACTTTGTTTAAATGAGGTTAAAGGAATGATTTAAATGATTA
>JAOZRH010000036.1 GCA_029931905.1 Fidelibacterota bacterium
TATTAAATTCCTGTTGGAATTTATCAAAACAACCCGTCTGTATAGTCGGGCAAGCACGCCTGTTCGCCCAATTGGGAGAAGTTGTTTTACTCCATAATTGCACAATTCCAAATTTCAAATTTCTAATTCCTAATTTTTCAACGAACTCGGTGGTAAATATTATTCAATTCAATTTGGTTTTGGAGGCATTAAACAATCGTAATAGATAATAAATATATTTTAAAGTAAAATTATCAAAATCAAAGCTTGATTAATTGAAAAATAATTTATAATTTATGCCCGAATATAGAAGAAATAAAATGAAAAAAAGGAGAAATAATGACAAAAAAAGTAGAATCATATGAATATCAAGCAGAAATTAAAAAAGTATTAGATGTAGTAATACATTCGATATATACAAATAAAGATATTTTTATTCGTGAATTGATTTCAAATGCAGCAGATGCGTTAGAGAAATTTAGACATATTTCATTAGTTGAAAAAGATTTCATTGATGAGGATTTACCATTAGAAATCAAAATTGAATTAAATGAGAAATCAAAAACTTTTACAATTTCCGATACTGGTGTTGGAATGACAAAAGAAGAGTTAATTGAAAATTTAGGAACAGTTGCTCATTCAGGTTCAAAAGAATTTATTGAAAAATTGGCAGAACAGAAGAATAACGAAGCAAAATTAATTGGACAATTTGGACTTGGTTTTTATTCAGCATTTATGGTTTCTAATAAAGTAAGAGTTTTCACAAGATCATATAAAAAAGGATCTAAGGGATATATATGGACTTCTGATGGAATTAGCAATTATTCAATTTCAGAAGAAGAAGGTATTGCAAGAGGTACAAAAATTGTTGTTGAATTGAAAAAAGATCATGAAAAATATTCAGAAGAATTCAGTGTAAAAGGTATTATAGAAGAATATTCAAATTTTGTGTCATCACCAATTTTTATTGATGATAAAAGAATAAATACCGTTCAGGCGATTTGGGTAAAGAATAAAAATGAAGTTAAGCAAAAAGAATATGATGAATTTTACAAATTTTTGACAAATTCACACTCAGAACCATTCTATCATTTACATACATCGTCAGATGCACCAATTCAAATGAAAACAATTTTATTTTTTCCAAAAGAAAATATGGAAATATTTGGATTTAATAGAATGGAACCAGGAATGAACCTATATTGTAATAAAGTATTAATTGAATCAAAAGTAAAGGAAATATTACCAGATTATTTGAGATTTATAAAAGGTGTAGTTGATTCTGAAGATTTGCCTTTAAATATTTCAAGAGAAACATTACAAGATAGTCTAATCATTTCTAAAATTAGAAAATTTTTGACAAAGAGGGTAATTTCATTTTTAATTGATATGGCTAAAAAAGATGAACAAAAATATCTGGATTTCTGGAAAACATTTGCATCTTTCATCAAAGAGGGTATAAATAGTGATTTTGAAAACAGGGAAAAACTTGCAAAATTATTAAGATTTGAAACAAGCAAAACAAAAGCAGATGAAAAAACTTCACTAGAAGAATATTTAAAGAGAGCTAAAGAAGAGCAAAAAGAAATTTATTTTCTAAATGGAAAGAATCGTCAAGAAATTGAAAATAGTCCGTATTTAGAATCATTTATTGCATCAGATATAGAGGTTATTTATCTTTATGAAGCAATTGATGATTTCACAATGTCAGCATTATCTGAATATGATAAGAAAAAATTAGTTTCTGCTGATAAATCAGATATTAAAATTGATAAAAAAGATGATGACAAAAAAGATGATAAAGATTCAAAAGAAAACTATGAAAAATTGATAAAGTGGATGGAAAAATTATTTGACAAAGATTTAGAAAAAGTTGTATTGTCAGATAGATTAGTAAATTCACCTGCAATTATTGTAAATCCAGATGATACAATGACACAAAATATGCAGAAAATTTTGAAAGATGCTAAGGGTGGCATGTTTCCAGCAGGAAAAAAGATCCTTGAAATTAATCCAAAACATTCGTTGATTAAAAAATTATTAGTCTTAGTTGATAATAAAAAAGAAGAAAAATTACTTACACAAATTACTGAACAGATTTATGATAATGCTTTGTTTAATGCTGGAATGGATTTGGATAAATCAAGAATGGTAAATAGGATGAATGATATTTTGGAATATGCAATAAATTCCAAATAATACAACTTTAAAAGTGTAGAGATAACTAAACTATATATCGTATGTTAGCATAAAATAAATAAAGGTTAAATGAAAAAATATTATATAGAAACTTATGGTTGTCAGATGAATGAATCTGATAGTGAAATAGTTCGTGGAATTCTGGAAACCGAAGGATTAATAAGAACAGAATCATTAGAAGATGCTGATCTAATTTTGATAAATACTTGTAGCGTAAGAGAAAAACCAGAACAGAAAATATATTCACGACTTGGTAAAATTAATAAGATATTGCCTGCAGAAAATAATGCAAAAATTGGTGTAATTGGTTGTATGGCTCAAAATTTGAAAAGTGATATTTTTAGACAAAATAATAATGTTAATTTTGTGCTTGGACCCGATTCATATAGAAAATTACCTGAAATAATTAAAACCCATAGAGAACATATTGCATTTACTGATTTATCTAAAACGGAGGTTTATGAGGAGTTATTTCCGTCAAGAAGTTCGGGTATGAATGCTTGGATTACTATTATGCGAGGATGTGATAAGTTTTGCACTTATTGTATCGTTCCATTCACTCGTGGAAGAGAGAGAAGTAAACCTGTCGAAAGTGTAGTTAAAGAAATTGAAGATGCTACCAATAGAGGATTTTACGAAATTACACTGTTGGGGCAAAATGTGAATTCGTATAATTATGAAGGTAATAATTTTACAGATTTGTTAAAAAAAATTATAAAAAATGAAAAAATTAGGCGAATAAGATATGTTTCACCGCATCCACAGGATATTACAGAGGAATTATTAAAAGTACACAGAGATTATTATCCAAAATTAGCTAATCACATTCATTTACCTTTACAGTCAGGTTCAACTAAAATATTAAAAGCGATGAATAGGAATTATTCTCAAGAACATTTTTTATCATTGGTTAAAAAAATTAGGGAATATGTTCCGAATATGTCAATTACAACTGATATGATTGTTGGTTTTCCGGGAGAAACAAGAGAGGATTTTGAAGAAACAATTTATGTGATGAATAAGGTAAAATTCGATACATCTTTTATGTTTAAATATTCTCCGAGACCATATAGCAGAGCTTATAAAATGGATGATGATGTAAGTGAATATGAAAAATCTGAAAGACTTACAGAAATGATTGATTTGCAAAAAGAACACACTTTATTACGAAACAAGGAAATGATTGGAAAGGAAGTTGAAGTAATTGTTGAAGGATATAGTAAAAAATCAAATGCAGAAATGATGGGTAGAACTTCAAGTAATAAGATAGTAATTTTTCCGGCTGTTGATAGTTCAGGTGAAAAAATTAAAATTAAATCAATAATTAAAAAAACAATAATCGAGACAAAAGGTGTTACATTATTTGCCAAATAATAAATTAAAAAATAAAGCAATATTAGTATTAAATGGTGATATTGTTGATAAAAAAATAATTAAACAACTTATTATTGATAATGATGTAATTATCGCTACTGACGGCAGTTATGACAAGTTAGTTAATTTGAACATTGTCCCCAATTTTGTGATTGGTGATTTTGATTCGATTAAATCTATTCCACAAAATGTTGAAATAATTAAAGGAGAAAATCAAAATAATAGTGATTTTGAAAAAGCATTATTATGGTTAATAAATAATGAATATTCTGATATATCAATAGTTGGAATTTCTGGTGGAAGGATTGATCATTTGTTAATTAATTTTGCACTTTTCTATAAATATTCCAACAAGCTTAAAATAAAAATATATACAAATAATGAAATATTAGAAATATTAACGCCAGGTAAATATTCAATATATGGTAAAAAAAATGATTTGTTTTCAATTATTGCATTACCAGAAGCCAAAAATATAGTAATAAAAAATGCAAAATATCCTATAAATGAAAAATATTTTGAAATTGGAAGTAGAGGATTAAGCAATGAATTTCTTGCAGAAAAAATTAATATTTCATTTACGAGCGGATTAATAGTTTTTATTAAGTCGAAATAATTGGATTTATTTTTAGATAATACCATTAGAAATCAAATAATCAGAGGAAATTCAATATAATTTGAGAAAATTATTTGTTGACTATCAGATATTAAATAAGTAAATTAGACACTCTATGAAAATGAAAAATGATAAGGTGAGATATCAGTACAATATATTCGACATTTTTTAAGAAATCAAAATCATCTCCAAATGATACTTTCATTTATGACATGAAAAATAATAAAGAGATAACTTTTGGTAATGTATTAGATAATTCGCTTAAAATAGCAAGTTTATTAAAAAATGCTGGTGTTGAAAAAGGAATGAAAGTTGCAATAATGTCAGAGAATTGCAGTGAATTTATTTTTATATATTTAGCATTGTTAAGATTAGAAGCAATAATGATTCCAATTAATGTAAAATTTAAATCGTTAGCTCTTCGTCAAATTTTAAGTGATAGTGAAGCAAAATGTTTAATATATTCCAATGTGTATGAAGAAGATATTATTACTGCAACTGAAATATTAGATAATATTAATATTTATGTTTCGTTTGAAGAAAATAGTTCTTTAACAAACAATAATTTGTCAGATTTTAACAAATATGCCATATATGGTGGTCCATATAATAATGAAAACGATTTAGCATCGATTATTTTTTATAGCGAAGGTACAACAGGACCTGCAAATGGTGTGATTTACAGTCAACAAGCATTAATAAGTAATGCCTATGCTTTTCAAAGTGCGTTATTAATTAAGGAAAATTATAAAATTTATGCTCAATTTCCATTTTCACATTTTTTCTCAATGACATCTATTGTAAATAATTCGCTAATTAATGAAATTCCTATTATTATTTCCAATGATTTGAGTGATGTTAATAATGTATCAAACGGAAAGGATATTATACTTATTGCAAAGCCTAGTTTTTATGAAAATATTGTCAATACTGATTCTTTTGAAAATTTTAATAATTTTCAGTTTTGTATGAGTGGTGGTGGAAAGGTTAAAAAAGAAGTTACAGAATATTTTCTAAAAAAATATAATTTACCAATTTATAAAAGTTATGGAATGATTGAGGCAGGACCAATAATATTAATTAATACAAATGAGAAAAAAATACATTCAATTGGAATTCCACTTCATGATATTTCTGTATCAATAATGAGAGATGAGGAATTTTTAAAATCGAATGAAATAGGTGAAATTTGTATAAGAAATACCAATGTAGTTAAAGAATATTGTTCACAAAAGAAAAAAATAAGTGATTGTATTTTTGTTGGTTGGTATAAATCTGGTGATCTTGGTTTTCAAGATATGGATGGATATTATTATTTTGTTGATAGAAAAATAAATATAATCAATAAAAATGGTTTTGAAGTATATCCAGAACTAATAGAAAATGAATTATATAAACATGAAAATATAAAACAAATTGCAGTGGTTGGAGTAAAAGCAAATAAAACGACACAAAAAATAATAGCATATATTGTTACAAAAGATAAAAAGATAATTAATAGGAACGAATTGGTTTTGTTTTTGGAGAAAAACATTCCCAAATATCAAATTCCTGATGAGTTTGTATTTCTGGATCATTTACCAAAAAATGCCACCGGAAAAATAGCAAGACAATCATTAAGAAGAAAAAACACAAAACAGACTGGAGGAAAACAATGAAAAACTACTCACCAAATGAAATGAGAAATATCGTTATTGCTGGACATTCTACTAGTGGAAAAACGATTTTATCTGATGCAATATTATTTTCTCAGGGTGTAATTAACAGAATTGGATCAATTGCAGAGGGTACAACTATTTCAGATTATTCTAAAGGAGAAATGGAGAAACAAATTTCAATATCAGCATCTTCAATGCATTTTGAAAATAATGGATTAAAATTTAATATTATAGATACTCCAGGATATATGGATTTTGCAGGAGAGGTTATCAGTTCAGTCCATGTATCGGATATTGGAATATTAAGTATTAGTGCAACTGCTGGAGTTGAAATTGGAACTGAATTTGCTTGGAATTATTTTAAAGAAGGACGATTGGTTCCATTGGTTTCTATAAATATGTTGGATAAAGAACATGCACAATTTGATAAAATTGTTGAAAAGGCAAAAGAAAGATTTAGTGATAGAATATTTCCTATTCAATTTCCAGTTAAAGAAGGTCCAGGAATAGATTCAATTATAGATTTAATTGAAAATAAAATGTTAGTTTTTGATAGTAAAGGAAAATATACAAAAGAAGAAATTCCTGCAGAATATAAAGATAAAGCAGAAGAATTATATCAACAAATGATAGAAATGATTGCAGAATCTGACGATGAATTGTTAGAAAAATATTTTGAAAATGGTGAATTGACGGTTCAAGAAATGAAAGATGGTTTAAAAAATGCGATTATTAATAAAGGATTTATACCATTGATGGCGACTGCATCAGAATCAAATGTTGTTGGTGTATCAAGAATATTTGAAGTTATTTCTGCTTACTATCCATCTCCTGAAGATATGGGTAAATTAGATTCAGGAAGTTCTGATGAAAAAGGTGTTACTCATAAAATTATTGATAATGGAAGTACAAGTATTTTTATCTATAAAACTACAAATGATTCCAGTGTCGGTGATCTTTCGTATTTTAAAGTGTTTGCTGGAGTATTAAAACCTGGTTCAGAATTAAAAAATGTTGCTACAAATAAATCTGAAAGATTTGGTACAATTTATACAGTAAATGGAAAGAAAAGACAAGAAGTTAGTGAATTGCATGCAGGAGATATTGGTGTTGCTGTGAAATTAAAAGACAGTCATACAAATAATACATTGTCAGATATTAAAGATCCAATTTTGTATAAAGAAATTCATTTTCCTGAACCTGTAATTAGAGTAGCAGTTATGGCAAAATCAAAAGGCGATGAAGAAAAAATTGGTGCTGGTTTATCACAAATAAGTGAACAAGATCCAACATTTCATTATGAAGTTGATTCAGAGTTGAAACAAACATTAGTATCTGGTTTAGGAGAAATTCATTTACAAACATCACTTACAAAAATTATGGACAGATTTAATATTGAAATTGATCAAGTAGAACCTAAAATTCCATACAGAGAAACAATTAGAAAGCCTGCAAAGGGAAGATATAGACACAAAAAACAGAGTGGAGGTGCAGGACAATTTGGAGAAGTTGAATTAGAACTGCAACCAAATAAAAGAGGCGAAGGTGTTAAATTTGAGAGTAAATTGGTTGGACAAAATGTTGATAGAGTATTTGTTCCATCAATAGAAAAGGGTGTAATGCAAGCATGTGTAAACGGTCCGCTTTCTGGAAATAAGGTAATTGATGTTATTGCATCTGTAGTTGATGGAAAACAACATCCAGTAGATTCTAAAGATATTGCATTTCAAATTGCTGGTAGAGGAGCATTCAAAAGAGCATTTATTGAAGGTAATCCTGTGTTGTTAGAACCAATTTATGAAGTTCAAATTACAGTACCAGAAGATCACATGGGTGATGTCATGGGCGATATTTCATCTCGTAGAGGAAAGGTTAAGGGAATGGATTCTGACGGACATTTTCAAATTATTATCGCTACTGTTCCACTTTCTAATTTATACAAATATTCAAATATTTTAAGATCAATAACACAAGGTAGAGCATATTATAAAAGAAAATTTTCGAATTATGAATATGTTCCAAAAGAAGTTCAAGATAAAATAGTTGAAAATTATGAAAAAGAGAGAGAAGAAGGAAATAAATAGTTTCATTATTTAAATATTATGATTGTAGTGATTATTAATAAATATTCACTACGATTGTAATCTTATAAGGTTTTATTAATAATAATCTCTAAAGTTATGACGAACAATAATAAAATATTATGGTCCCCTTGGCGAATGGAATATGTGAAAAGGGAAAAAGAAAAAGGGTGCATATTCTGTAACAAAATAGACCAAAATGATGATGAGAAAAATTTAATATTAGTTAGAAGAAAGTACTCTTTTGTTATAATGAATTTATATCCATATAATAATGGTCATTTAATGGTGGTACCAAATAGACATATTTCTGATTATGAATTATTGAATGAAGCAGAAAGGAATGAGATTGCCGAGTTAACGAGTTTATCAATTAAGATTATGAAAAAAGTTTTGAATTGCCAAGGATTTAATATAGGAATGAATATTGGAAGTATTGGCGGTGCAGGAATTGCTGATCATTTACATCAACATATTGTACCGCGATGGCAAGGTGATACTAATTTTATGCCAATAATTGGACATACAAAAGTTGTTGTCGATGGTTTAAATGAAACATATAATACTTTAAAAGTTGAATTTTCTAAATTATAGAAGATAACAATCAATAAACAAAAGGAGAAAAAAATGAAATATTGTCCGATTTGTAAAAGTGAATTTAAAGATGAAATTGAAGTTTGTCCAGATCATCATGTAAAATTGGTTGATTCGTTAAAGCATATAAAACATGAGGATAATATCAATTGGGTGTTATTATATCAATTCATTGATGATACATATTTTGAGATGGTTTCACAAGTGTTATCAAAAAACGAAATTCCATTTTTTAAGAAGAATGATTTCTTTGAGGGAGCATTATTGGTTAAAGGTGGTTCTCCAATTGGTACTTCAATTAAATTATATATTCCTGCAAAAGATTTAGAAAAAGCCAAGGAAATAACTAGAGGAATGATAGAGTTAGATGAAAAATAAAATTAAGTCAGTAAAGGGTACATACGATTTATTACCTTTTGAAATTCACAAATGGCAAGAGATAGAAAATAAGTTAAAAAAAATATTTTCATTATATAATTTTAGGGAAATTAGAACTCCAATATTTGAAAAATCAAAATTATTTAGTAGAAGTGTTGGTGAATTTACGGATATTGTCAATAAAGAAATGTATTCTTTTTTGGATAAAGGAAAAGAAAGTTTAACATTAAGACCAGAATTAACTGCATCTGTAGTTAGATCTTATATTGAACATAATTTTCAACAAATATCACCAATTCATAAAATATGGTATTATGGCCCATTATTTCGTCAAGAAAAGCCACAAGCAGGAAGATATCGTCAATTTTATCAATTTGGTAGTGAAATATTTGGTTCGGCATATCCAGAATCAGATGTTGAATTGATTGATTTAGCATATACAATTTACACCAAATTAGGACTTAAAAATTTCACATTATATATTAATTCTTTAGGAAATAAAGAAAATAGAAGCAAATATATTGAATTATTAAAAAGTGAGTTGCTTCCACATAAAAATGAAATGTGTGATAACTGTAAAAATCGTTACGAAAATAATGTCTTACGATTATTTGATTGTAAAAATAAAATTTGTAAAAATATTATGAACGAACATGCACCTTTGATTATTGATTATTTGACAAATGAAGAAAAAGATTATTTTAATGAGATTAAAGAATTACTTGAAAATTTGAATATAAAATATAAAGTTGATCCAACAATGGTCAGAGGATTAGATTATTATACAAATATGATATTTGAAATTAGAAGTGAAAGTTTAGGTTCACAAGATGCTTTGTGTGGAGGTGGACGATACGATAATCTTGTAGAAGATCTTGGTGGAAAATCTACTTCTGCTGTGGGATTTGCTGCTGGTATGGAAAGATTGATGATTGCAATGGAAAAAGAAAATCTTTTTGATGATGAATTGAATAAATTGGATATATATGTTGCAATAATGAATGAAAATGTTAGAAATGAATCAATGAAAATTGTTAAAAATATTAGAAGCAATAATTTTTCTGTGGATACTGATTTCCAAAGACGAAGTGTGAAAGCAATGATGCGAGAAGCAAATAGAAAAAAAGCGAAATTTTCTATTGTGATTGGAGAAAATGAAATACAATCAGGTGAGATAAAAATAAAAACAATGTCTGACGGTTCAGAAAATACAGTTAAAATTGATGAAATAAGCGAATTTTTATCACAAAATATTTTATAAATCTAAATATATTGATTTAATTAGATTGAAATGAGTGAATTAATAATAGGAAATAATTGATGAAATTATCTTATTGGATTGAATTTATATTAATTAAAATATTCGAATTTATATTTTCTATATTACCATCACGAGTTGTTGAATGGTTGGGGTTGAAATTGGGAACATTGTTATGGATGTTTTTTCCATATAGATTAAATGTTGCATATAATAATTTATCGATTGCATTTCCAAACAAAACAAGAGAAGAGAAATTAAAAATTCTTCATAATAATTATAGATATTTTGGATATATGATTACAACATATTTCATTGCTAATAGAAAGTATATGAAGAAAAAAATATTGAATACAGAAACAAATGCAAAAGCATTATTTGATAAAGAACTTGAAAATAATAAAGGGGTGTTGTTATCCGTTTTACACTTTTGTTTTTGGGAATCATATATCAATTATTTAAATATTACTGGAATTAAATTCAGTGGTATTTATAAACCAATGAAAAATAAAAAAACAGATAAATATTTTTTAGATCACAGAAGAAAATTTGGGAATAATTTAAGACATATTAATTTAAAAGAAAATAATATATACGAAAACGAATTATATGAAAATAGAGTGTTAGCGATTGCTGTAGATCAAAATGCACATAAAAAGGGTACGAGAGTTATGTTTATGGGCAGAAAAACATCAATTCCAAAAGGAGTAGCAGTTTTACACTTACGAACAAATGCACCAATATATATAGGTGTGTATGTCAAAGAAGATGAAAAATATCGTTTGATAATAAAAAAAATTAATGTTCCAAAATACAATGAAATCAATGAAAAATCTATTAATTCTATTATGGGTAAAATTATGAATGAACTTGAAGAGATTGTTAAAAAATATCCAGAACAGTATTTATGGTTTCATAAATTGTGGGGAAAACCTAAAGATAAAATAAAAAGAAATATTGGTGAAATACTAAAATATTAGGGAGATATCGATGATTAATAATGATAATCAACAATTAAGAGAAGAGTTAGAGAGATTTAAAAAAGAAAAGGAAAAAATCAGAACACTTGTTGGTCAAATTGGTGGGAAAAATACACAAAGGAGAGATAAAATTATTTCTACAATTTTTATTATCGCTATTATTATTTTATTTATTGTTGATATATTAAGACATATATTGCATATTAACATTCCTTTACCACCATTATTTTCCATCGAAATTGGTATTTTACTTGTTTCTGTGAAAATAATATGGATGATGCATCAGCAAGCGAAAGTTAATCATTTTGAATTCTGGATTTTAAATTCAATTGAATTTAGATTAAATGATATTTCAAATAGAATAAATAAAATAATTAAAAAATAGAATTAATATGAAAATTTACAGTATAAAAACTAGAGATGATAAGTGGTTTAACGATATTATAAAAATATTAAAAAATGATGAAGTTATTGTTTATCCGACTGATACTGTTTATGGTTTTGGTTCTAATGCTCTTTCTGAAAAATCAATTGAAAAAATTAATAAAATAAAAAATCGTAAAAGTGAAACGCCTTTTAGTATATGTGTTCCTTCAAAACAATATCTATTTGATAATGTGATTATGACTGAAAATATTCAGAAAATTGTTGATAAATTTTTACCAGGAAAAATAACTTTAATTTTACCTACAAAAAAAGATGTTCTGCCAAAATATCTTTATAGTGATGATTTATATGTCGGTTATAGAATTCCTGCTAATGAATTATGTTTAAAATTACTTGAAAAATATAATAGTCCAATAGTTTCTACGAGCATTAATTTAAGTGGTGATGAACCAATTAATAATATTCAGAAGATTGTAAGAAAATTTTCTAATAGAGTTGGTGCTTATATAAAAGATGATAATCTTGAGAATAAAGAAAATCCAATTGGTAGTACAATAATTAAAATTAGTAAAGATGATAAAATAATATTAATTAGACAGGGCGAAATATCTTTTACTGATATTTTAAAGCTTATTGATTAAAATCATTAGAGAGTTTGTTAAAATAATTGTTGTATTTTGGTGCAATAGTTCTAAAACTTGGTAAAAATGATGTGTCTTTTAATGCTTCAACAAAAAACTTTGCATCTTTATAATGATTTTCTATGAAAATTTTTGTATACTTGTCTTTCTGTTGAATTGTGATAATATTTTCGATTAAATCTAATGATTTATTTAAATTTTTCTTAGCAGATTTCAGTTTTTTATCCTCAGCATCCCAACTTGCTAAAGTATAATAATATCGTGCTTTTCTTAAACGATAATTCTCTGTAATTTCTTCCAATTTATTAATTCTTGAATTACATCCTTGTGGCCACTGACTAATTTTCCCCATTTCAATAATTTCTCTTGCTTTTCCATATATAGCATCTCCGCCCATTAATGAAATTGCATCTAATTCTGAGGCTGTAATTAAATATCCATAATAGTCAATTATACTTGTGATTGGGTTATACATTCCTGTTCTCATAGTTGATATATTCGTGTTATATGGAAAAGTCCAAGCTTCCTCAAAAAATCTTTGGTCATAATCATTTGTTATTATTGCTTTACAAATATATGTTATTTCATTGCCCGATTCATTAATATTTTCCACTAATAATTTCATTGTAAAAGGTATTTCCATATTATAAATATTATTACTAAATGAATTTGATTTTACATATTGTTCTAATGAATTTCTTAAATTATCTATATCGTTTAGATATGACTGTTTTATAGATTTTGTTTCTGTTGTTATTTTTGGAATTAATGTTTGTGATAATATTACAGTAACACTCATCAAAATCAATACAATGATTGTTGTTAGCTTTTTCATTTTTCTCCTATATTTATTCTTCTACATCTGTGGGGAAAATATGATATTTAAAATACAATAACAATTAAATATTGCTTTTTCTTATTCTATCCGTTAATAAAATCAAGTTTTTTAAATCATCTATACTTTTTGCCTTTTCCCAATTAAGTATAAAATTATCATCTTGTATTATTTGTGCTATAGCCATTAATGATTGTAGATGATGATTTCTTTCGTCCATTGTTCCAATCATAGCGAAAACAATATTAACATTTGGAATATTTTCACCAAAATCAATTCCTTGTTGTGATCGAATTACAATTATATCAAATATTGATTCACCTTCAATTATTATATGTGGAATTGCAAGACCTTTATAAATCACTGTACTAGTGAGATTTTCTCTTTCTTGTAATAATTCATAAATTGTCTTTGCTGAAGTATCATATTTTTTTGCAAAATTATCAGAAATAATGTTAAATACTTCATCTTTTGTCATTTTTTTATCTAAATCAATAAAATTTGCCTGCTTGATGATTGAATCAAATTTATCTTCAATTATATCATCTCTTTTGAATAATATATTTTTGAGTTCATTTGTAAGAGTAGAAGATTGAATTTTTTTAGAGCTTATTCTTTTGGCGATATGAATCAAAGCAGATTCTTTTTTATTTCTTCTTTTTGAATATAAAAAATACCAAATAAGAGAAATAATAAAAAAACCGAGTGTAATTAATAGTGGAATTTTTCCCATTTCAACAATCAAAAATAAATATATAACTACACCAATTATTTGTAAATATGGATAGAAGGGGGATTTGAATGATGGTCTATATGTAATAATTTTGCTTTCTCTCATTAAAATTACGGATAAATTCACAAAAAGAAAAAGTATTAGCATCATAGTAGAAGCAACTTTTACTAAATTCTCTAAATCAAGGAATATTATTACGGAAATCATAAAAAATGAAGTTATCACAATTGAGATTATTGGTGTTTTTAATTTCAAACTAACTCTTGAAAATAATGATGGTAAAAGATTATCTTCAGCCATAGCAAGCGGAATTCTTGATGATGCCAATAAGCCTGCATTACCAGTGGTAATAAAAGCTAACATTGCGGCTATAGAAAGTATCCAATATCCAAAAGTTCCGAAATTTTTTGATGCACCAACAGAAATTGGATTAAATGTTTGTTGAAATTCTACACTATTGAGTAAACCGACTGTTATAAAAATTACAGCAACATAAAGAAAGGTTATAACTATAAATGCTGTAAACATACCCTTGGGAATATTTTTTTTTGGATTTTTTATTTCTTCAGCAATTGATGCTATTTTTGTTAATCCACCAAAAGAAATAAAAATCATTCCCATTACCATAAAAATAGATTGCCAGCCTTCAGGGTTAAATGGAATATAATTTTGAGCATTAATATTGTTTATATTTGAAAAAACATAAAATATAAGAATAGCAATTAATCCAAGTACTAAAACGATTTGAAATTTACCACTTTCTTTAGCTCCAATTATATTGAGAATTGTAAAAAATAAAGTGAATCCTACGGCAATCATTTTCACTACTTCTGGAGAAGCTTCAGGAAAAAGAGGTTGTAAAAATAAACCTATTCCAAGGAGTGCAAAGGCACTTTTTAAACTTAAAGAAAACCAAGAAGCTAATCCGGCAAAAGTCCCGAAAAATGAACCAAGACTTCGATGTATAAAAAAATATGTTCCACCTGATTTTGGCATTGCTGTTGCTAATTCGGCTTTTGAAATCATTGCAGGAATCATTAACAGACCAGCGAGAACATATGCAATAATTATGGCAGGACCAACTCGTGCATAGACAATAGCAGGAAGAACAAATAAGCCAGAACTTATCATTGCTCCAGAAGCAATACTAAAAACGCCTAAAAATCCCAATTCCTTCTTTAATTTCATTAATTTCCTTTTTTCAATTTTATTATTTCTAAGTAATATTACAGAATATTATGTCAAAATACAATTGTTTTTTATACGAGAGAACAAAGTCAATAAATAAATTTTACTGCTAAGTCGCAAAAACGCAAAGAGAAATAATTACGAATTACAAATTACGAATTATGAGTCGAAGATCAATGAAGTCAATAAATCAGCTTTATCGCAGAGTCGCAAAGAAGATTAATAATTGTTTGGACTAAAGTCAGTTTTTTTATTAATCATTTCATCCACGAGTTAAAACTCGTGGCAATTCAAGTTTGGTTTTATACTCCGTAGGAGTTACATGTCTATAAAAAAATAATTACATCAATTTTATCAAACTCCGTAGGAGTTTAATATTTCTTTTTCTTGATCTTGTTC
>JAOZRH010000173.1 GCA_029931905.1 Fidelibacterota bacterium
CTTTGCGATTTAGCGGTAAGGTTTATTTGGGTAATGTGGGAATTGGAAAATATTGCTTGCCCGCAATAGGCGGGGATATTCAAATTACCATATTATTCTATTAATGTTAATAATAAAGAATAAGGTTTGAATATATTGGGAATGTGTCTATGTTGTAAACAGAAAAGATATATTTTATTCTTGTATTATTTAAAATATTTTCATATACTCACCAAAAATTACGGGAGATATACGATTGAAAAATTTAATACCAAAAGAAATCGTCAATGAATTAAATAAATTTGTGATTGGTCAAAATAATGCAAAAAGATCGGTGGCAATTGCACTGAGAAACCGTTGGCGTCGTCAACAGGTGAAAGATAAGTTGAAAGATGAAATTTTACCTAACAATATTATAATGATTGGTCCTACAGGGGTTGGAAAAACAGAAATTGCTCGCAGATTAGCAAATTTAACGAATGCCCCATTTATAAAAGTTGAAGCAACAAAATTTACTGAAGTTGGGTATGTTGGGAGAGATGTTGAATCAATGATTCGTGATCTTACTAGAATAGGGTATCATATAGTAGAAAAAGAATATGAAACCCGAGTTTGGAAAGATGCTAAAATAATGGCAGAAGAGAGAATTTTAGATAAATTATTTCCTGTTCCAGAATCAAAAACATCAGATGAACAAGAAAATGAAAGGATAGAAAAAACTAGAGAAAAATTGCGAAAAATGTACAAAGATGGAAAATTCGAGGAAAAATATATAGAAATTGAGATTGATCAAGCACAAAATTCTACTGGAATTTCTATAATGGGTCCAATCGGTGGAGACATGGACGGTGCTGGTGATTTTATTAATGATGCAATGAGTTCTTTAATGGGAAAGAAGAAAAAGAAACAAAAAACAAAGGTAAAAGAAGCTAGAAAGATTCTAATCCAACAAGAAGCACAAAAATTAATAGACAAATCGAAAGTTAATGAAGAAGCAATAAATAGAGTAGAAAATAATGGCATAGTTTTTTTAGACGAAATTGATAAGATTGCATCAAGTGAAAATAGAGGCGGTGCGGAAGTAAGCCGTCAAGGTGTACAAAGAGATTTATTGCCAATTGTAGAGGGTTCAACAGTAAACACTAAATATGGGATAGTAAAAACCGATCATATTTTGTTTATCGCAGCAGGAGCTTTTAGCAAGACTAAACCATCAGATTTAATTCCGGAATTACAGGGAAGATTTCCAATTCGTGTTAATTTAGACAGTTTATCCACAGATGATTTCGTTCAAATATTAACTCATCCACAAAATGCATTAATAAAACAATATAAAGCATTGTTACAAGCAGAAAAAATAGATTTGTCATTTACGAAAGAGGCAATACAGACAATAGCTGAAAAATCAACTGAAGTAAATACTAAAACTGAAAACATTGGAGCAAGAAGATTGCACACAATATTAACACAAATTCTTGATGAGTTAATGTTTAATGCTCCAGATGTAGATAAAAAAATTATAATTGATGATGTGAAGGTTCACAAATCTTTAGATAAAATTATTACAAATGAAGATTTAAGTAGATATATTTTATAATAAAGTTAGAATATGAATATTTTTAAAAAAATTAGATATAAATTATGGGTTTTTACACTTAAAAAAAGTGAAAATATTTTAAGTAATAAAGAATCGATTAATTGGGAAAGAAAAGTAAATAGGTCTAACAAGTTTTTGATTTGTATGCCATCGAATAAAGAAAGATTTAATTTAGCCAATCAGTATTTTAACGAAATTATATTAAAGGCAAAACATAAAATAGATATTGTTTATCACAATAAATTCGAAAGTATTATTAGTCAATATAATTATTACGATAAAAAATATTTGTATCCTAAAGTAGAAAATAATAATAAGATTCCGATTAAGAAGGGAATAATTGAAAATATTGATGGACAATATGATATTGCGATTGATTTAAATGTTGATATAAATATTTTAAGTAATTTTATTACAGCAACAAAATCAAAACAGGTATCTATTGGATTTAGCAATCAATTTAGTGAAGATTTTTTAACAGCAAATATAATTCTAAAAGACAAGTCAGGATTTTCTGAAGGTCTTAAAACTATTTGTAAATTAGCAAAAATAATATGAGGAAAATAATTTGAATGATTTCCATGAACTGTTGTGTCCTGTTTGTGAGGGGCCGTTAACAGCAGAGGGTTTAAACCGAAGACTAGTTTGTCCACACTGTAGAGTAAATTTGAAACAACAAAGATTTATCAACTTTATAGAGTATTTAATATCGCAAGATATTGTTGAAGATCTTGATTTTTTTGATGAAACATTATATGGTGGTGATTTTAAAAAATATGAAAATGATGAGTTTGATGATCAAGAAGAGATAATGAATAATAACGAAAGGGTTAAGCCAGGTGCATTTTTTGATAAAAATGTTATGCAAGTAGAAGAAGAATATGTTAATGATATACATGATGAAGATAATGATGAAGATTATTCTATTTTTGACCCTGGTGCAGTAATTGATGCTGATGTTGATGGGAATTTTGATGAAAAAAATGAGGAATAAATAATAATGGAAATAAAAAAACAAAATGAAAAAAAGCTTGAAATAAATTTAAATGAAAATATTGCAGGCGGAAAATATTCAAATTTAGCAGTTGTAACACATTCTCCAAGTGATTTTATTTTAGATTTTTGCCAAGTATTACCAGGTATGAAAAAAGCAAATGTTTGTTCAAGGATAATTTTAAGTCCTCAACATGCAAAAGCATTATTGAACACTTTAAATCTAAATGTTAAAAAATACGAGCAGACATTTGGAGAGATTAAAGCAGTTGTACATCCCAAAAATCCTCAACTAAAACTTGATGATAAAGAACAATATCCTAATTAAGTAATCAATAAAATTTAGGAAGGAAGTGTGATTTTATGGAAACAAACAAATTATATCCATTAGACATAAGTTTCAAAGAAGCGCTCAAAAAAGTTGCAAAAGGTATTCCAGCATTACTGAAACTACTATTTCGTCTTGTAAAAGAAAAAAACACACCACTTCAAATTAAATTGTGGATTGTTGGAACCGCAATTTATATTATTTCACCATTAAATTTAACTTTTAAAACATTTAAACGATTTCCATTTAAAATAATTAATTATATAGACGATATTGCCTTGATTTTGGTAACAATTCAAAAGACATTAGACAATACTCCGAAAGAAATTTTGGATAAATATTGGGATTATTCAATGCCGATTGAAGAATGGGGCGACTTAGTATTTAAAATTCAAACCGATATAAAAACATTTCGTCATTAAAATAATTTATGCATTTAAATAATATTTTAAAATTCAAATATTTAGTTTCAATTATTGGAATATTCTTGCTGTTTTCTATGGGAAATGCCGAAGATTTGACTATTGCAAGATTAAAATATGGTGGCGGTGGTGATTGGTATAGCAATTCTGGTTCGTTATCAAATTTGATGAATTTTATTGAAGAAAAAACAGATTTAAAAATGGCTAATAATCCGGCAATAGTTGAAATAAATTCACCTGAATTATTTTCTTATCATTATCTTTATATGAATGGGCATGGGAATGTTTATTTTTCTGAAGATGAAGTGAAAAGATTAAGATTCTATTTAGAAAATGGTGGTTTTTTACATGCTGATGATAATTATGGAATGGACAAATCATTTCGTCGTGAATTGAGAAAAGTTTTTCCCGATAAAGAGCTGGTAGAATTGCCATTTACTCATCCGATATATCACAGTGTTTTTGAATTTCCAAATGGATTGCCGAAAATTCATGAACATGATGGAAAACCTCCGCAAGGATTTGGAATATTTCATAATAAGAAATTAGTTGTTTTTTACACTTATGAATGTGATCTTGGTGATGGTTGGGAAGATGCGACTGTCCATAACGACCCGATAGAAGTGAAAATATCAGCACTTAAAATGGGTACTAATATTTATTATTATCATTTATATTAATTTGAAATTTACTATTTTGCAATGATTTGTTCATTGCATCACATTAACACGGTTAATGTACTCCAAAATAGAAAAACAGCGAAAATCTGTATTATCCGTGAAATCTGCGTTCTAAATAAAGGAAAAATATG
>JAOZRH010000037.1 GCA_029931905.1 Fidelibacterota bacterium
ATTAATGCTTGATTATTTGTAAAGACTCCGTCAAAATCAAATACAATTAAATCTATTCTTTCTACATTTATCATTTAATTTTCACTCTTTGAATATACATCGAATCCCACTGTTTCGCCTTCATATTCAACAAAAATTTTATTACTATCTATAACTTTTACATCTCTTAACATTTTCTTAACATTAAATATTTTATCAACATCTATCAATTCAGATGATCTTACGGGAACTCTTCTCGTATTCCCTTCAAATTCACAAAAAACTGTAGTAGTTAAAATTCGTTTTTTACCTTTTAACTCATTTTCATAAAAAACTTTGCCTCGCTCACAACCATAATTATCTTCATCAACAATACAACCAACTGGACAAATAATGCAAGTAAGTTTATTACCAACCGATTTAAAATATTTCTCGTTAAACCGTTTATTTGATTTTGGTTTTTTGTATGGAATTTTTTCCGTCAAATTATTTTTAAATTCATCATTATTTTGTAAATATTCAATAACCGATTGAGCAACTTTTTCACCTTCTAATGATGCATTGTCTGCCAAATCATGAATGTGTAAAGAATTTCCACTAACAAATATTCCATCAATATTTGTTTCAAATTTACTATTTACATCTGGATTAAAGTGATTAGAAAAATTAACTCCAGCCGATTTACCAACCTCCACTTCTGGAATCAATCCAACAGAAAATAATACGGTATCACATTTAATAAATTCTTCAGAATCATCTATCAACGCAAAATTCTCATCAACTTTTTTAACAAATACGCCATCAACTCGATCTTTACCTGATATTTTTGAAATCTGAGAATTAAATTCAATTGGAATACTAAAATCATCTAAACACTGAACTTTATTTCTAAGCAATCCACTTAAATATGGCAATCTTTCCAAAACCTTAATTACATTATATCCTTCAATTTTTAAGCGTCTTGCCATAATTAAACCAATATCACCAGATCCTTGAATTATTACATTTTTACCAATTTTATAATTTTTCAGATTGATCATATTCTGTGCTTGCCCAGCCATAAAAACACCAGCAGGACGAGTTCCGGGAATTTCCAAGTTTTCTCTTGTTCGTTCGCGACATCCAGTCACAATTATTACTGCTTTTGCTTGATAGTTTTGAATGCCATTTTTTTTAGATGAAACTGTTACTTTTTTATCTTTACTAATATCCAAAACCATTGTATTCAATTCTAATGGAATATTATATTTACGAAATTCTTGTTCCATTTTAAAAGCATATTCCGGCCCTGTCATTTCCTCATCATAATATTCAATTCCAAATCCGGTATGAATACATTGATTGAGAATTCCACCAAGTTTTTCATTTCTTTCAAAAACTTTTATTGAATGAATTCCACTTTTATATAATTTAATTGCAGATGCCATTCCAGATGGACCTGCACCGATTATTACTATGTCTATATTATTATTTTTATTCATATTTTTTTAATCTCTAAAAAAGGGAAATGGGTAAAATGTGAAAGGTGAAAAAATGTGAAAAGTGAAAGGTGAAAAAATGTGAAAAGTGAAAAGTGAAAAGTGAAAAGGGAAAATGGGAAAAGACGAAAATGGATTGCCCGCAACAGGCGGGAAAATACTAATTAATTATTATTTAAATAGTTTTCTTTTTTAAACTATAAATAAGATTTATCAATTTTCCTTTAATATTTTTTATCTCAATATTTAAATTTGTATCTTCTATATATTTCAGATTTTTAGCAATCAATAATTGAGTTTCAATCTCAGCTGTCGACCCAAGTGCAATATATAAAAAACGAATATATTCTTTTGTTGAACCTCTCGCAGCACCTTCCGCAATATTAGATGGAATTGAAACAGCAGAACGACGAATTTGATTTGTCAACCCATATATTTCTGAATTTGGGAATTTTGTCGTTACTCTATATATTTTTGTTACAAAAGCAATGGACAATTGCCAAACCTGTAGATCCATATGATTACTCACATTTCTCATTTCACTTCCTCACCTATAAAATCCTCATATCTCTCATAAAGTTTACCTTCTGCTCTACTCTTTCTAATTTCATCAGGATTCATTCCGATTTCTTCTGTCAGAATTTCGGATATTTTTGGAATACAAAATCCACCTTGACATCTTCCCATCATTGAGTGTGTTCGCTTTTTTATACCGTTAAGTGTTTTAACATTTAATGGATTATTTATTGCTTGCAAAATTTCAGCTTTTGTTATCTGTTCACAACGACAAATAATTTCACCCCAATTTTTATCTTTTTTGTAAAGTTCATTTTTTTCATTTTGAGATAAAAATTTTCCTCTCTTTATTCCTTTTCGAATTGGATCAAATTTAGTATTTTTTTTCAACTTATGTTTTTTAGCAATAATATCTTCCATCACAAATCTTGCAATTGCCGGTGCTGAGGTCAATCCAGGAGATTCAATTCCAATCAAATTTATAAAATTTTCAGCCTTATCTGACTCTTCAACAATATAATCAACAAATTTTTCACCAGAATTCTCACTAAATAATTTTGTTCTATTCCCTGAATAACTTTTGATAAATTTTGTGTTTTTCAATTCTGGTAATAAACTAATCGCTTCACTTTTTAATATTTCCAAAACATCACTTGTATTTTCAACATCATCTTTTTCTTGAACAAAATCGGCGGAAGGACCTATCAAAATATTTCCATTAATTGTCGGAGTTAAGTGAATTCCAAGCCCTTTCCCATCTGACGGTGGAACTGGATACACGGCAGTATTAATCAAGTTTTTTGCCTCATCACTATCTATAATAAGATATTCACCACGAACAGGATATACTTTTTTATCCGAACTATTCGTCATTGAAGCAATTTTATCAGAATATAATCCAGCAGAATTTACAACAATTTTAGTTTCTATTGAACTGTTTTTATTGGTTTTTATTGTATAATAATTGTTTGATTTTTCAATACTTGTTACTTCATTTTCTAATAGAAATTCAACACCATTTTTATGTGCATTTTCTGCAAGAGCAATTGTCAATTCATAAGGTAAAACTACAGCTGTTTTTTCAGAATAAATTGCATATTTCCCCTTGACTTTCGGTTCAATATTTTTTATCTGTTTTTCATCTATTAACGAAAGCCCTTTACAATTATTTTTTTTCCCTTGTTCTAATAATTTTTGTAAATATTTTAAATCTTCTTTTGTATTTCCAACAACTATTTTTTTACAATTTGCATAATGTACATCTAATTCATCACACAAAGCAGGAAAATAATCCAATCCTTCAACATTAAATTTCGCTTTAAGAGTATTCGGTGGAACATTAAATCCAGCGTGTAAAACACCACTATTGGCCTTACTTGTTCCTTCGGCAACATCACTTTCTTTTTCTAATACAATTGTTTTTAGATTGTACTTTGAGGCTTCTCTAGCGATTGCAGATCCAACTACTCCTGCACCAATTATACAAATATCATACATATTTACTATTTTATTAATTATTTATTTAAATTCTGTTAGATATGGCTTCGCCCCGTCAGTCACAAAAGCAACTTTAAAAGGCACTACAATTCATCCATTATTTTATTAATTATTATCATTAATTACAACTAAAAAAAACTTTAATCTATGTTGAAATTAATAGCCTTTAACTATTAAAAAAATAACATAAATACTATGCTATTTTTTAAAAATATTTGCCATCTAACACTATAATAAAAACAATAATTGATATAGATAAAAAAATCTGTTGTCAGTTAGAAATTATTATCTCCAACTAACAACAGATTAATATACTTATGTAATTATATAATTATTTTATATAAGACATTTTCATTGTTTCAACATTTTTACCAGCTTGAATTCTATAAATATAGATTCCACTAGCAATTCTGTTACCAAAATCATTTGTTCCATTCCAAATCACATTATGATATCCAGCATTTACATGCGAATTAATAAGTGTGTTAACTTTTCTACCAGCAATATCATAAATTACTAATTTAACATCCATTGCTTTTGGAAGATCAAAGTTAATATTTGTTGTAGGATTGAATGGGTTTGGATAGTTTTGATGCAATGCAAATTTTTCTGGAAGTGCATTTGAAACAACTGCATTTGTACCAGCAGGTCTTTCAGTTAGTATATCCATATAAATTGTTGCATCTACATCTTTTGCACATTGCAATTGTATTGAACTAATAGATACTTCATCAGTAGATTCTATTTTTCCATTACCATTAACCCAACCATAAACTGGATCATTTGCAAGATCTAAACTGATTACTTGCCAATCATCGCTGGTTGCTGTAATATCAAACCATCTACTTGTTTCATATCCACTATCTCCGTGTGCACCATCATCATCAACTACAAATCGTATTTGAACATCAGGAACATCACATTTCACCATCATGTATATTTTTGAATCAGAAGCAACATTATCTTTTGTAGCATTATATTCACGAATGAACCATCCGCCTGAAGCTCCTACATCATCAAGAACATCAAGTTTTGCAGATTGTGTTCCTCTATAAGCAAAATCAGATGATATAGTGAAACTACTTGCACCGTCAATTCCATAAGTAGAACCAGAACCAGTTGGAGTCCACCAAGAAGCTGGACCTAAATCTGTTTCAAATTCACAGAAGTATTTATCTGCTACAACTGTTGTATCCATAGTTAAATATTGACTAACAATTGTATCAGCATCATTAAATAATCCAAGTTGATCAACCATATTCATTGCAATTACTTCAACATCTGTATTTGGTGTATTAGTACCTGCTTCCAAAACATAAATAACATCATTTAGTTTTGTTACTGAAGTTGGTACAGAACCGTCAACAGTATAATTATTAACATCAAGAGCTTTAACAGAATCTACTTCTTCTGAATATCTGATTTGAATTTGTGTAGGTTCAGCTACACTTCCTGCAATTACAGGAACTTCAAAATCTGAATGAGGGTGAGAACCAAGATAAATAAAAGTATTTTGTGGCATTACTTCCCATTCTGATGCAGATGAAGCATCCCAATCTTTATTACCACTTGTTACACTAGCTTTTCTTACTAATGTATGTTCCTTTGTAGCTTCAGTAACACCAGCAACATCCCAACCGCTTCCAGGGTCTTCTTCAGGTTTACCAATTACATCTAACATTACAACATCAAAAAATAATGCTCTTGCATCATCTCCATTAAAATATGGAACTGAACTGTCATTATAAGCAAGTAATGTATCGGCTACTAATTTCATCATAGAATCAGCATCTGTTGTTGAAATCACATAAACATCACCAGGAACTAATTCAACATCAGGAAAATCAAATGTTGTATAATTCCAATCGTTATCTCCATTATGTGAACCCATTACTTTATAATCAGATAAATTAACTGTATCTGTTCTAGGATTGAAAATTTCTAATGCTTTATTTTGACCAGAACCTTCAATATATTCTGAGAACATAAGATCGGCAGGCCATTGAACATTATCTGCTTCTGGAGTTGGAGGCATAAATTCCCAATTGTCATTTCCATCAGGATAACGACCATAAGCAATATCCGTTCCTTGTTCTCCATAAGTCAATGTATCAATAACAGAAGTATCACTTCTATACAAACCAATTTGTTCGCCACCGCCACTTAATTTAAAATTAACATGTAAAACACCCTCTAAAGTATCTTTATCAGCCCAAAGTTTCAAATATCCACCAGCTGGAATTGTTGTAGCAGTAGGATCTGTAGTAGGAATTTGCCAAGCAGTTGGATCTAATAAATCATCAGTAATAAACATTCCACCAATATCAGTTGCTCCACTTCCTAAGTTAACAATTTCAATATAATCTTCAAATTCACCGCTTGTATCTGCTATTGTAGCATCATTACTTGCTAAGAATTCATTGATTTTGATATTTAATTCTTCAATATCTCCCATACTTCTTGGAAAAACTTGAGCACCATTATAATCACCAACAATACCTGTGATAGAAATTAATGGCCATTTTGGTTCTTTACTTCCATCAACATCTGTATCACTATCAATACGAATAGCAAAATCTGAATTTCCATCATTTAATGTTAAATTTAGAGATTCCCCATTAGCAGGCCAAGGACCACTAACATGACCTACATTATGTAGTTTAACTAATTCGCCTTCATATTTTTCACCATCTAATTCGTTAGCTGTAATTTCTTTTGGTGTAGGTAAAGTTACTTTACCACTTAAAACAGTTAATGTATCAACATTTGAGATTTGACGCAACCCATTATATGTCGCTAAAACACCTGTTAATAATACTTTGTTACCTACTTCTACTTTGTCATAGGCATCATGATCATAAACAGCAATTCCTGCACTATCTTGAATAAAAAATGGAGCTCCCATTTCTGTTGCAGTAACAATTCCAACAGTAGTAACAGTATCACCATCAGCTCCTGCTCTTGCTTCTGCAATAGTTCCCCAAGAATCAGTGTTATCGTCCCAAACTACATCATCAACCCAAACTGTACTAGCTATAAGTGCATTATCTCCTCGGAGACGAATATAACCAGAATCACTTGTTGCTATTCCACACAAAGTAATTGTAGTAAAAGTGGTATCATTATTAATATACACTTTATGATCATTATCGTCAATTCCTTCAACTTCCACATAAATTGGATATGTTGCTTGATTACTCCAATTACCATCTGTTTTAACATTCAAAGTTAATTTATATGGAGTACCAATTGTAGCTGTTATTGCTCTTTTTGCAAGCATTCCATATCCAGCATCAGTTAATTTAAATGAACCAAGCGAATCTGCGCCAACAGTTGCATCATGAGCTTCACCAGACCATTGATTTGTTTCGTTATGGTGACTCCAATTAGCAACATCAGTAGCGTCATTGAAATTTTCTGAATAATCACCAGCAAATACCATAAATGGTAATGCTAACAACACACTGAAAAGTCCAATCATTTTCAAAGTTTTTTTCATTACTTCTCCTTTCTTTGTTTAATGTTTATCGAAAAAGAATGCATCTTTTCCGCATCTTGTAATAGTATAGCTAATTTTTAAAAAAAATGCAAGTTTAATAAATACTTTTACTAAGTTCTCTTTTTTAGATAATAATTTTTATTTATTTTTCACTATTTGAGATGCTGGAACTGTTACTAATATGGAAGTATTTAGATGATTTATTTTTACCACTATTTTTTTATTACCGTGATATTTAATTAATTCACCTTTTAAACCATTAAATGCACCACCAACAACTTTAACCTTGTTACCAGCACTTAATTTTTCATGAACAACTTCCAAATCGCTATTATTATCAGTTAATATTCTCAAATTGTTTATTTGTTCTTTTGGAATTGGAGCGGGATTTGTTATTCCTAAATAAGTAATAAATTTTACCACTCCAAACACCTCTAATACTCGAATATAATCATCGTTATTAATCTTAACAAAGATATAAGATTTTAATATAGGGATTTCTATAGTTTTTTTTCTATCACTCCATTGTCTTACAACTTTTTTTAATGGAAGTAATGTTTCAATATCGTTTTCTATTAATATATTTTTAACTTTTTTCTCAAAACGAGATCTTGTATAAACAGCATACCATTTTTTTTCGGTACTTGATATTAATTCTATTTTTTTAAAATTAGTCATTTTTCAAACTTTTCTCTTTCGTTTTCTTGCCATTGCTTTTACTTCTCATAATTTCATTCTTTAATTATGAATAACTAGTTGATTCGCATAAGATAATCTATTTTTTTTGTTTGTCAAACGATTTTTATTATATATATGCTTCGGTTTTATATCTCAATGTTTTTAAAATATATTTCTATTGTAATTACGATAAAATTTATATTAAATTACAACCAAAAAAAAGAGAGAACAATATGAATGAATTTTGGGAAAACATAAAAAAAACCAGAGAAGAATCGGGAAAAACACTTAAAGATATTAGCGAAAGCACTAATATAAATATTAAATATTTTGAAAACATAGAAAATGGTGAATTTTCTTTTGTTGATGCAACTTATATGAGATTATTTATTAAAGCTTATGCTAACGAAATCAATGCAGATTATGATGAATTGATAAAAAACACTCCAATAAATGATATAAAAAAAACCAAATCTAAGATAAGCACAATCAATGCAAAGGCCAAAAAAGTTAGAAAAAACATTAACAATAAAAATTTAAATATTACTATAAAGAATAATTCTAATAAATTATTTCAAATAATTGCAATAATTGCTATTATTTCCTTTACTGTTGTAATTATAACTCGAATTTGGCAAGATAATAATGATAACAAAACACAAAAAAATATAGAAAAAACATCTACTCAAGAATTAAACAACTTAAATTCTACAGATTCAACAAATTCAGAAACTCCTGCAGATTCTGTAATATCAAATTTCAACTTTCCTATTCACTTAAATATATTTCCTAATAACAATTTAGTATATAGATTAGGTGTAAAGAATAATACTCCCAAAGAAGAACTTATTGTAAAAGATGTCAATCATTCTATAACAATAGATTCTTCATTCAATTTAATTATTTATAATGCAAGCCAATGTCTATTAAAAATTAATGATAAAATTATTCCAATAAATCCAAATATCGAAAACTTTGAATTTTCAGTTAATGATAGTGGATACTTTTCAATAAAATAAATTAAAAAACAATTTTACCTAATACACATTTTTTTTTCGCACCAGTAACAGATGGAATATTCCCAGAAATTCTACGGATAAACAAATACCCTAAATATGCAAATCCAAAGGCTTCTTTATTATCTGTAGTAATATCTTTTTTCAATAATATTTTTATATCAACATCTTTCAATTCTTTTCTTAAATTTTTAACTATAAAATTGTTATTCGCTCCACCACCACTTAAATACATCGTTTTAACTTGTGAATATTTTTTACTTTCTCTATTAAATTCTTTACTTAGTGATTGTATAGTAAAAAGTGTTACCGTAGTAATTAAAGACAACCATTTTTCTTTTGTATCAGGTTGAAATTTTTCTAAAATAGTATTAAAGTATGTTTTTCCAAATTCTTCCTGTCCTGTTGATTTTGGAAGTTTTTTTGAAAAATATTTATTGTTCATCAACCATTTTAATAATTCGTTATTCACTTTCCCCTGAGATGCATATTTACCATCTTTATCGTATTTTTCTTTATCGGAAGTAAAAGCTATTACTGCTTTATCTATTAACATATTTGCTGGCCCTGTATCCCAAGCAATCGTAGATTTATTTGAATTTTTTGGAGGAATAATTGTAATATTTGCAATTCCACCAAGATTTAATGTCGCGATTGTGTCATTATTATCTGTGAATAAATATTCATCAACGATAGGAATTAATGGTGCTCCCTGTCCATTATTTACAACATCCATAGTTCTAAAATCATAAGTTACGGGAATATTAAGTTCATCTACAATATATGACGGCTCTCCAATTTGAAATGTATAATTGGGTGGATTGTGAAAAAGTGTCTGCCCGTGTGAAGCAATTAAATCAATCTTTTCATTTACATTTTTTATCTGATTACTAAAAAACCGTCCTAATTCAAAATGTAATGATGCGACTTCAGAGCCAGATAAATTTTGTGGATTTTTAAATTGTTCCGATAATTTATTTGGCATTTTAATATTCATACTATCAATTATTTTAAATTCAGGATATTTGCTTTTACCAGTAAATTCAACCAAACACATATCTAATTCATCAGCAGAAGTTCCTGTCATCAATCCCATGATTCTTAATTTATTTTTTTTAAATAATTCATTAATATTATTCATATTTTAATCCTCCACATTCAAATTAATTTGTTAAAAAAAATCCCAAATAATTTTTGATTTATTTGGGATTTTCTTTTATAATATAGTTTTATTATATCTTAATACATTAATGAAACAGATAACATATTTACATATTCAAACACACCATAATCAACCCAAGCATAATCAACTTTGATTTTTAATGATGGTGTAACTGCCTGTTTAATACCAATTCCCAAACTCGCTCCACCTTCTTGGTCTTCTGCAAATAATGTTCTCATTCCAGCTCTTAAAAACAATTTTCTAAACAATTCAAGTTCAGTTCCTACATCAAGATATTCAGAATTATCGCTTGGATGAAGTGCATCAACAGCAAGTGTCCATTTTATCCCATTACTGTTAATAACTTCTCCAGCAAGTCCAACTCTAAATGTCAAAGGTATCGGCCATCTACTCAATTCATACATTGAAGGTATTTGATCATTGTTTCCGTACATTGTTTCGTCTGGATCTTCATAAAATCTAACATCACGACCTTCTAACATCATCTTACCACCAAAGTTAGTAATTGACATTCCTAATCGAACATCTTTAAAAGGTGTGATAAACAGAGCACCAATATCCATCGCTATTGTACTACTTTGCATATGCCAAATTTGTTGACTAATATATTTTATTTGTCCACCAATTGAAAATCTATCAGTCAAATTTTTAGCATAACTTAGTCCAATATTTAAATCTTGTGCATCCCAATATTCACCATTACCATTTGGATTTTCTATTGTCCTAACTTTTTCCTCACCATAATCCAAATTAGTTACATGTATTCCAATGATACCAAGTTGATTAAAATTCATAGACGCACTAAAATTCATAAAATTAGTTTCAACTAACCAACTTGATTGACTAAATGTTACTTCTTGAACATTAAATCTTGACAAACAAGCAGGATTATAATGAAGAGATGAAAGGTCGGTAGAATTAGCTACTCCACTTTCGCCCATTCCCATTGCTCTTGCATTAACACCAATTTTCAAAAATTGACCTACTGTTGTGCCCGTTTTTGTTGTACTTATTACACTTCCTGTAAAAAGACAAATAACTATAATTAACTTAAAATAATTTTTCATTTTATCACCGCAAATTTTCCTATTGTTGTTCCTAAGTTAGAAGCACTCGCATCTACATGCCAGAGGTAAACACCAAAACCAATATCCATCCTATCTTTATTCAAAAGGTTATAAGATTCACGACTATTCCAAAAAGATGCATTATGTTCAATTGTTTTTACTAAATCACCAGCAATTGTAAAAATTTTAATAGTACACCTTGGTGGTAGATTAATAAAATCAATCCTTCGTTCTCCTCGACCGCTAACAAATCCACTTTTTTCTTCCCAAATTGCTTGAGCAATATAAGGATTTGGAACTACTGCAATCTTATCTAATGGATTTTCAACAGATTTTTCATCATATTTTGTTGATTCGGTCGAAAATCTAAATGTATCTTGCTCACCAAATGGTCTATTTATTTTAATCTGATAAATATCACCAGTTATTGGATTAATCAAATCTCCAGCTGATGCTTGAGGTTTATTAAATTTTACATAACAACCAGCATATTTTGGTTGTGCAATTGAATCTTTAGATAATACAATTATTTGTGATATATTCAATGCAAATTCATTACCACCATTCAATATAAACGGAACATAAAATGTAGAATCTTTATAAGAATATGTAATATCTTTTATTTTAAAAGGTGCATATTGATTGAACCAAGTAGCATCTTCCATTAAAGTTGTGTCCCATTCGAATTGATAAATACTTGGAGTATAAGGAATCAAAGAATCAGCATCTGGAAATTGGCTAATTTGTGTTTCAATATTTGATTCACCAGATAACCAACCAGTTTCAGAAGCATTTATTTCTATCGTATCACCTTTAGTAAAAATTCTCATTCCATCAAATGCTGTTGAACCATCTTCATTATTAAAGTATCTATTCTGCCATACAGGTTGATATTTATAATTTACTATAATTTGATTATTGTATTGTGAACTTTCAAATTGAATTTTTCCTAATACATTATTTATAGTATAATCTGCTTTTGGAATAGTATCATTATTACTATCACAAACCTGAACTTCAACAATATATGATTTTTCAATATTATACCACGAATTATCTGTTGGAACAATCGTATCAGAATATGTTGTCATTTCAGTAACAAACATTACAGTTCCTGAAGCTCCTGTAAGTGCATCACCAAAACTAATTTCATAAGAAATATCATCTCTTAAATATTCGTAATTTAATATTTCAATATCAACTTTTCCAGTTCCAGGACCAATATGAGTTATATCTTCCTCTTCAAATTCATCAGGTAAAACAACACCTGGTGAAGATGTGTGAGGAACAGCAACTGCAGTATTTATATCAAAAGTTGTCTCACCAGTATAAGCATCTACATCAATAATTTTTGTACATTCAGTTGGTGGAATTTCCATAGTTCCAGTAGTATCTCCAATATCATAAGAACATACAGCATAATAATATTTTACACCATTCTTCACTTCTGTATCAACAAATTTATGTTGTAATCCTGTATCTCTTCCCAAGTCATAATGAAGCCCATGAATTCCATGATATGACTCTCCACTAATTCCATCATCTAAATCAAATTTGGCAATTGGTTTCCAAAGTGTTGCAATTCCATTATTATCTGTAATAGTGTGTACTTCATTAAATCCAGGATCAGTTGATCGATAAATAGCATATCCTTGAAAATCATTTCCATAAACAGGATCCCAAGAAAATTCTGCCACATCATCCCAATATAGAGTTACCTTTTCATTTTCAGCAACGGCTGTTAATAATGGCTTATCTGGTGCTTTAGCAAATCTATATCCACTATTGTAAATATTTTGAACTACTTCTGATGTTTTAAATAAATCATATTCATTTTCACCCATAAGAATACCAACAGAAAACCTCTGTGAATCTCCTGCTTTTAATGGAAAATATCCCGATCCATAAAGAAAAATGTTATCAGATCTTTGAGCAATATCTGTAAAAGCATTTTCTTCACCTATTAATGTTGATGGTCTTAATCGACGCCACATATTATTATCATGTTTTATCATATCAGCACCATATTGGTAAGCATTAAAACTTGTTAAACCAATTTGATCTGCTTCATCAAGATCAGTAAATTCAAAATTTGGTTCACCGGGTTTAGTTGGATCAAATTGACTTCCAGATGTTGGAATTCCATCACCTTCTCCTTCATCTGGTCCAGCATAACTTGGGTCATCAGGTCCTATTCCATCAACACCAACATCATGAATTGTAATATCCCAATCATTATCATCATCAATTCCATTTGTCATTGATTCATCAATCATTCCATCACCATCATTATCAATTCCATCATATTGGTTTCCGGGACTTTCTAAAAACATATATCCAAGCCAACCGGTTGCTCCACCCCATTCACCTTTATTATCTCCATCATAACCATAAACCATATTAATATCTTTATCAAAATACGCCATATCATCAGCAAAATCATTACTACCACCAATATGTGGATCTCCAAACATTCCAAAAACAACTTTTTCATAATCATTTGCACTTGTATTTGTAATTTCATATACTAAGAAAATAGCATCGTTTGCGAGTGGATTTGACCATTGATATCCTCTAACTTTCACTCTTAATCCCAATCCACCAAGTGTATCAGATTCTGGAAATGCATGAACAGGAAATTCTGTATTAAATCTATCATCCATTACATAATACATCGACTGATCTGCTGTTGCCGAATTTGCTTTATAAGTTCCGGGCCAACTTTCCCAATCAGGATTCCATGTTTCAGGTTTATGTGATAATGGAATATCTGATGAGTTAGGATTTGCATAACCTTCTATTGGCTCCCAACCCCATGGTTCATTATTTTCATCAACATCTACTCCACCTGAAGCACCACCATCTAATAATCCATCACATATTATTTGATATGTTGTGTCATAAGCTGGATTATTATTATCAACTACTAATTCTCCACCATCATCAACATAAGGTAAAAAATTACTATTTGTATCTACAGGCACCTCAACACCAACTAATGGACAAAATTCATAAGCATATCCACGATTTGAATATATTGGCCATTCCAATGACGGTTCTGCACCTGGTTGTCCAATTGAACCAAAATCAAAAACAATAGTTCTTATCATATTTCCAGATAGTATTGATTTCCTTCTCGTTGGACGATTGCCTTGCATTGCCACCGATTTTTTATATTCATAATAATTTTGTATTTTATTAAATGACCATGTTTTTGGTGAGCCAGTTTTAAATTCATCTGGCAATTCACCATACAACATTACTGTCATTAAAATAGAAAATATTACTGTTAATTTTTTTATCATTATTTATCCTTTTTATAATCTTTAACTTATTTAAAATTCCAACTTAATCTCAACAATATTTGTCTTGGATTAGAATAGTAAGTTGGTGAATATAAATATTCTTCCAATGTATGAAGTCCATTAACATCTTCGTGTTCTGCCAATGATTGTCCTGCATATGTTGGAACTAATGAATAACTAGAACTTCCCGTATCTGAGAAAATATATTTATTATTTTTTCTATCAAACAGATTATAAATTTTTAACGAAATACCTATTCTCTGTTTGCCAAACAAAATATTCTTATATATTCTAAAATCGGTTGAAAACAAGAATGGGCGATTGTCAGAATTTTCCTCTGCTGATCTCATTCCTTGAGTACTTGGAGTATATGGTTTACCTGTAGAAAATCTATTTATTAAACTAAGTCCAAGATTCTTTGCAAAATTCATTGATATCGTTCCATTTAATGAATGACGAACATCCCAATCAAGTGGAACTGCATGTTTTTCACTCTCGGTACCGTTAAGATTATCATAATATGCCGCATCAGGTGATGAAGCATTTCCTTCTGCAATTTGAAAAGTGTAATCAAGATTTAATGCTAATCCTTGTCTACTTCTTTGTGTAAATGCAACTGCAACACCTCTAATACTTCCATAATCTTGCGTAATGTATTTTGTGTATTTAAAAGTTTCATCAATAAAATTATATTCTGATGACAACCAATTTATTATATCTCTATAATATATTGTTATATCAAATGCTGTTGAAGGTGAGAGTTGTTGTTGTAATCCAAGTTCATACATTACAGTTTTTTGTGCTTCCAAATCTGGATTTCCAAATATTGTTGTACCAGTGGATTTTTTCAATTCCGGATTACGATAAAGATATGAAAAACTTGGCATTTGAAAAAAGTGTCCATAAGAAAAATGGATAAATCCCTGATCAGTTATTGGAAAACTTACTCCCAATCTTGGACTAAATTGTTCTTTTGC
>JAOZRH010000174.1 GCA_029931905.1 Fidelibacterota bacterium
AATGTAATTCGTGAAACATCTGGAATGATGTTAGCCCTATGTCGTGAAATATCCAAAGAATATAAAGATATTTGGTTTGATTATACCAACATTGATGCACAGATGATGTGGTTAACAAAAAATCCAGAAACTTATGGAGTGATAATTGCTGGTAATATGTTTGGCGATATTGTTTCAGATGGTTTTGCTGGACTTATTGGTGGATTAGGATTTGCTTGTAGTGCAAACATTGGTGAAGAAGTTGCGATATTTGAACCTACTCACGGATCAGCTCCAAAATATGAAAAACTTTCTCCGTCAATTGTAAATCCAATAGCAATGATGATGTCAGCTTGTATGATGTTAGATCACATTGATGAAACCGCAATTGCAACAAAGATTAGAAATGCAATAAAAAAGGTTGTAGAAGAAGGAAAAATTCGTGCTTATGATATGATGAAACTTCGTGGTTGTCAAGAAGTTTTAGATCAAGGAGCCGTTTCAACAAAAGAAATGACAGACGCAGTTATTGCTGCTTTATAGGAATTTGTTATTATTTGCGATATCTAAATTGGTTCCAGAAGTTTATTAATATTGAATAGATTTAAAGTTGTTGCAATTTGTCCTAAAATACTATAAATTAGGACAAATTAGGACAAATCACAAAAAATGAAAAAAATAGAAAAAGCACCAGATTGGAATAGGAAAGATTTAATTAAACAATCTCTTCATTTGTTAATAGATAAAGAGTCTAAATTATTAATTGATAAAATTAATGATAAATATTTATATTGGACTAAAATTAAAAACCATATAGCAACAAAAAAAACTGACCCTAAAATTTTATGGACTGCAATAAAATTAAGTCGTATGCTAAATGTAAAATTATTAACATTCGGAAAATATATTTTTAATTACAATTTAACTAATTATATGCAAAAAGAACTTCATAATCTTGATTTACATATTGGAGGTCAATTAAGTGCAAAAAATTTAATTTTACCTGACGATAAGGAAAGATATTTAATTAGTTCTATAATGGAAGAAGCAATTGCTTCAAGTCAAATAGAAGGAGCAATTACAACTAGAAAAAATGCAAAAATTATGTTAAAAAAAGGTACTTCTCCAAAGACGAAGTCAGAACAAATGATTGTAAATAATTATTTAACAATAAAACAAATAGTTGAAATACAGAATGAAGATATTACTAAAGAAAAATTGTTGCAAATACATAAACTTATTACAAACCGTACATTAGACGATTCAAAAGATGAAGGAACATTGAGAAAAAATAATGAAATAAAGGTCATAGATGCCACTGATGGAAAGGTTGCACATATTCCACCAAATTATACTGAGTTACCAGAATTATTAAGTCAATTATTTCGTTTTTTCAATAAACAAGAAAATCAGTTTGTTCATCCGATAGTAAAGGCTTGCATAATACATTTTATGGTAGGATTTATTCATCCATTTGTTGATGGCAATGGAAGAGTTGCAAGAGCGTTGTTTTATTGGTATTTATTGAAAAATGGATATTGGTTAACGGAATATTTATCAATTTCAAGATTAATTGTTAAAAGTAAAACTCAATATGCAAAAGCATTTAAATATACTGAAATTGATGAAAATGATTTGTCTTATTTTATTACCTACAACATAAAAACAACTGTCTTGGCTTTTGAAAGCTTAAAAGAATATATTCAACGAAAAATAAATGAAAAGAAACAATATTTACATTTCCAGAAAATAAAAGATATAAATGAAAGACAAGCATTAATATTAAAATGGATAAATGATGAACCAGACATTTTGCTTACCGTTAAAGAGATCGAGAATAGGCTAAATGTGTCAAATCAAACTGGAAGAAATGATTTATTAAAACTAGTAAAAAAACAATATTTGCAATTAATAGAAATTGATAAAAAATCAAAAGCATTTTGTAAAAACAACAATTTTGATAAAATACTTAAAAAAGAATTAAAACGAATAAAATGAGGGAACTATGAACATAAACGAATTATGGCCAGAATTGGCTTGGATTAAAAACAAAAAATTACGAGAACAAACAGCGAAAACTTGGGAGCTTGCATTAGAAAAAAGCGTGTTAACTGCTGAGGATTTGCAAAGAATTCCATTTACACTTCTTGCTGGACCAAATTTGAAGGTAACATTTATGGATCACAAAAGAAGTGTCGTTCATATTGCAAAAACCGCGGGTGAGAAGGTAAATGAATTTTATCATGGTGAACTTTCAGTAAATATGGATGTATTAATTTCTGGTGCAATTTTAATTGATGTTGGTAAGCTTTTGGAATATGTTTTAGATGAAAACGGAAAAGCAATTCAGGGAACATACGGAAAATATCTTCGCCATCCTTTTAGTGGTGTTTCACTTGCTGAAGAGTGTGAAATCCCAGCAGAAATTTGTCATATAATCGCAACTCACGCAGGTGAAGGAAATATGGTAAAAAGAACAACCGAAGCTTATCTTGTTCATCATGCTGATTTTATGACATTTTTGCCATTTAAAGAAAGACTTAAAGTTTAATTACGAAAGACGAATGAAAAAAGAAAATTTGTATTGGATAAATCTTTTGATTGATACTTCTTATTTAACTCCTCAGTATTCAAATGAACTGAAGAGCAAATGTGAAGAATTAATCAGGCCTTTCAATTCAATAACGAAAACAACTTCTGAGACGATGAATAAGAAATAATTTCTAACTACTAATTAATAATTGCTAATTAATAAAAAATGGAGAAAAAAATGGGATTAACATTAATTGAAAAAAATCCAAAAGAACTGGACAAGCAATTTTCAGAAGTGTTAAATCAGATACAAAAAGCTAAACAGAAAGCATATCAACAAGTAAATTCTATACTTGTTGAATTATATTGGAATATTGGCAAATATCTTTCTTTACGAATTAAAGAAGCAAATTTGGGAAAAGGAATTGTTGAAGAACTAGCTAAATTTATTAATAAGAAAGATCCAAAAATTAAAGGCTTTGGTGACAAAAGTTTATGGAGAATGAAACAGTTTTATGAAAAATATGGTGAAAATAAAAAACTCGCCACACTGTGGCGAGAATTGAGTTGGAGCCATAATCGTAGAATAATGACATTAAAAACATCTGAAGAACGAGAATTTTATTTGCTCCTATGTAATAAAAAATATTATAGTTTTCGTGAATTGGAACGATTAATTAATAGCAGTACTTATGAAAGAACGATGTTAGCCAATCAAAAAATATCCGACACAATGAAACAATTACCACAAAGTGTTAAAGGCGTATTTAAAGATAGTTATACATTTGAATTTTTGGATTTACCAATACCATATAAGGAAAAAGATTTACAAATTGCGTTGATAAATTCTCTAAAAGATTTTATTTTAGAATTAGGGGTTGGTTTTACTTTTGTAGGACAGGAGTATCGCTTGCAAGTTGGAGCCGATGATTTTTATATTGATTTATTGTTTTTTCATCGAGAATTGCAATGTTTAGTGGCAATTGAATTAAAGAATGAAAAATTTAAACCAGAACATTTAGGACAATTAGAGTTTTATTTGGAGGCGTTGGATAATAATGTTAAACGATCTAATGAAAATCCAAGTATTGGTATATTGTTATGTCGTGAGAAAAACACGGAAGTAGTAAAATATGCTCTAAATCGTTCACTTAGTCCAGCTATTATTGCTGATTATGAAACAAAACTAATTCCCAAACAATTGTTGAAAAATAAGTTAGATGAAATATATACTTTACTTGAAGAAAAGCATAATTAATAAAAAATGGAGAAAAAAATGGGATTAACACTAATTGAAAAAATATTAAAAAATCATTCAGACAAAGAAATTGTAAAACCTGGCGAAATAATTGATATAGAAATAGATGTTCGTGCTGCACGAGATTTTGGCGGACCAAATGTTGTTAAAAATTTGATAAATAACGGATTGGAAGTAGACGATGTGAACAAAACATATTTCACTTTCGATTGCTATCCGACAACATCCGATCCAAAATATGCAACAAGTCAACAATATTGTAGAATGTATGCTCGGGAAAAAGGCATAAAAGTTTTTGATGTGAATTCCGGTATCGGAACACACCTGGTAATAGATAAAGGATTAGCAACT
>JAOZRH010000175.1 GCA_029931905.1 Fidelibacterota bacterium
ACCAACAACTTTACCAGTAATGTCAATCGTTTTCGCATAAAACGACTTTATAGCCTCTCCACCAGCTGTTGGAGCTTCAGATGATACAGATTGTGATATACCTCGAAAATTTCTGGCAAACTTTGATAAACTATTTAATGAACTTGAAATAATATTATTATCAAATTGATTTCTAAACTCATCGGTAGTAACTGTCTCATCGGTTGTGAATATTCGAACTCCAGCAGCACGAGTTAAACCATATGATTCAACTAAATCACCATATTTTTTAATAGATCTTTGATATGTTGTTTTTGGAACAATATCATTTAGGAAGTCTTTAGCTTTCATGTTTTCAACACTACCGTTAACAATTTTGTCCATTAATTGAATTGAATAGTCACATGGAATCAAATCAATTATATTCATTTTATTTCGTATATAATCACTTATCCTATTTAATGGATCTATTCTTGGTGAAAATTTTACAGGTTTTCCAATATAAACCAATTCTCCAATAGCTGAACCTATTGCCAAATTTTGTTGTAATTTTTTAATGGGTCTTGAATCTTTAAATTCACCTAAGACGCTCATATTTTATTCTCCTTAAAAATATCAAGTTTCGTTCGGAAAACGAAAGTAATTTCTATATATCTTAAGAATATTAAATCTTAATTTAAAGATATATTTTATATAAATATAAACTTAGACGGGAGAGATTCTCCCGAAGGAGGTTAGTCATGAAAAAGATTAATTTTATCACACTTATGGTAGTTATTTTGGTAATCAATACATTTGGAAATTGTTTTGCTGCATCATTATCTAAAGAAGCAGTAACGCACAACCTGAATGAAATTTTTCAAGTTAATAAACTTGATGAAATCGATAACGATACGAAGAAGGTACTTCTTCGTATTGCTGTGTGTTGTCAAGACGCTCTCGAAAGAGGTTGGTCGGATCGAATTCATAATCGTGAATTCGATCAGAGACAGACAATTATAGCTGGAATGGAGTTCTTAAATAATGAAGACGCATTCAAAGGTATAAGTTCATTTTATCAACTCGGTTATTATATGAATGTTGATAACCCAGAAGAAGCTTACACATATATACATCAGAGACTGACTGAAATTGCTCAAGTTTTCAATCAGCAACTCAACAAGTAAGGCAACCTCCCCTGGAGAAATCCAGGGGAGGTAGAGTTTTATATTTATCCAAAATTAACAGCAGAATCTAAAGCATACTTTTTAGTTGAATCTTCTAATACAATTGAAGAAGATGCAAATATGTTTTCTATCGATTTATTTATATCAGAGTCGATAGGTTGCTTTGTTTCTTGAAATGAATCCTTAGCTGGTGTTTCAGGCTGTTGTGCAACTACGATAGGTTGTTGTGGTTGTGTAACAGTTTGAGTTGCCATAGTAGTTGCTTTTATTTCTGGAACTACGGTTGTCTTCACCTCTGGTACATTAACTGGTTGACCAATAGGTGTAGTCATTCTCTCATATTTAGCCATTCGTTGTGGAACTTTTTGAACATAATTTTGTGTTTCTCTAAATGGTGGAACTCCACCATATTTTTTAACATTACCCATCCCAGCATTATATGCTGCTAAAGCAAGAGTAATATTACCTTTATATCGTCTTAATAATTGTGCTAAATATTTTGTTCCACCTTCAACATTTTGGAATGGATCAAAACGATCATCAACACCAAGCTCTCTTGCTGTTGGTGCTGTAAGTTGCATTAATCCAGCTGCACCAACACCAGACCTAGCTTTTGGATTACCAGAAGATTCTTGTTCAATAACAGCTTTAACTAGTGCTGAATTAACACCATATTTATTTGAAACTGATTCAATATACTGTAAAAAATCTGGATCTTTGAGAATATTTATTTGATTTTTATATTTTTCTTTATTTTTTATATCATATATTTTAGCTCCAGGTTTTGGTTGTCGAACTTCCGTATAAATATTTGCAGAAGACATAAATCCTTTATTAAAATTCCCAGACGTTAAATTGTTTGTTAAAGATAAATCTTGTTGTTTTCGTATTGGTATAACTTTTGTTTCGTATTTTGGTTTATTAATATCTTCATATAAATCTTCAATTGTAGAAAACATAAGTGAATGTGGTAATTCTTTTTTGTTTATTGCATTCTTAACTTCTAACCACATTTTATACCATTCTTTTATACTGTGTTGTGGATAATATTTTTTAATTATGTTTTCTATTTTTGTTTGTGTAGCTTTATCTTTGTCTTTAACGGCTTGAGAGTATTCAATCATTAATTGAATAAAACGTCTGTCATTTTTAATAATTTTTAAGTCTTCGATCGAAACATCTAACTTTTCTAATTCTACTTTCTTTAATTTAACTTCAGTTTTTTGTAGTTTTGTTTTTTCTATCTCACTTTGAACCTTACCAGAGGGAACTACCCCTTTATCTGTTTTTTGTTCATAGAGTTCTTTTAATCTTTGTTGTGTCTCTTTACTAAAATCTTCATACTTTGAAAGTGCTAAAAGTTTACTTGCAGATAACTCTTTAGCTTTACTCCAATCTTCAATTTTAGATTTACCAATCCAATTACGATTGACAACATCTTCCTTTGCTAGAGTATCGGCCAATCTTTTTGCAAGATCTTTTGTTAAACTTTCATCACCTTCTAATATTTTTCGACTAGCTTCAGAGTCAATTGTATCATATTTACCAATGTCTTTATTTAAAATTAACTTACCTGATTGTAATAATTCGTTTAATCTTGATGGATCATTATCAATTAATTTAAGAGCTTCAGGAGTAAAATGTTTACGAAGATATTTTGGATCATTCATTTCTATTGATTTCTTAATATCCGACATCAACAAATATGTATCAATCCCTATTGATGCTAAAGTTCCTATTCCAGGAACTGAAGCTAATAAACCTGAAGCCAATTCTAAGAAACCTTTACCAATTTCACCTTTTCTAAAACGATCAATTGCTAAAGCTCCACCAATTGCTATTGAAACACCTGGTGCAGCATATTTTAAAACATTCTTAGCAGTTTGTTTAACAACACGACCACCAACAGCTTTAGCTATTGATTTTCCAGCAGTTAATGCTTCTTTTTTTCCTAATGCTTTAACAGCCTTTTCACCAATTTTTTCAGATGTTTTACTAAAGAGTTTACCAGCTATTGTTTTTTCACCAACTTTCTCAGCAACTCCAGTAGTTAATTTTTGACCAGATTTTAACAGTTTTTCTTTAGCAGAAGATGTTGCAATTTTTGTTATTGTTGGACTTTTTGCTAAATCTTTTTCTAATTTTTTTCTTAATCTTCTACTACCAATCATTGCAGCAGTTCGACCAGAACGAATAGCGAAATCTTCTGTTTTAGATCCGGTTGCACCTGAACCTTCTAGAACATTTTGAAGTTCACCATGTTCAGAACCTGAAAACATATTGGCTAAAAATCCAGATGTTTTCATAGTAGCAAATACTGCTGCTGCGGTTGTTATCGCTTTAATACCAATTGAAAGAAAACCTTGTAAACCTTTTAAAAATCCAAATATAGACTCTTTTGCTCTTTGGGAAATACCTGTCTTTTCGTCTATATCTTTTAAAACACCTGTTATACTTTCAATTTGTGTTATTAATTCATCCCTAAAACTTTTTTGTTCTTTTTCTTTCTTTTTCTCTTCAACTTCTTTTAGTTCTTGTGCTACATTTCGAACATTACCAACTTTTTTGAACGGCGAAATTATTTGATCAAATTTCTTAGATATAATACTTGAAATCGTCGGAGCAAAAAACTCTGCTATTTTCGATTTCGGAACAATAGCTTCAGGTTCTCCACCTTCACCAACTAAACGTAAATCTGGTTGTGTAACAACATCACCTTCTGCAGCTGCCTGTAAATCTAATTGTTTGGTTTCAATGTCGTTTATTATTAAACGCAAAGGAGTAGAAGGTTCAGTTGGTGTCGTTGGTTTTGTTATATTTATATGTTTAACACCTTCAGGTCCGATAAATTCCGGACCTGTTTCAATTTCAGGTGATGTTGTTGGTGTAAATTTTTCAGAAGCTGTAATTGGTTTTGTCACTTCTAAAAGATTAATACCCTGCTTTTCTCTTTGCTTCCCATTTTTCTAG
>JAOZRH010000297.1 GCA_029931905.1 Fidelibacterota bacterium
AGAACACAGACAAAGTTGTTTCTAATGTCCCAAAAAAACCAGAGACAGAAAAGAACACAGACAAAGTTGTTTCTAATGTCCCAAAAAAACCAGAGACAGAAAAGAACACAGACAAAGTTGTTTCTAATGTCCCAAAAAAACCAGAGACAGAAAAGAAAACAGACAAAGTTGTTTCTAATGTCCCAAAAAAAACAAACAGAAAACTAAACACTGCTTTTGAAGTGAAAAGATACTTTGGATTAAATAATAAAATGTGTCTTGATACTATTCTTTTACAAAAAATGTGATTAACAAAACACGAGATAAAACTTGTTGAATTATCTGTTGATGAATGAAAAGAAAAAGTATTTTCTGATTTGTTATGATTAACAATTCCTGATGATATAAGAGCAATAATGCAATATTATTGAATAAAAAAACAAGATTTAGATAATCTTGATGAAACTGTTTTAAGAATAAACGATGAATTTAAAAAAGCAAAAGTTGATATGACTATTTCAAAAGAAGAAGTCGCAATATTGGAAGATTATATAGAGTCTGTTTTATCTTAATAAAATAAACTATGAATTGATATATCTGAACTGCAAAAGATGTTGTTGATAAAAAATGATTAAAAAAAATATTTCTTGATTATATAAGAGATAATAATATCAAAATATGAGATATAACTTTGGAAAATATTTGAGACATTAAAATAAATGCAAAAAATATGATGTTGTTTTATTCTGTTGTTGTCTCTACTTTGCTAGACTTTTATTGATGTCAATTGCGAGAGTTCCACGATATAGAATATATTAAAACGAAATATTGATTGTCTCAATGAAATATTGATTTTATAAAACAATATTGAAATGTTGAACAAGCAATTATTGAACATAATAAATGATATGTTTGAGAAAATTCCAAAGCCCCTGTTATTAAAGAACATCTTAATATAATCAAATCTTGATGAAATCTTGATAAACAAGCAGAACAGTTTGTAATAAATAATGCAAAAAAAAGAATATGAGAACTTACTGTTGAATTGCTTGATGTAAAAACAGAAAAGGAAAAGAAAATTATTGAAAAAGATATTAAAAAATTAAAATCTCTTTTATAATCTTTTATTGCTATGGAAAAAAACCTTGAACATATTGAAACTATTATAAGACAATT
>JAOZRH010000176.1 GCA_029931905.1 Fidelibacterota bacterium
ACTCAATCAGATGAATTTATTAAAACAATTATAAATGAAAAAATAAAAATGGTCGAACAACTTTCGAAATTACAAATCGTTGAAAATATTTTTCATTCTGATGCAAATTTTTTACTTGTTAGATTTATAAATTCACAAACAGTATTTAAATATCTATTACAAAATCAAATTATTGTCAGAGACAGATCAAAGGAAATTAATTGTGAAAATTGTCTTCGTATCACAATTGGAAAACCAAAAGAAAATGAAAAATTAATTACTGCATTAAAAAAATATGTAAAAACACAAGGACTTTAATTATGAAAAAAGTATTGTTTATAGATAGAGATGGAACGATAATAATTGAACCAAAAGATGAACAAATCGATTCGTTGGAAAAACTTGAATTTTATCCAAAAGTTATCACGAACTTAAATAAAATTGCAAAAAATACTGATTTTGAATTAGTTATGGTCAGTAATCAAGATGGATTAGGAACTTCATCGTTCCCTGAAAATGATTTTTTGCCAGCTCATAATAAAATGTTAAAAACATTAAAAAACGAAGGAATCATTTTTAATGACATTTTAATTGATAAATCTTTTCCTGAAGACAATTCACCAAATAGAAAACCAAAAACCGGACTTTTGAAAAAATATATTTCCGGCGATTATGATTTAGAAAATTCATTCGTGATTGGTGATAGAGAAAGCGACATTCAACTTGCAAAAAATCTCGGTTGTAAAGCAATTTACATTAGTGAAACAAAAAATAGTAATGCAATTTTGTCAACTACTGATTGGAATGAAATTTGTAAATTTTTAACTTTTCCAGAACGAAAAATTAAATTGAATCGTAAAACAAATGAAACAAATATTTCAATTGAACTTAACTTGGACGGTAGTGGAAAATATAAAATTGATACTGGAATTGGATTTTTAGATCATATGTTAGAACTATTTTCTAAACATTCAAATTGCGATATTATTTTAAATGCAAAAGGTGATTTAGAGGTTGACAAACATCATACTGTGGAAGATATTGGAATAATTCTTGGTGAATCAATTCGTAAAGCATTGAAAAATAAACGCGGAATTGAGAGATATGGATATTTACTTCCGATGGACGAATCATTGGCACAAGTTGCAATTGATTTTTCAGAAAGACCGTATTTTATTTGGAATGCCGAATTCAAAAGAGAAAAAATTGGTGAGATGCCAACAGAATTATTTGAACATTTTTTTCAATCTTTCGCTAATTCTGCAAGATGCAATTTAAATATTAAAGTAGAAGGAAAAAACGAACATCACAAAATTGAAGCAATTTTCAAAGCTGTTGCTCGTTCAATTAAAACTGCAATTTCTCGCCATAATGGAAGCAACCAAATTCCAAGCACAAAGGGAATTTTATGAAAGTTGCGATAATAAAATACAATGCAGGAAATATTCATTCGGTAAAAATCGCATTAAATCGCTTAAATATCAATCCAATAATAACAGATAATAAAGATGAAATTATTTCAAGTGATAAAGTGATTTTTCCCGGAGTTGGCGAAGCAAAATCTGCTATGGAATATTTGAAAAAGAAAAATATTGATAAAATCATTTCAGAATTAAAACAACCTTTTCTCGGAATTTGTCTTGGTTTACAATTAATGTGCAATCATTCTGAAGAAAACGATACCGATTGTTTAAATATTTTTGATTCAAATGTAAAACTGTTTCCGCCAAAATTAAAAGTTCCACATATCGGTTGGAATACTATTTCAAATTTGAAAGGCGAATTATTTAATAAAATTGATGAAAATTCTTTTGTTTATTTTGTTCATAGTTATTTTGCCGAAATCAGTAATGACACAACTGCAGAAACAAATTATATTTTACCATTTAGTGCAAGTTTTCAAAAAAATAACTTTTTCTCAACACAATTTCATCCGGAAAAATCTGGAAATATTGGCGAACAAATTTTGAAAAATTTCTTGGAATTATAATTATGAGTTTTATACAACAAAAAAAATCTAACATTAGAATTATTCCAGCGATTGATATTATTGATGGCAAATGTATTCGATTAGAAAAGGGAAATTTTGCATCAAAAAAAATATATAACGAAAATCCACTTGAAGTAGCGAAAAGATTTGAAGATAATGGAATTAAATATTTACATCTTGTTGACCTCGATGGTGCGAAAAAAAGAGAAATTGTAAATTGGAATATTTTAGAAAAAATAAGCACGAAAACGGGTTTAAAAGTTGATTTTGGTGGTGGAGTTCAGACAGATGAAGATTTGAGGATAGCTTTCGAATGTGGAGCCGACAAGGTAACTGCTGGAAGTATTGCCATTAAAAATTATAAACTTGTTGCGAGTTGGATTGTTAAATATGGTGAAAAAATTATTCTCGGTGCTGATGTAAACGATGAAAATATAAGTATTCACGGTTGGGAAGAAAAAACGAATATTAATATTTTTGATTTAATTAATAAATATTTAAAAATTAATATTAAACAAATTATTTGCACTGATATTTCAAAAGATGGAATGCTCTCTGGAACTTCAAATGAATTATATCAAAAAATCAAATCTAAATTTCCAGAAATATTTTTAATTGCCAGTGGTGGAATTAGTAAAATTGACGATATTAAAATTCTTAATGATTTGAATATTGACGGAGTAATTTTTGGAAAAGCAATTTATGAAAATAGAATCAAATTAAGCGATTTAAAGGAATTTTTATGTTAAGCAAACGAATTATTCCATGTTTGGATGTTATGAATGGTCAAACTGTAAAAGGTGTTAATTTTGTTGATTTACGACAAGCTGGCGATCCTGTAGAATTAGCAAAAGCTTATGCAGAACAAGGTGCTGATGAATTGGTATTTCTCGACATCACTGCAACGATAGAAAAACGAGAGACTTTTGTAGAATTAGTTTCAAGAATTGCTCAAAATATAAATATTCCATTTACAGTTGGCGGTGGAATTCAAAATGAAAAAGATGTTGAAAAACTTTTAAATGCCGGAGCCGATAAAATTTCAATTAATAGTTCAGCCGTGAAAAATCCAAATTTAATTTCAAAATTAAAAAATCAATTTGGAAGTCAATGTGTTGTTGTAGCAGTTGATGCCAAATGGATAAATAACGATTGGTTTGTTTTCGTTCATGGTGGTAGAATTCCAACAGAAATACGAGTAATTGACTGGTGCAAAAAAGCAACAGAACTTGGAGCTGGTGAAATATTATTAACATCAATGGATCATGACGGCACTAAAAATGGATTTGCAATTTCACTTACAAAGACGATTTCAGAATTAGTAAATATTCCGGTAATTGCATCTGGTGGAGCCGGAAATTCTGAACATTTTGCTGAAGTTTTTACAAAAGGAAAAGCAGATGCAGGACTTGCAGCTAGTATTTTTCACTTTGGAGAAATAAAAATCCCTGATTTGAAAATATATTTAAAAAACAAAAATATCGTAATAAGATAAAAATAATATGAGGATAATATGAAAATAGATTTTAAAAAAAATAATGGACTTGTTCCAGCAATTATTCAAGATGATTCAACTAAAAAAGTTTTAATGCTTGGATATATGAACGAAGAATCATACCAAAAAACTATTGAAACAGGCAAGGTAACATTTTTTAGTCGCTCAAGACAAAAATTATGGACTAAAGGTGAAACTTCTGGCAATTTTTTATTTTTAAAAAATATTACAATAGATTGTGATAACGACACTTTATTAGTAAAAGCAATTCCAACTGGTCCGGTTTGTCATACAGGTAGCGATACTTGTTTTAATGAAATAAACAAAGACGATGAACCATTTTTATTTACATTAGAAAAAATAATTGCCGATAGAAAACAAAATCCAACAAAAAAATCATATACTTCTTCCCTATTCAAAGCTGGAATAAATAAAATAACACAAAAAGTTGGAGAAGAATCTACTGAAGTTGTTATCGAATCAATTGACAATAATATTGATAGATTGAAAGAAGAAACTTCCGATCTGCTTTTTCATTTATTAGTATTATTACAAGAAAAAAATATCTCACTTGATGAAATTCAGGAAGTGCT
>JAOZRH010000038.1 GCA_029931905.1 Fidelibacterota bacterium
TGTAATTTTAAAACTTCCGAAGTTTGTAGCTTCGGAAGTTTTTTTATGGAGTAAAATAACCGTGTTATTTTGATAAATTTCGTAAGAAATTTAGATGTTTATAATTTCATAAAAAGCTCCGCTTTTTTGCATTAACACGGTTAATGCACTCCAAAAGCATAAAACAAATTATTGAATTTTAAAACTTGAAGATTGAAGATTGAGATTGAGGTTGAGGTTGAGGTTGAGGCAAAATATGGCACTTTACTTCCGTTTTCCTTTCTCCCTTTCTCCCTTTTCCCTTTTTCTTTATTTTTTCTTTGCACAATCAATAAATATTTTGTAAAATGATTTTACATTATATGCAATTGATGAAAAATGGATCTATTAGAAACAAATTTCCCAAAAATAAAATGGAGTTAAAATGAAAACAACAAATTTAGTTCTTAGTTTGTTGATTATCTTTGGATTAGCGTTGAGCACAAGTTTGACGGCTGCTAATCAAGTGGTAACAAGTACTGCAAATTCAGGAGCAGAAACGCTTCGACAGGCTATTGCTGATGTAGGTGATGGTGAGAGCATTGCATTTAATATTTCTGGCAGTGATGTGGTTGTAATTTCATCGGAGCTTTCTATTACAACTAAAGGGATGAACATTAACGGTTATAACAATGCTACTGGAAATAATATTACAGTTCAGGTAACAACACCGGGTACAACAGCCTCTCGCGTTTTCCATATCAATGCTTCTGGTAAAACCTTTAATTTCTCCAACATGACTATCAAAGGCGGAGATGTTTCGAATAATTCTGGTGAGGGTACATGGGGCGGTGGAATATTTTTTGAGGCGGGAACTCTGAATCTTAACACGGTAACGATCTCTGGTTCAAAAGCTATTCATGGTGGCGGTATGTTCAGCAAGAATACCAGCCTCACTCTAACTAACTGTACAATAAGTGGAAATAGTACTGTTACTAATACTTATGGTTACGGAGGTGGGATGAGAAATTATGGTGGGAGCCCCACTTTGATCAACTGTACCATCAGCGGAAATACGGCCAAACAAGGTGGCGGGGTGTTCAGTGATGGCAGTAGCAGTTATCCCACTTTGACCAATTGTACTATCAGCGGAAATAACGGCACCAGTGGTGGTGGTGGAATCTACAATTATTCTGGCACTTTAACTATTACAAACTGCACAGTAAGTGGCAATACGAATGTCGGTATATACAACAATTCCTCGAGCAATATATACATAAAAAACACTATCATTGCTAATAATACATCACATGATTTTAGTAAAAACAGTAATGCTAGTAGTGTGGTTTTCGACAACGGCTATAATATTGTTGAAGACTGTTATAATTATGTTTTCAGTGCTACCGGTGATATAACCGGAGAACAGGCAGGTCTCAATCTGCGTTCTACACTTGCGGATAATGGCTCGTCGAACGGAACCAAGACACTTGCTCTTTATTCTGGAAGTGTGGCAATTGATGCGGGTGGAGATGCTAGTACTGGAGCCAATAATGGAGTTGCTATACCAACGACAGATCAGCGTGGTGCAGAAAGATATGATTTTACTTTAGTGGCAAATGTTCAATCTTCCACAGACATCGGTGCTTATGAAGATTGGCCTGATGGTGATGGCACACTCCCCGTAGAACTCACCTCATTCACAGCAATTCAGAAAAACAACAGTGTTATACTCGAATGGCAAACCAGCTCGGAAATAGATAATCTCGGATTTATTATTGAAAGAAAAGAAGCCAATAATGAATTTATAGAAATAGTAAACTATGCAAACAATGAAGAATTAAAAGGTGCAGGGAACACATCTGTTCGTTCAGATTATATATTTACAGATAATAATGTAGTATCTGGAGTTACTTACGAATATCGCATCTCAGATGCAGATTATTCAGGTAAAGTAAAAATACTTAAAACAATTACTATTAATATAACAGAAAACGCTACGGATATACCAAAAATCTATGCTTTAAATTCTGCATATCCAAATCCATTCAATCCGACAACTACTATTTCTTATGATCTGCCAAAATCATCATTTGTAACAATATCTGTTTATGATATAACTGGAAAGCTTGTAGAAAATCTAATTAATGAGAATAAAGAAGCTGGTTCATACTCTATAAAATGGAATGCGTCAAATATCAGTTCGGGAATATATTTATACAGATTAGTAATTAATGATTTTGTTTCTACGAAGAAGTTAATTTTCTTGAAATAAAATTTGAAATTAGAAAGATAAACTCCTAAAGTTGTGAATAGCTTTGGGAGTTTTTTTATGGAGTAAAATAACCGTGTTATTTTGATAAATTGCGTAAGAAATTTAGATGTTTATAGTTTCATAAAAAGCTTCGCTTTTTTGCATTAACACGGTTAATGCACCCCAAAAGCATAAAACAAATTATTGCAATTTTAAATCTTGAAAATTTTTTATCGAACTTAATTTCATAGAAATAGAGCAACAGTCAAAGATGCCATTTATTTATAAATCTCGCCGACTTCCAAATACCACAAATAGAAATCCAATTCTCCAAGTGGTAAATTCAATTTATTTGCAAATGGTTTTAATACAGCCTCAATTTCTAAATATTTTTTTGGAGACAATGTTTTAGGTCTTGAAAAAATATCATATTTTTCTAAAACATCAATTATATGAAAATCTAAAATTGCATAATCCAAATAACCAATGTTTCTTAAAAAATGACTTGCCTCTTTAAATCCCAATCCTTTAATATTATTCACAAACCATTTTCTTAAATTAGAGGAATTACTTTTATTATCATCAATTATCTGTTTAATATTATTTTTATATTTTTGAGCAAGATAAATATATTCCGCTCTGACATTTGGAAACCTATAACCTAACGATTTTAAATTTTTCTTTAACAAACCTAAATCAGCTGTTAAAAATATATCATTCATTTCCTGCTGAATTTTCATTGCCTTTTTTGCATCATAATTTGCGGTTAATAGACAAAAACACAACTCTTTAAAAATTGTATTATCTGAAGATTTGCCAATTTTTTTAAATTCATTAATCCGATTTGTTATGGTTGTTTTGACATCACTTTTTTGCAAATCATTTATTTTGTTTATTAGTTCTATTTTTGGCAATATTTTTCTCCCGTTAAATATCAATATCAATATCATATTTATCTAAGAGTCCAATCACATTAATTAAAGTAAATTTTGATTTTTTTATGCGATTCATTTCGGGATCAATAGAATAATTAAATGAAGTTCGGAAATCTACATTTTCAATGATTGTATTGTAAAACAAAGCACTTGCTAAATCGCAATTATCAAACAAAGAGCCTGTTAAATCGCTTGCTGTAAAATCAACTTCTTGCAATTGTGAATTTTTGAAAGAGGTTTTTTTAATCTTAGTTTGAAAAAATGAAGAATGATTAAGTATGCAACTTTCAAAATCAAATGAAAGTCCAAATTCGTTGCAGTTAGCAAAATTTATTCCCAACATTTTACATTCTTTGAATTTGACATTTCTGAATGTTGTATCCATCAACTTTGTTAAACTAAGATCGCAATTAATAAATTTACAATCGTAGAATTTAGTATTGGAAATATTTACATTGCTAAAATTACAATTAATAAAGGTACAACTTTCATATTCCCCTTTTGCAAAAGGACTTTCATTAAAATTTATGTTGCTAAATTTTTTGTGGTCTTCGTAAATATTTTTCATTTTTTTGTGTTTTCGTGGCACAATATCTTTCAATTTGAGAGATGTATTCCTATTGTATTTGTTTGAATAAATTTCCCATTTCAATAGCACTCATAACGGCATCCCAACCTTTATTTCCTGCTTTTGTTCCAGCGCGTTCCAATGCCTGTTCAATTGTATCAGTAGTAATTACACCAAAGATTACTGGCTTTTTATTGTTAAGCGAAACATTTGCAACTCCCTTTGAAACTTCGCCCGCAACGAAATCAAAATGTGGAGTTGAACCGCGAATTACAGCACCAAGACAGACGATAACATCATACTGTTTTTTTTCTGCTAAAACTTGTGCTGCCAATGGAATTTCAAAAGCACCTGGTACCCAAACAGTTGAAAAATTGTCTTCACTTCCCTCGTGTCTTAACCAACAATCTTTTGCACCACCAAGTAATTCTTTAGTAATTAAATCATTGAATCTGCTAACAACAACAGCCACATTTAATTCTTTCGCATTTAACTTCCCTTCAAAATTTCTCATATTATTTCTCCTTTTTCTATAGATTTTATTTTTTGTATCTTTGTGTGCAATATTCTTATATCAAATGTCCCATTTTATCTCTTTTTGTATCCATATATTTTTTATTATGTTTTTTTATTGGAATTATTAGTTGAACCATTTCTATAATTTCCAAATCATAACCCGAAAGTCCAATAATTTTTTGTGGATTATTTGTAATCAATCTCATTTTTTTTACACCAAGATCTTTTAAAATTTGAGCACCTATTCCATATTCTCGTAAATCAGCTTGAAATCCCAATTCAATATTTGCTTCAACGGTGTCAAGTCCATTATCTTGTAATTTATAAGCCCTTATTTTGTGTTTTAATCCAATTCCTCTTCCTTCTTGACGAAGATAAAGCAAAATTCCACAACCCTCTTTTTCAATCATTCGCATTGCTTCATCTTTTTGATCCCCACAATCACATCTTGCAGAATGAAAAACATCGCCAGTCAAACATTCACTATGGACACGAATTAAAATTGGTTTTTCAGGATTTATTTCACCTTTAACAATAGCTACATGTTCTAATCCATTAACAGATTCTTCATACAAAGACAATTTAAAATCACCAAATTCGTTAGGAAAATCTACTTCTGAAACTTTAGTAATTAATTTTTCATTTTTCCTTCTATATTTTATTAAATCGGCAATTGTTACAATCTTTAAATTGTGTGTTTTAGCAAATATTTTCAAGTTTTTCATTCTTGCCATTGTTCCATCTTCATTTAATATTTCACACATTAAAGCAATTGGTTTCAATCCAGCCAATCTACACAAATCAGTTGATGCTTCCGTATGTCCGGTACGAAATAGAACACCACCATCTTTTGCAATTATTGGAAAAATATGTCCGGGTTTTGCTAAATCACTTGCTTTTGTTTTTGGATTTGAAATTGCTTTTATTGTTTCGAATCTATCGTTTGCTGAAATTCCAGTTGTTACATTTTTAATTGCATCTACACTAATTGTAAAATTTGTTTTGTGTAATGATGTGTTTTCGTGAACCATTTTTTTCAATTCTAAATGTTCGGCCGTTTCGCTGTCGATTGCTGTACACAATAATCCACGAGCATATTTTACAACAAAATTTACACTTTCCGTAGTCACTTTTTCACCAGCTTGAATTATGTCGCCCTCATTTTCTCTGTCTGGATTATCAACAACAATTATCATTTTTCCATTTTTCAAATCAGCAATTGCCTCTTCAATAGTATTTACTTGAAATTTATTTTTCATTTATCATATCCCCACGATTTTAATTTGTTTTTGTTTAATGATTCTTTTGAATTATTTAAATAATTTTCAATATATTTTGCGAAAAAATCAAACTCAATATTCACTTTTTCATTTACTTTTTTATTTATTAAAATTGTATTTTTTAGAGTATGAGGAATTACTGCAAGAATAATTTTGTTTCCGTTTTTTTTAGCGATTGTTAGTGAAATACCGTCAATTGCAATGCTTCCTTTTTCAATTGTATAAATGTTTTTATCAACTGGTAATATAATTTCCAATTCAATTGTATCTGAAATTTTATTGATTTTATTAATGGTTCCGATACCATCAACATGTCCTTGAACAATATGCCCACCAAGTCGATCGCTGATTTTCATCGCTCGTTCCAAATTGACTAAATTACCATTTCGCCAATTTTTTATTGTGCTTTTTTCAATTGTTTCGTTCACGGCTTGTACGGTAAATGAATTCTTTTGAATATCAACAACAGTTAAACAAATGCCATTAACAGCTATAGAATCGTCAATTTTAGAATCAGTTAAAACCTTATTTGCTTTTACGGTCAAATTTATTTTACCTTGCAATCTAACAATTTTTTCAATTGAGCCAATCTCTTCAATTAATCCTGTAAACATTTATTTTGTCCCTTTTTGCATTAAATATTATTGTCTATTTTAAATTTCAGTACTCATTTACAATTCCACTAAACAAAACATTATCTCCAATTATTTCCCAAGTACTTTTTTTGAAAATCTTCGAATTTTCGACTTTATTTTTATTAAACTTCATCATGGGAATTCCGCTACCAAAAACTTTTGGCGAATAAAAAATATCAATTCTATCAACTAAATTATTTTCTAAAAGAAGTGTTTGCATTTTTCCACCACCCTCAACCATTACAGATTGGATGTTTTTTTCTGCTAGAATTTTAAACATTTTTTGCCACTTATTTTCATCACTACCATTCAATTGTAATATTTCGATATTATTTTTATTACACATGTTCTCATAATCAAGTGAAATTTTTTCATCTGTAATTACAATAGTTTTTATTTCGTTCGCCGTCTTTACAAGATTCATATTTTCACTAAGTGACGCGGAAGAATCATAAACAATTCTTGTGGGGTTTTTACCGCTAACATCTCTAACATTAAGCATTGGATTATCTTTTATCACAGTTCCAATTCCAACCATAATTGCATCGTAATCGGCTCGCCATTGATGAACAATTTTTCGTGAATCGGCATTTGAAATCCATTTAGAATCGCCATTGTCATCGGCAATAAATCCATCTAAACTTACAGCAGATTTTAAAATTATATATGGCAATTGATATTTTGTTGTTTTTATATATGGTTGGTTGATATTTTGAGAATCAGATTCAAGAATTCCTACTTCAACTTCAATTCCATTTTTTTCAAGGATAGTTATTGATTTTCCGGACATTTTTGGATTTGGATCCCTCATCGCAATATAAACTTTTTTAATTTGTTCTTTTATGATTCGTTGTGTACATGGTGGAGTTTTGCCGTAATGATTACAAGGTTCAAGTGTTACAAACATTGTTGAGTTTTTTACACTTTCAGTTGCATTTTCAATTGCTTCAACTTCTGCATGTTTGCCACCAAAAGAGCGATGAAACCCCTCGCCAATTATTTTATCGTTTTTTATAATTATAGCACCAACTGCAGGATTTGGACTTACTTTCCCAATTCCCTGTTTTGCAAGCTCAATAGCTTTTGTCATATATTTATTTTCATTTATCATAAAAAAACTCCAAATATAACCTTTGGAGCAAACGCTATCTTTTATCATCCGGACTGTAACCGTCGGCGACCGAATTTCACGATCTCAGTTCCAATTTTTTCGGAACTCGCGGGCTTTTACCGCCGGAAGGGAAATTCTCCCTACCCCAAAGACGAGTTAAAAATACAAAAATTATTTGTAAATGCAAATTGTTTTTTGAAATTCCGATTATAGCAAAATAAAGGCAACAAAAAAAGAGTATGAAAAAAAATAAAAATATACTTGACAAATAAAAGAAAGTTAGTTAATATTAGCCGTTAAATCAAAATCACAAATTTACAATTATCAATAACAACCAGTTGTTATAAAATCAAAACACAATAAATTATAAATATATAAAAAAATGGAAAGGTATATGAAAAACACCACTAAAAAGCAAGTTGAAAAGGAATTAGAAATAGTGAATCATTCTATTTCAGAATTACAAAAGATGAAAAGCAGTGCTTTGAAACAATTAGGAAAAAAATTATATGTTCCAGGCACAAGAAGTATGAATAAACACGATCTGGTTTTTAAAATTATTGAAGCAGAAGTAGAATTAAAAGGGCATGTGTTTGTACAAGGAGTGTTAGAGGTGTTAAAAGATGGCTTTGGGTTTATTCGAAGCATAAGAAATAATTATTTACAAAATGAACACGACGCCTATATTTCTGCTACACAAATTAAAAAATTCTCGTTAAAAAGTGGTCATGAAATATCCGCTGAAGCCCGAGCACCGAAAAATAATGAAAAGTTTTTTGCGATATTGAGGATAATATCAATTAATAATCAGGATCCTAAAAATGCAAAAATTCTGTTGCCGTTTGATAATTTAACCCCATTGTATCCAAATGAACACTTGTTTTTAGAAACTACAAAAAATAAATATGCTATGAGAATAATGGACTTATTGACTCCAGTTGGAAAAGGACAGAGAGGATTGATTGTTGCTCAACCAAAAACTGGAAAAACAATACTTTTACAACAAATAGCAAATAGTATTTTAACAAATCACCCAAATGCTACTTTAATGATTTTACTCGTTGATGAAAGACCAGAAGAAGTTACAGATATGCAAAGAAATGTACGCGCCGAAGTAATTAGCTCAACTTTTGATGAACCACCCGAAAATCATGTACAAGTTGCAGAAATGGTTATGGCTAAAGCTAAAAGGATTGTAGAATATGGCAAAGATGTTGTAATTTTACTTGATAGCATAACAAGATTGGGAAGAGCATATAATTCTGTAGTTCCTCATTCTGGAAAAATCCTTTCTGGTGGAATTGATAGTAACGCACTGCATAAACCAAAACGGTTTTTTGGTTCTGCTCGAAACATTGAAGGTGGTGGAAGTTTAACAATTATTGCTACGGCTTTGATAGATACAGGTAGTAAAATGGACGATGTAATTTTTGAAGAATTTAAAGGTACTGGAAATATGGAATTGGTTCTTGATAGAAGATTGTCTGATCGTCGTGTTTATCCATCTATTGATGTTAATCGTTCTGGAACTAGAAAAGAAGAACTTTTAATGACAAAATCAGAATTGGCAAGAGTTTGGATATTGAGAAAATTATTAAACGAAATGAGTCCTTTAGAATCGATGGAATTTTTGCTCGGGAAATTATCAAATTCAAAATCTAACAAAGAATTTTTAAGAAAAATGAACGGATAAATAAGGTTCCTAAAAATCACACATATTACATAATAAAACAAAAAAATGCCATATTTAACCGATGTGGCATTTTTGTTTAGTTAAAAAGTTTTACAATTTATTCGAGTTCACCAAAAGAAAACAATTTTCGTTTTCCATTTATTTCACAGATTAAATGACCATTTTGTGAGAATTCTAAAGGTTTAATAGAAATTGTTTTATTTGATTTGGTAAAATTTATTTGTTCATTTTTTTTATAAATACTTTTATTTAAATCTGGCAAATAATTATTAAAATTATCATCAAGAAATTCGTCATAATAGTAATTAAATTTTTTAATCAATGTTTGTAAAATTAAATATACATCACTTTTTTTATTTAAAATTTCTTTTAATGAAATTGGGGGATTTCGAAAATTATCTTTATTTGAAAATTGGTTATTAATATTAATTCCAACACCAATGACTAAGCTAATTTCATTGCCTTGAATTTTTGTTTGTGAAAGTATTCCACATATTTTTTTATCCTTATAATAAATATCATTTGGCCATTTGATTTTAAAATTTGTGAAATCGTTTGATAATTCTTCCAGTTGTTTTTTGATGGCAAGAGCAATTAGTATAATAAATTTATAAAATTTTTGTAAATCGGTAATTTTTTGAAATAAAATTGAAAAATATAATCCGCCTTTTTGAGAATCCCATTCTCTGTTATATCTTCCAACACCTTTTGTTTGAATATCTGTAAAAAAAACATCTCCATTTGAAAATATTCCATCTACATTATCTAAAATTATTTTATTTGTTGAAGTTATTTTTTTACTATGAAATATTGTTTTTCCAATAGTAAAGCTAATGTCTGTGTTGGTAGTAATTTTTTTTATATCATTCATTATATCGTTCATTATATCATCTCGCTATATTAATATTATATATATTGTGCAAATTTACAATATTTTTGCATTTATAAAAATAAAATTGTATAATACAGGTCAAAATTGGAGGGGAGATGTCATACAAAATTATTGTATTAGTAAAACAAGTACCAGATACAAAAAATATTACAGTTGATGCGATGAAGCCAGATGGAACGGTGAATAGAAGCGCATTGCCGACTATTTTTAATCCGGAAGATCTAAATGCTTTAGAAGAGGCGTTAAAAATTAAAGATAAATATGGAGCGAAAATTACAGCTCTAACGATGGGACCACCAAATGCGAGTGAGGTTTTAAGAAAATCATTATTTTATGGAGTTGATGATGTGATTTTACTGTCTGATAGAAAATTTGCAGCAGCCGATACGCTTGCGACTTCTTATGCTCTGTCACTTGCAATAAAAAAAATTGGTGAATTTGATTTGATAATTGGTGGAACTCAAGCGATTGATGGAGATACTGCGCAAGTGGGTCCACAAACTGCAGAAAAATTACACATCAATCAAATAACTTTTGTAGATAAGATTCAAAAATTATCTGATAGAGAAATTGTTGCGAACAGAACAACAGATTATGGTTATGAAACGGTGAAAGCTAAATTGCCAATTTTACTTACGATTACAGCAGAAGCAAATACGCCACGACCATTTTCCGTTAAAAAGACATTAACTTACAAAAATGCAATTTCATTAATTGAAAAGCATGATTATGATGAAGAGTATTTACAATCCAATAATCCAAATAAACCATTTATTATTACTACTTGGAATCATGAGGATATTGGTGCAGAAATTGAACAATGTGGATTAAATGGTTCGCCAACACAAGTGAAACAAATAGAAAATATTGTTCTTGAAGTTGGAGAATCTAAAGAAATAGATAATTCAGAAGATGGATTTAAATTATTAATATCCGAATTGTTTTCTGAACATATTATTGGCTAAAATAAGGGGGGAATTATGAAAATGCCAAAACTAGAAATGGGCGATTTAGTAGCAAATATGCCAATAGTACAGGGTGGAATGGGTGTAGGAATATCTATGTCTGGACTTGCCGGTGCAGTAATGAAAGAAGGTGGAATTGGTGTAATCGCATCTGTTATGATAGGAATGTTTGAAGAGGATTTTTTTAAAAACCATATAGAAGCAAATATTAGAGCTTTTAAAAGTGAGATAAGAAAAGCTAGAGAACAATCAGATGGGATTCTTGGTGTAAACATTATGGTAGCAATTTCCGAGTTTTCAAATATGGTTAAAACGGCAATAGATGAAAAAGTTGATATAATATTTTCGGGTGCAGGATTGCCATTAAATTTACCACAGTATTTAACAAAAAATTCTAAAACAAAATTAGTACCAATAGTTTCATCTGGAAGAGCAGCCAAATTGCTTATAAAAAAATGGTGGAGCAAATATCAATATATTCCAGATGCTTTTGTTGTTGAGGGACCAATGGCTGGTGGACATCTTGGCTTTAAAGTTGAACAATTAAAAGATGAAAAATATTCTTTACAAAATTTGGTAAAAGAGGTTATTGAGGCGGTAAAGGAATTTGAAATTAAATTAAAAAAGAAAATTCCGATTATTGCAGCTGGTGGTATTTTTACTGGAAATAATATAAAAGAATTTTTAAAATTGGGTGTGTCTGGTGTACAAATGGCAACTCGATTTGTTGCAACAGATGAATGTGATGCCAATATTGCATTCAAACAAGCTTATGTAAATGCCAAAAAAGATGATACTATTATTATTAAAAGTCCAGTTGGAATGCCGGGTAGAGCTTTGAAAAATAAATATTTAGAAGATGTAAATGATGGTAAAAAGAAACCATATTCTTGTCCATATCAGTGTATTGTAACTTGTGATTATAAAACTTCACCATATTGTATTGCTTCGGTATTACTAAATGCACAAAAAGGAAATTTTAAACATGGTTATGCTTTTGCAGGTGAAAATACCTATAAAGTAAATGAAATTATTCCAGTAAAAGAATTAATGAACAAATTACAACAAGAATATGACGAACAATAAAATAGTTTGAAATTAATAAAAGGAAATTAAATGAATTCAAATGAAGTATGGACATATATTGAAATTCAAAATGGAAAAATTGCAGATGTTTCATTAGAATTACTTGGCAAAGCACAGGATTTAGCAAAAAAATTATCTGTGAAATGTGGAGCAATTTTACTTGGCACAAATCCCCAAAATCATTATAAAAATATTTTTGAACATGGGGCTGATATAATTTATTCTGCTGAACATTTTGCATTAGAAAATTATACTTCTTTACCTTTCACAAAAGTGGTGTGCGATATTATTGAAGAATATCAACCACAAATTGTTTTATATGGCGCAACTGTCAATGGGAGAGATCTTGCTCCAAGAATAGCCTCGAAATTAAAAGTGGGGCTTACTGCAGATTGTACTGAATTGCAGATTGGCGATTATGAAAAAAAGAAAAAAGGTGAAGTAAAAAAATATGAAAATATTCTCTATCAAATAAGACCTGCTTTTGGTGGAAATATTATCGCTACAATTGTAAGTCCAAACCATAGACCACAAATGGCAACAGTTAGACCGGGAGTTATGAAAATAAACAAAACCGATAAAACAAATTCTGGGAAAGTGGTTAATATTCAAGCTAATATTTCTGAGGAATTAATTCTTTCGGAAATTATCAAAACTATTCAAATTGAGAAAAGTGTAAATTTAAATTCTGCTTCAATTATTGTTGCTGGAGGAGTTGGCGTTGGATCAAAAGACAATTTTGAAAAGTTACATGAATTGGCTAAAACACTTGGTGGTGTTGTTGGTGCATCTCGTGCTGCTGTTGATGCTGGATATATAAATTCTGATCATCAAATTGGACAAACTGGAATAACTGTTCAACCAAAATTATATATTGCAGTTGGAATTTCTGGACAGATTCAACATATAGCTGGAATGAGTAATTCTAATAGAATAATCGCAATAAATACAGATAAAGATGCTCCTATTTTTCAAATTGCAAATTATAGAATTGTTGGCGATTTAAACAAGGTTGTTCCGCAATTAATAGAAACATTCAAAAAATTAAAAAAATGAAAAGGATATAGATATGGCTAATTTTTTTGAAGATAATGATGATTTGTTGTTTCGTTTCAAAAATCTTGATTTAGATCAAATTATTGAATTAAGAGAAGATAATTTTTCAGAAGCAAATAAATTTGGATATGCTCCAAAAAACATAAAAGATGCAAAAGATTCTTATGAAAGAATTTTAAAAATTGCTGGTCAAATTGCTGGCAATGTAATTGAACCATATTCTGCGGAGACAGATGAAATTGGTGCAAAGTTGATAGATGGCGAAGTTGTCTATACTCCAGGAACAAAGGTTGGACTCGAAGCTATGAAAAAAGCAGATATGATGGGATTTACTCTTCCACGAAAATACGGAGGTTTAAATTGTCCAATGACTTTATATTGCATGGCGATAGAAATCACTTCACGAGCTGATGCTGCTTTTATGAATATTTTTGGTTTGCAAAGCGATATTGCAGATACGATTTATAAATTCGCAGATGATAAATTGAAAGATAAATATTTGCCAATGTTGTGTGAAGGAAATGTGACTTCTTCAATGTCATTGACAGAACCAGATGCCGGAAGCGATTTACAGGCGGTAATGTTGAAAGCATATCAAGATGAATCTGGTCAATGGTTTTTAAATGGCGTGAAAAGATTTATTACAAATGGAAATGGCGAAATTGCATTGGTGCTTGCTCGAAGTGAAGCTGGAAGCGAAGATGGTCGTGGGCTTTCAATGTTTCTTTATGAACGAGAGGAACATATGACAATTCGTCGAATAGAAAATAAACTTGGAATTCACGGGTCTCCAACTTGCGAAATGCAATTCAATGATGCACCCGCACATTTGGTGGGAAAACGAAGAGTTGGATTAATAAAATATGTTATGTCCTTGATGAATGAGGCGAGAATTGGAATTGGAGCGCAATCTTTGGGAATTGCAGAAGCGGCTTATCGTGAAGCAAAAAAATATTCAGAAGAGAGAAAACAATTTAAACAAACTATAAATAAATTTATACCTGTTAGCGAAATGCTTGGGAATATGAGAGTTAAAATTGAAGCTGGGCGTTCGTTGTTGTATGAATCTGCCGTTATTGTCGATTTGAAAGATGGTATTGAAGAACATATTTTAAAGTATCCTGAAGAGAAAAAAAGATATAAAAAGGATCTGAAAAAATATACGGCTTTAGCAAACATGTTGACTCCGATAGTTAAAGCATATAATTCTGAAATGTCAAATGAAGTTGCTAATGATGGGCTTCAAATTCATGGTGGAACTGGTTATATGAAAGAGTTTAATGCTGAAAGACATTTTCGAGATGCAAGAATTACAAATATTTATGAAGGAACAACACAGCTTCAGGTGGTTGCGGCGATTGGTGGAATTATGAAGGGTGTTTTTGAAAGTTTAATAAATGAATATGAAGAAAAGAATGATTTTTCATATTTTACATTATATCATAAACAAGTGCAAAAAATGGCAGATTTTGTAAAAGAAGCAATTGATTTTATTAAAGAAAATAATGATAATGAATATCAAGCATATCATGCAAGAAGAATAGTTGAGATTAGCACGAAAGTAATAATTGGTTATTTATTTTTAAAAGATGCGAAACATTCAGAAAGAAAAAAAGAGATATTAAAATATTATTTAGAATTTGCAATGCCAGAAGTAAAAATGAAAAGTGAAATAATTTTGAATAAGACAGAATCGTTTTTAGAAAACAAAACAACAATTTTAGAAAACAAAAATTAATTAGGAGTAAATAATGTTAGATCAAAAAAAAGTGCAAAGTGTATTAGATAAAGTTAGACCAGCCTTACAAATGGATGGTGGTGATGTAGAATTGATTAAGGTTCGTGATGATAATGTAGTAGAAGTGAGATTACAAGGAGCTTGTGGAAGTTGTCCAATGGCTACAATGACTTTGAAACACGGAATAGAAAAAACATTACAAGATGAAATTCCAGAAGTTAAGGAAGTTGTGTCCGTTTAAGTTTTATAAATATAAATGCTAAAAATTGTATTTCAATCCAAAACTTAAA
>JAOZRH010000177.1 GCA_029931905.1 Fidelibacterota bacterium
AAGATAATCTAACTTTCTTTATTGCTGAAATCTTTCTTTTCAATAACCGCTAACGATTGTGTAAACCTTATTGTGTTTATTCCTCCGTATTAGCGGGCTAAACACCATTGTGTATATTTTTCTATTATCATAACATTTCTCTTGATCACAAATTTTACATTCCTTTTTCATAAGCAATATCAACCACCATAACACTCAAGCCCGAATATGCTTCCAAATCTCCAAATATTTCTTCAAATTCATTTATTAGCGGTTTAATGTGATTTTCATTAACCTTTATAAATATCATTTTACTCCCGCTTTCTTGTGAATCTGTAAAATTAAAAAATCCAAAAAATAAAGGTGTTTTCGCCAATACATTTTCCATTTCTTCGCTATTAATACTTGTAGCTTCTTCAATACCATATTCTATAAATATTTCTGAAATGTCTTGTAAAATTTCTAAATTTCTAACAGTTAAAATCATTAACTTGTTTTTGCCTTTTTTAGCATTTTGTGGAATATTAAGATTTGCATTCCTGAGAAACTCTTCATATAAACCAACTTTTGTTGATTGATTCAAAATATTTTCAATTGCATTTGGCTCTTTAAGTATTCTTGAAGTTTGAGCTAAAAGCTTTAAATGTTCGCCCTGTTTACCAGGTGGGCCAATTATTACAACAAATATTTTGCTTTTCTTTTTGTCTATTGCACCAAAATCCAATCCCTTTTTATCAACAAACAATCCAATTATAAATTCATCTAATCCTTCAATTTGTGAATGTGGTATCGCAATACCATTTTCAAACCCAGTAGAACTCACATCTTCTCGTTTTTTAAGAGCATTATAAATTATTTCATCTGATATTTTGCTAATTGGAGCATATCTTTTTAATAATTTGCTAATATTTAGTAAAGCATCATTTTTATTCTTTGCAATAAAATTTACTTCACAACATTCAATCTTGAGGGCTTTTTCTATTCCCATTTAAGACCTCCTATTTAAATTTTTTGAAATTGCTATTTTGGATAATAATGGTCCAAATACCTCATTAAAAAACACCGAAAATAATATCAAACTTATCATTTGATTTATTTCTGCTTGCACCATAAAAGAAGATCCGGAAAACAATTCAGAACCTTTTACAAAAATAGCTAATCCAATAGCTACTCCAGCCTGTGGAAGCAAACTTAATCCGAGGTAATTTCTAATTTTAGGTGGAATTTTTAATGGAAATGATGTTAAATATATTCCGAAATATTTTCCACTAGCTCTTAATAAAACCAATGCTATTCCTATTAAAAATATTTTCAAATCCAGAAACAAATGTACATTTAATTCCACACCAGCAACTGCAAAAAATATGGCATATAATGGAGCCGTCATTGGTTCAATGGACTTAAAAATACGAATATTCTTTTTGTCTAAATTAATTAAAACCATACCAGTCGTCATATTTGCAATAAGCGGTGAAAAATGTAAACTTAAATTTATAGAAGTGGCAAGAAAAATTATTCCCAAACTAATAATCTTCAATTCATTAACATTCTTTTTCATTTTGGCAATCTGATGAATTATAAATCCGGCAATAAAACCAATCAAAACGGATATAAATATTTCAAATAATGCATGAAAAATTGTTTTCATAAATGCAACATCAGAACTACCAATAAGAGTGGTAGAAAATGCAAAAGCAATCGAAAACAATATAATTGTTCCCGCATCGTCTAATGCAACAATTCCATATAAATAATCTACAAACTTACCTCTTGCATTTAATTTCTTAACAATTACTACCGTTGCCGCAGGTGCTGTTGCTGCCGAAATTGCTCCCAATAACAAACAAACATAAAATGAAAAACCAAGAACATAAAGCCCAAAACATACCAATGTAAATGTCAACAATAACTGAGCAATTGTTAAAATTATTATTTTATTTCCATATATTTTTAATTTTGAGATTGAAAATTCACTACCAATAATCACTGCAATAAAAGAGAGTGTTATTTCAGAAATAATATTTAGACTTTCAAAATTTTCTTCGTGAATTAATTGTAATCCAGATGCGCCAACAATTATTCCAGCAACAATATATCCAGTAATTGTTGGTAATTTAAGTTTCTCAAATAATTTTCCAAAAATATATCCACCAACCAATAACAAACCAACACTAAAAATAATGTGTTCTGAAAAACCTTCTCTTATTATCTCTAACCATTCCATTATTTTAATTTATAATTATTTTTATATTATTATAATATTATTATTATTATTTTGGTCTATTTATAAGAAGTTGTTCATTATTCGCAAAAATAAAAAAACATTTGACTTAATAAAAAAATATCGTATATTTTAAGGCTTTGAAAATGGGGTTGTAGTTCAACTGGTTAGAGCACCGGCCTGTCACGCCGGAAGTTGCGAGTTCGAGTCTCGTCAATCCCGCAAATTATAAGTTAGTCAAATTCATCAAAATTATTCACAAAAACATTTTGGTTTTATCTATTAAATTATTTATTTTACATTATGAGTCATTTAGAAGAATATTTTTCTCAATTTCGCAAAAAAATAATTGGGAATGGTAAAAAATTTAGCACTCCTTATGGTATAAAAAAAATGGTTTATGCTGATTGGACTGCAAGTGGACGACTATATAAATCAATAGAAACTAAAATGTCAAAAGAGCTTGGACCTTTTGTTGGTAATACACACACAACAACAACAATAACTGGGACATCAATGACATTGGCATATCATGAAGCTCATAAAATAATAAAACAACATGTAAATGCTTCAAAAGATGATATTATTATTACAACTGGCTCGGGAATGACGAGAGTTGTAAATAAATTCCAAAGAATTTTGGGCTTAAAATTAAATGAAAAGTTCAGCGAATTTATTAATATTCCAGACAATGAAAAGCCGATAGTTTTTATTACCCACATGGAACATCATTCAAATCATACAACTTGGATTGAGACAATTGCTGATGTAAAAATAATCAACGCAAACGATGAGGGACTTGTTGACCTAAACCATTTAAAAGAATTATTAAAAAAATATTCTAATAGAAAAATGAAGATTGCTGCAATTACTGCATGTTCAAATGTTACTGGAATTCAACCACCTGTAAAGACAATTGCCGAAATAATGCACAAAAACAATGGATTGTGTTTTGTAGATTATGCTTGTTCTGCACCATATGTTGCAATAGACATGCATCCTAAAAATGATTTACAGAAACTTGACGCAATATTTTTTTCTCCACACAAATTTCTTGGTGGTCCTGGAAGTGCTGGTGTATTGATATTCGCTTCACATTTATATAAAAGAAAAAGACCCGACCAGCCTGGTGGCGGTACTGTTCGTTGGACTGATCCTTGGGGAACACACTTATATTTGAAAGATATTGAAACAAGAGAAGATGGGGGAACACCTGCATTTTTACAAACTATTCGTACTGCGTTATCAATAAAATTGAAAGAACATATGGGGTTAGAAAATATTCACAACAGAGAACAAGAAATTGTAAAATATTTTTTTGATAAAATAACCTCAATAAAAAGGGTTCATTTATTAGCTCATAATGTTACAGATCGCCTTCCCATATTTTCATTTTTTATTGAAGATTTACATTATAATTTGGCTGTAAAAATGCTTAACGATCATTTTGGAATTCAAACTCGCGGTGGATGTTCTTGTGCGGGAGCTTATGGACATTATTTACTTCACTTATCACCAAAAAGATCAAACAAATTAAAAAAAAGCATATTAAAAAATGATTTTTCAAATAAACCTGGGTGGATACGAATTTCTCTTCATCCAACAATGTCAAACAAAACGATAAATTATATTCTTAAATCTTTAGAAACTATGATTGCTAATAGTAAAGAATGGAGTAAAGATTATAAATATGATCCCAAATCGAACGAATTTAAAAACATTAAATATGTTGAAGACAATTGCTCCACAATAAAAAATTGGTTTAAATAAAATATAAAACGGAGCAAATTATTGAAAAAAACACTTCTAATTATTCTTTTTATTGTAAACATATCGTATTCTCAA
>JAOZRH010000178.1 GCA_029931905.1 Fidelibacterota bacterium
TTAATTCTGAACAGTTATGTATTAATAAATCTATTTTTTTCATAATATTTATTTACTTATTATTTTGATTAGCGGTAATTATTTCTTTTATATAATTTACAAGAGTATTATCTTCTTCTAATATTAATATCTTTTCTATTTGTTCATTCTTGTATAATTCTCCTTTTTCATTGATTAATTTTTTATAAATATCCAATAATATCCTTGTTGTTTTCATTTGAATTAGTAAGTCATCATTTTTAATTTTTGGATTTTCAATAACTATTCTTGCTGGAGTAATCATAGATTGAATTAAAAACAATGAATAATATTCATATTCATCATCTAATTTTAACACATTGTGAATTTTAACGGTAACATCAGGCGACTCAATTAACCAATTAGTAATAACTTTTCGATTATTATTTGACTCTTTAGAAAACGGATCATTTTCTGTTTCCTTAATAGCAGTGGCAATGTTTTTTAATTCTTCATTTGGTAACGATTGACCATATTCATATTTTGATGTTTTATTGTTTGAGCATTTAATTATAAATATTAGTGATATAAATACAATAACTAAACTAATAAACTTTCTTTTCATTTTGTGCTCCTTTAATTAATTAAATTGATATGAATTGTCCCAATTAATGAATTCATTTATCCTGCTTTCATGTTTATTTATCCATTCTTTTATTTCTGCATCATCTGAATTCTGAAATATATAATAAATAAATGGTCTTACTAATTTTTTTTTTTGCATTTCAATGAAATATGGTGCATAATATTCCCAAACAAATCCTTTATATTCATTTTTTTCTGATAATTCATCCATAATTCGACAAATACCTGATATTCTTTCTTCAATCGTTTCCATTGGCGATTTTTCTATATTATTAAGATTTATAAGATTTGCATTTAACAATGATAAGTAAATTTGAACAGACATAAAATTTCCATCATATTCTTTTCCTTCTCCAGGAATAAGTACATCAATAATATTATTATTTCTTTTTTTTACACCAATTTTTAATAAATTTTTTAAATCTGCAATAACATTTTTTGCTCTTTCAGATGAATGTTCCAAAGATAAAAATCTGCAAAATACTAAAATTGCTGGAATAATATATTCATCATTCATATACATTGTTCCAAGTGCAATATGACTACTTCTATGAATTGAATTAAGAGTTATCGCTTTTTTAAAACAGTCAATCGATTCAAAGTATTTATTCAAATTTGCCTTTGTAATCCCCAAATTGTAATAAACTAAATGATCCGTTGAATCTATATCTAATGCCTTTTCAAAAACTGTTTCAGATTCTTCATAATATTTTAAAATATCTAAAAGGGATCCCAACTGAATATATGTTGAGAAAAGCATACTTGAATTAAATTGTGCAGACTTTAAAGCAACATTTAAACTTAGTTCATATTCCTGTAAATACATTAATGAATATGATTTTTCATAATATGCCCATGGATTTTTTGGATTTTCCTTTATCGCCATATCATACATTAAAATTGCTTCATTGTATTTTTTCGCATCATGCAAAGTAATACCTTTTTGTACCAATTCATTTACTTTAGGCGAATTTTTGGTTGGAATAACATTTGGTTTTTTTACCAATATTTCTTTTATTTTATTGTAATTTTCTTTTTTAAAATCATTTTGTTTATTTATTACAGTTTTATTACTGCAACCAATAATCAACAATATTACAAAATAAATAATTTTTTTCATTCTAAATTCCTTTCAAATTCAAGCTGTTTAAATCAATTCTTCTTCTAATTTCCTTTTAACAAAATTTACAATCCGTTTTCTGTCTTTTTTAACTTCATTTAGTAAAATATCAGATTCCTCTTTTATAGAATTTACAAAATCTTCATCATTAATAGTAGGTAAATTTATCAATACATTTAAATATGCACCTTCGGCACAAACTTCTGCTTGCATTGCACTAACTCCTGCATCGGATCTCGCATTTACATTTCCTTTTTTTGCCACAATTTCGGATAATTTCAATAATTTTGTCGATAATTTTAGTGTTTCAAAAGGAACATTCGTAACAATTTTTGATGCTTCTTCTAACGCTTTATCTCGTTTGATTTTATCTGTTTCACTTTTCTTTGGTAGTTTTCTGGCTCTCATATATTCATTAAATGCTTCGGTATCTTTATCAATTAATTCGGTAAATTTTCTCATTAAATCTTGTGATTTAATTGCAACTTCTTCCATTATTTCATTTTTATTTTTATAATTTTTATGGTTGAATGTCAGCTGTGTAACCATCGATGTTAAGGCGGATGACAATGCTCCGCTTAATGCAGAAATACTTCCACCACCTGGAGCTGGAGAATCTGAGGAAAGTAAATTTAAGAAGTCAGTAATTTTCATTGTTTTCAATTTATTTTTCTCATTTGCAATTTTATATTCAATAACTTTTTCATCCATATCAAACGGAGTTGTGTCATTCAAACCAAGTGATAATATTGCTGTATGAATTATATCTCTTTCAGGAATTCCAGTATTTCTTTTTTGTTTTTTTAAATAATATTTTCCAACATTAATCATCGCTTCTTTTGGCAACATTCCAACTAATTCTGAACCAGTTACTCGCAAACCAAGTTTCCTCGCCTCTTCTCTCACAACTTCAAACGCATCGTGCAATCCAGAAATTTTATAATCATGTAAATTCATCGTAACTTGGGCATATCCATATTCTTCAACAAACCAACCAGTCGCTTGACAATTTTTTAATTTACCTGGAACTCGTAATTTTTTTCCATTTTCGTCTAATATAACTTTGTTCTTATTGTCTCGTTTTAATCGTCCTTTTGATCTTATTGTTAAGCCAATATCTTTTGCAAGTTTTGGATCCGTTGTATTTAAATTGATATTATAAGCTAAAAGAAAATCACGAACTCCAATAACAGTTGCACCAGCTCTTTTATTGAAAATTGCTTCTCCATAATCTGGCTTAAATTCATCGGTTTTCAATTTTTCTTCTAATGCCTCATATTCACCTTTACGAATATCAGGAAGGTTTTTTCTTTCAGGTTTTGTTGCAGAATATCCATATAAATAAGTTGGAATTTTAAGCTCTTCACCGACTCGTTTACCAAGTTTTTTTGACATTTCAATACATTCTTCTCTGCTCACATTTGCAATTGGAATAAATGGACAAACATCAGTAGCACCTTGCCGAGCGTGAGTTCCTTTTTGTTTACTCATATCGATTAATTCAGATGCCTTTTTTATCGCTCTAAAGGCTCCTTCTACAGCAGAATCAGGATTACCAACAAATGTTACTACCGTTCTATTCGTTGCTTTTCCCGGATCAACATCGAGCAATTCTACTCCGTCTGTATTTTTAATTTCATTAGTAATTTGCTCAATTATATTTAAATCATTTCCTTCACTAAAATTTGGAACACATTCTACTATTTTTTGCATCGTTTACTCCAATTAATTTGCTATTTCATTTATTAACTTTTAATATTTTTTCTTGAAAATATCATATCTAATTACTGGTTTTTAATTCATACCAAACATTACTTCCGCCACCTTTTTTTATGATTTTATTCTGGTCGATTAGTAATCTTAAATCACGAGAAATTATTTCCTTACTTAATTTATATTGATTTTGAATTATTTTACTTTTTATTTGCCCATTATCCTTTATGTGATTAAGTATCCATTTTTGTCTAATTAATGGTTTTGTGTCAACATTTGTGTCAACATTTGTGTCAACATTTGCTTTTGATTTATGTTCGTTTTTTATCCGATTTGTATCAACATTTCTATAAAATATAATTTCAAAAAACGATCCAGTATTAAATTCTACATTTATATTATCTTCTTTTGCCAATTTTTGAATTCTTTTAATTCCAGAACCAGCTTTTTCGACAAGTCCTAATCTATGAATCAAATCCACTAAAATAATTGTTTGTCTATCTTTAGCATTTTTGGGGACATTTTTGAGGACATTTTGGCTTTTATATTTTTTATCATACTTCTCTTTGAATTCAACAAATTGATTTTCACCATCATTTATGA
>JAOZRH010000298.1 GCA_029931905.1 Fidelibacterota bacterium
CTTTGCACCAACTCAACTTAAAGCATCATTCACAAAGGCTCAACATTGTCCTCAATTAGTTCAATCTGGGATTTGAGAAACAGCATATCATAATCAAGTATTTCATCATCAAACACTTCAAGAAAGATTTCAAATAACATTCATTCTTTCATTTCTTGTATCAACATTTTGAGGAGTAAGATTTGCACTTCAAGCTTTCTGTATTTGGTTTATAGAATTTTGATATTGTTTATCTTGATATTGTTCTTGTTGAAAATCAAATTTTTGTTTATTTAGATCAAAATTTTGTTGTCGGTGTTGATTTGATAAATCTGTTTGTATTCATTTTGTTATCATATCTAATTTTTTAAGTTGTTCTTTTGTTTCAGTTTGCAACATATTTTGAGCAAGATTTAATTGTTTTACAAGTGGATTTTTAAGTCTAAGTAATTTTTTTGATTTCTCGGAAATATAAGCAGAACGAAGATATTGTGGAGCTTCATCTCATAATTCTCTTCAAGCCTCCTCATAAAGATTTTCTATTTGTTGGTCTATTTTATTTATTTCATCAGAATATTTATAAACATCATTTTTTCGTCTTTGCACATTAGGAGCAGACAATAATTCTTTTGCTGTATCTTCGTATTTATCTGCATAACTTCAATATCTTGATTCCAATTCTTTCGCAACATAGTTGTTAACAGGTTGAGTTGTTTTTTTATATAAATCTTCTTTTTTGGGTTCTTACTTATTATTATTTTTTGCAAGAGAAAATTTATTTCAATTATTTAAGGACTTAAATAATCAAGATGTATTAGTATTTATTGTATCAAGATTGTTTTTTTCTTGAACTCTTTTTTGAGCTTCAATTACAAGGTCAGGATTTATTTTTGATAAATCATTCAAATCATCGCTTCAAGGAAACATCTGTCAAGATGATATAAGTTCGGAAATATCATCAGGAGTTAAATTTGCATAAACAGAAATATTTTTTTTTCTTTTTTCAAGTTCTAATTTTTTTGGGTGATCTTCCGGAATATCAACAACTCATTGAATATAAGAAAAATCATCATGGAATTGTTGATTCATATTTTGAGCAATATTTGTATTATCAGTATTTTTTTGTTGATTGTTATTTTCAGGTCATCAATAAATCTTTCA
>JAOZRH010000179.1 GCA_029931905.1 Fidelibacterota bacterium
TTGGATATTCTTATTCAACAAGAAAAAGATAATAGAAAAAAAAGTTCTTATTATGGTGCAAAGATTAGAAATATAGAATTATTATCGAAATTGTATGATACATATAATAATTTCGAATCAGTTAAATTTAGATATCACAATAATATTTCTGATTTGATTTATAAAAATCATCGATTAATTGAAGTTGAAATTCGTAAAATCGATGAGAAATTAGATAAAATTTCAAATAATGAATTAGTAGAAGTTTTCAAACAATTATCTACTTTATTCTCTCAAAATTGTTCACAATTACCTCCAGAGATAGAAAAAGAGATAGTTATTAACGAAGGGGAATTTAAATTATGATTTCTATTTATGAAAATATGGATTTAATTGTCGAATCTATTCCGTGGCGTTCTGGTCAAATAGATCTCGCCGTTGGAAGAACAACAATAAAAGGAAATAATTATGATTGTTTTCTTTTAAATGATCTTAAATTTTTCTTTAAATTAAATCCAACATTTATGTTCTGTGTTCCAACATCAAATACTGTTGATGCACCACCATTTGTTAATCTTAAAAAACCTGGATCAGGCGCTAATGGCTATATTGTAGTTGCTAATGAAGCACAAAATTTAGGATACTCAAAAGATTACATGGGTACATGCCGTGCAAAAACTTATTTTATGGGACGTAAAAAAGAAGGACGTTTTTTAGATATTTTACAAAGAGTATTTGAAAGAGGTTTTTCTATTGATAAAATTAAAGGAATTAAAATTTTTAATGGGTCAGAACTTTTTGAGATTTCTTGTAAAAAAGCCGATTTCTCTCACAGTACAATGATTCTGGGTCGAAAAGGAAGATCAATTTTGATTCCATTCGACGTTTCTGATCCTACTGGAGAGCGTTTTGAAATTTATGGTAAAGCAAGATTAATTCCTGCAAGAATATCACGAGTCAAATAGGAGAAAAAGATGATACCGATTGGACCAATTTTAAAGTCATTAGCAATGTCTGGTGGTGGACCTGGACCACATGGAATTGTTAAACGTATAATGGTAGTTAAAACTCCAGAGATGGAAGAGCCAGAAGTTCAGGCTTCAGTTCAACCTTTAGATCCAGAAGAAATAAAGAAAAAAATGCTTCGTTTAGAAAAAGAAGCAATTGAAAGAAGAGAAGAAGAAATTGAAGATGAATTGGGTGAAGAAGAACCGGAAGATAAAGAAGTAGAAGATAAAAGACTTCTTGTTTCAGGTACATGATATTAGTTTGATAGTTTCGTAGAAACTTTTTAGGAGGCGAAATGGCAAGAAAAAAAACGAAAGTTGATAATTCATTTGATGTTTCAAAATTAGAAAAAGGTTCAAAAGAGTTTGCAGATAAATTGGGAGAAGCTTTTAATGTTTTGATTGAGAAAAATTTTGGAACTAAAATAGCACCGAAACCAATAATGACTCCTTTTGGTATTAAACCTTTAGATGCACTTTTAGGAGGAGGTTTGGTTTCATCAGCACCTGTTATGTTATCGTCCACACCAGAAACAGGTAAATCAACAACTGGATTTCAATTTGCAAAAGTGTTTCAAGAAATGTACCCAAATTCAGTTGTTGTGTATTTAGATATAGAGGGATCTGGAAATGTTTCTGAATCGACAGAGTTTCAAATATCAAGAATGGATTCATTTAATTTAGATCCACAAAGGTTTAAATATGAACCAATAATGTTAAATGTTCTTGAAGTTTTTGAAATGGTAGAAACTCTTGTTAATATTAAAAGACAATTTGAAGAGAAATTACAACAAGAATTTTATGTTTTGATAATTTGGGATTCAATTGCAGCTACACCAAGTTCAAAGGTTGATGATGCTGACAATCCAAACTCTGTTATTGGCGTCTTTTAGGCGCGTCTTTAAATGAATTGCTGGAACCTCGTATGATTTTCCATACGACAATCAGCAGCCGAGTCCAGAAATGGAAAGGTTCAACGACTATCCCGTATGGGAGTAGAACTCAAGTGAGTTCGAAGTGTTTAACAGTGAAATAATATATTAAGGATATGAGATATGTATTTGTATGTAATACGTAATAAAATCAATAATAAAAGATATATAGGAATTACTAAAAATTCATTAAGAACTCGTTTAACAAAACATATTTATTCTAGTTATCATAATGTTGATAATTCATATGAATATCATTTTCATCGAGCAATTAGAAAATATGGTAAAGAAAATTTTGAATTAGAATTTTATTATAACTATTCAAATCAAAATGTTTCTTATCATGAATTATGTGAAGCAGAAATATATTTTATTAAAAAATATGATACGTTCAAAAATGGTTACAATATGACTCTTGGAGGTCAGGGAAGTTTAAAACGTAATCAAATGAAGAAAATTGATTGTTATGATAAATGTGGAAATTTCATAACGAGTTACGAATCAATTGAAAGTGCTGCGAAAGAGTTAGATTTATTTCCAACGAACATTTCAGCCTGTATAAATGGTCGTACAAAAAGTGCAGGAAATTATTTATTTTGTTTACACGGCAAAAAACTAAATATTTTTAAAAACGAAGTATTGATAAAAATTGATATTTATACTTCAGATGGTAATTTTGTTCGAACATTTGAATCTATGGTTGCAGCAGCAAATTTTTTGGATATTAGTCGAACAACTGTTTTTGATTGTTGTAATGAAAGACAGTTAACCGTTAAAAGAGGAAAATATATTTGTGTTTATGCAGGTAGTGATATAACAAAAAGAAGAAAAAGAGAAAAATATAAACGTCTAATATGTATTATTAGTGTGATTAATAATTGTATTGTAGTTGAAGAAATATTAGCGTACACAGCAACTTGTGAATATCTGAAAATTTGTAAGAATAAACTTAATAATATTTTAAGAAATACTCAAAAAATGAAAAATCACGTTTTCATAGAACTTTAAAATAATATTTCACTGAAGATATAGTCTTATCTGTATAGTAATATACAGTCCAATAGGAAAGAACTAACGACTCTTTCTAAAAATAATGTAAAGCGAGACAATTGACCTTTGCTTTGGAAAAATATGCTTCTCTTTTGGCTTTTAATCGAATAACTTTCTTGTCCATAGATCAAGTTCGTGCAAATATTAAAATTGATGGTCCTTATGTACCAACGGAATCTAGTGTTGGGACATTTAAAGATTTTAAAGCTGCATCATCAATATCAGCTCTCAATCATAGACTTTCACAATGGTTGTTTTTATCTAAAGGAAAGATCATAACTCCTGCAGATGGATATACAGGTGTTGATGGTTGGTTTATGAATATAATGACAGAGAAGAATAAGTATGCACCATCAAAACATTCAATTTCTTGTTTGTTTGATAAATCTACTGGTATAAACAAGTTTTGGACGGAATATCATTTTCTATCGGAGATGACTCCGAGTGAAGCGAAGATTTATAAGAATAAAAAATTTCCTCACGATCTTATGATGAAGAAATCTGGAGCTTGGTGCCATTTATCTGTTAGAGATCCACAAACAAATAAAATTGATTATAAATCAGATAAATTTTATAAAAAAGATGCATTAGAAAAATATAATACAGATCCTGAATTTAAAAAATGGTTTGATTATGCAGTTGATTTATCAATTCATTTTCGAATAAAGGAAGGAATGTTTAAGATAAATATGACTCAGTTAGAAGAACAACAAATTCAAGAAGAGGCTTCCACTGAGGAAATAATAGTGGACAGTGTTTTAGATGATACACCAACAGAAGAAATTCCTACTGAAGATTTAACATCGACAAATCAAGTTCTTTCGAGTGACGTTATTGAAGAAGAGAAAATACCAGATGGTTATCAGTCTGTGTTTTAGAAAGTTAATATGGGAGGTTTTTACCTCCCTTTTTGTTTTCAAGGAGAACGTAAATGTTATCAATATCAAAACTTTTTGAAATAGAAATCGAAAAAGGACAATTTAAACATCCATTTGAATTAGTTCGATGGGCTAAACAGAAAGGAAT
>JAOZRH010000180.1 GCA_029931905.1 Fidelibacterota bacterium
TTTATTTGCCAAAGCAGAGGGAACTTTTTTTATTGTGAATGTGTGATGAGTTTTTATAATAGAAATAAAAATATGAAAAAAACATTTAAGAAAATTGTAGATCCATTAATAGATTGGATTTTTCCATCGCAGTGTTTAGTTTGTGGTAAAGTTGCTCGTTTTAATGATTATTTATGTCACGATTGTTTTTATAATTTAGAAATATTTGGCAAAGCACCTCATTCTTTTGATCCTGAAAATTCGATAATAGACGAAGTTTCATCACTTTACAAATTTAATGATGTTATGAAAATGTTAACACACAATTTAAAATATAATGGATGTGATTATATTGGGACATTTTTTGGAAAACAGATGGGAATTTATTATAAAAATACGAATTTTAATGATTACGAATGTATAATTCCAATCCCATTGCATAGAATTAAAAAGGATAGTAGAACATATAATCAAGCGGAAAAAATTGCACACGAATTATCTAATATTTTAGCAATTCCAATGAATACAAAAATTATTAAGAGAATTAAATCAACAGAGACACAAACAAAATTTAATCAAGAAGATCGGATTAAAAATATTTCCGGTGCTTTTAGAGTAAATAAAGTTAAAGAAATTCCTTCTTCTGTGATATTAATTGATGATGTTTTCACAACAGGAGCAACAACTTCAGAAGCAGCAAGTAAACTTAAAGAATCTGGTGTAAAAAAAGTTGGTGTTTTATCTGCAGGCACTCCATTTTTTTTAAGAAATATGGAATTTGTTTTTGAGATGGATGATAGCGAAACAAATGATGAAGAATTATAAAAATATTTTTAATATAGTAGTAAACTCAACATAGAGGCAGTAGCAACGGCAGCATTTAATGATTCTGCACCGCCAATTTGTGGTAAAAATACTCGTTGTAAATCATATTCATTCCAAGAATCAGAAATTCCACGACTTTCATTTCCGATAACTAAAGCAAATTTGTTTTTCAAATTAAATTCTTTAATATTTTTTCCATTATGAACATCAGATAAAAGAATATTTTTTGATGTATTTTTACAATAATCTATTATTTTTTCATAAGAATTTTCAATTACAAAAGGCATATGAAAAATTGATCCCATTGATGATTGGACGACTTTAGGATTTTCTACTTCAACTGTTCCTTCTAATAATATCAAGCCACCAAGTCCAAACCAATGAGCAATTCGAAAGATTGTGCCGAGATTTCCGGGATCTTTAATTTTATCAAGAATGAGAATATTATTTCCAAATTCTGATAGTGTGAATTTCTTTTGATTTGCAATTGCTATTATTCCTTGTGGCGAAATCTCTGTAGAAATTTTATTCACATCACTATGATGAATATTATATAAGGGGATATTTTTCTCTGATGCAATTTTGAATATTTTATTGATATTTTTCTTTTCAATGATAGAAGAAGTATAATAAATCTCAGTAATATCATAATTTGAACTGATTGCTTCTTCAACTGAAATTAATCCACTAATCAAAAATTGTTCATTGATTTTTCTAAATTTTTTATTATGTAATGCCCTAATTTTCTTAACTGTATTTTTGCTTAATTTTTCCATAAATGAATCCATTTGTTTAGTAATAATATTTTATTCCAATTTCGATCATTAGTCCACCATATTGCTTCCTTTTTATTCCATCAGGTTTGATTGATGGCCCCTCATCACTTATTTTTCTTATATAAGGAATTATTTGACTACAATCAAAATAAATTTGTAAATATTTTTTATAGTTATAGCTACTATGAACTTTTAAATTGAATAAATTGACATCGTATAGATAATTTTTATTTTCATCTATTGAAGTTAATCCAAATTCAAGATTAGCCGAATAATCCATATTTATTGATATGAATGAATGAATATATCCAAACTCTGAATTGATGATAAAATTGTTGGTTTTATAAAAATAACCATATTGAATGATTTGAGTTTTATGAAGTATTTCTAAATCCAAATTCAATTGATGTGCAATTGGTAAGATAAATAGATAACCTAAAACAGGAGTTGATAATTCTTGTTGTAATTTAAGAGTACCTTGACTTGCTCCAAGATAATAATAATTATTGCCTGATCTGTTATTGTAACCAAATTCCAAATTTGAAAACTTAAAATTACCATCTGCTAATGTATGAATATCATAATCATTGGGATATATTATTTGCTTCCATTTTGGTTCAAAAATTATTTCATTATAACCTAAAAAGAACTTATTATCATTTTTTGAAATAATACCAATTTTTATTTGATATGGATTGAAATTGTTTCCAATTTGAGTTTGTCTTTCTCCATCTAATTTTGGTGTGGTAATGTTTAAGTGTTTTTCGTAAATGTTAATATTTGTGAATTGGTATTGTAAATTGATAAAAGGGTGGACATTAAAAATTTTGGGAGCAGTATAATTAATATTTATTATATGATTTTCTATTTTGGGAGCAAATGTTATTGAATCGCCGAAAGTTGGTTCTAATAAGTCATAAAAATACTTGTTTTCTATTAGATTTTTTTGAGAATATGGGAATTCGTGAATTTTCAATAAAAAATCATTTTCAATTGATTTGTAATTATATTGGAATTTTAAAAAATGATTATTGATTTTTGTTTTTAAATATAAATCGTAATTTTTTGATAGTAGATTTATTGAGCCAAATGTATATTCGGAGTTTAGTATTTTTTGATAGTTAGAGTAATTGAGATGATAAGAACCACCAAATTGTAATGTTTTATTTATTATTGGTGAATGAAATTGAATTTTATGAGAATGAATATAATTTTTGTTGAAGAGAGAATCGGAGGAATATTCTGTATATATATAATTTAAATTGCTACTTATATTTATTTGTTTATTAATAAAATAATTATTTTCTATTTTTGATGATGATAGAATATTACGAATAGTGCTGAATGTGTCGCAATATACAACATTAGAAAAACTTATTAATAAGAGAATTAATAGGAAATACTTTGATTTGTATTTGTAAATATTCATAGGTTAAATTTATTAAAAATATTTATAAATCGGAATAGGAAATTTTTATTAATAAAAAACCCCTTTAAAACAAAATGTAATAAAGGGGTTAAATGTGATTAAAAATAGATCTATTTCAAAAGAGTCATTTTTACAAAACTAGATTTATCTTTATATGAAATTCGTGCAACATATATTCCCGAACTGTGATTTTGAGCATTCCAAATAATATTATGTTTACCTGAATTCAATTGCTTTGTACCAAAATCGGCAACCATTTGACCAAGAATATTGTAAATCTTGATATCAACTTCACTTATCTCTGGTATATCAAATGCAATTGTAGTGGTTGGATTAAATGGATTAGGGTAGTTTGAATATAATTTAAATTCTTTTGGTTTTACAATATTATTTTCAACAGCACTTTTATAACGGGTTGGATATAAACCGCCCAGAGTCATATCAGTTTTCATTATATAACCTTTCCACATTGTAAGGAAACTTTCTGGTGGATTATCAAACCAAGCTGAAAGATCTAATGATTCACCACTGTTAAGATCATAAGATGTTGCTTCTTCATAGTTAAAGTCCATCGCTACCATTTGTACTAATTGAGATAGCTGTGATGTAAACATAATAACATCGGCTGAATCCAAGTTGAAATCAGATGCAAATGGTGCAAATGCTTCACCAAGTACAGAAACAGAATCTGTAAATTCAGAAAAATCAACAAGAAATTTTGCCAAACGGTCTCCAAATTGCATAAATAATCCTTTGCCATAAGGTTTTAGAGATAAGAAATTAGGATTTGATGCCTCTAAAGATGCAATTAATAAAGAATCATTAACTACTACTTCGTCATGTTCCCAAGTTTTTTCTCCTTCTATCCATGTAGAATCCCACACTCCACTTGAATAATAATAATCCCAGTATCCATAAAAAGTTGTATCAAATATTGTTTCTATATATACAGCATCTGCAAAATTTA
>JAOZRH010000039.1:0-8861 GCA_029931905.1 Fidelibacterota bacterium
TTGGTTTGTTTAGTTGATATTTTCTATTAAGGTTAAATACAAGAAAATAAGGTTTGGGAAAATAATAAATTATATTGTTTTATCAATTTTAAATTGTTTTTTTGATTGCATTGTGTTTTATTAATCTTTATTTTAAAAGATTGATTTGTTTTGATTGATTGATATTTTAAGATAAAAGGAAACTATGAAAAATAAAGTAAAATTGGTTTTAGAGGACAATACAATATTTGAGGGTGATTTATTTGGTTATCCAAAATCAATGGCTGGCGAGGTTGTGTTTAATACTGGAATGGTTGGTTATCCAGAATCACTTACTGATCCATCATATTATGGACAAATATTGACTATTACATATCCTTTAGTTGGGAATTATGGAGTTGCAGATAACGATTATTTTGAATTGTTAGAATCCAAAAATATACAAATAAATGGTTTGATTGTTGCTGATTTATCAAATTCATTTAGTCATTGGCGAGCTGAAAAAAGTTTATCTGATTGGTTGTATGAAAATAAAATTCCTGGCATATCCAATATTGATACTCGTGCATTAACTCAATTGTTACGAGAAAAAGGAACAATGCTTGGAAAAATAGTTGTAGATAAAAATGAACCTAAAACTTATGATCCGAATCAATGTGATTTATTGAAAGAGGTGAGTGAGAGTAAAATTGAAATTTATGGAAATGGTGAAAAGAGAATTTTACTTTTTGATTGTGGGTGCAAAAATAGCATAATAAAAAATTTAGTTAATCGAGGATTTCAAGTTAAAAAAGTTGGTTGGGATTATAATTATTCAGATGAAAAAATAGATGGAGTTGTATTTTCAAGTGGTCCGGGCGATCCAAAAAAATATGAATATATGATTGATAAAGTAAATTATTTTATCAATAGTAAAATTCCAATGTTGGGAATATGTTTGGGACATCAATTGACGGCACTTGCAATTGGAGCAAAAACATTTAAATTGCAGTATGGACATAGAAGCCAGAATCAACCTGTAATTGACAAACTTACAAATCAATGTTTCGTCACATCACAAAATCACGGATTTGTAGTTGATTCAAAAACAATTCCAGACGGTTGGATAAATAGATTTGAAAATTTGAATGATAAAACTAACGAAGGATTATTAAATAAAAAGTTGAAAGTAATTACAACACAATTCCATCCAGAAGCATCGCCGGGACCTGTTGACACTTCGTTTATTTTTGATGAGTTTGTAGAAATGGTTAAGTGAATTATAAATTAAAAAAAATGATATCTATAAATTATTAATGAGAGCAAAAAATAAATGAAACATAAAATAAATAAAATATTAATACTTGGAAGTTCTGCTTTAAAAATTGGTGAAGCAGGTGAATTTGACTATTCTGGTTCGCAAGCAATCAAGGCACTAAAGGAAGAAAAAATTAAAACAGTTTTAATTAATCCTAATATTGCAACAATTCAAACTTCAGATTATTTGGCTGACAAAGTTTATCTTTTGCCAGTTAACACACAGTTTGTTGAAGAAGTAATTATTAAAGAAAAACCTGATGGGATTTTACTTGGATTTGGTGGTCAAACTGCTTTGAATTGTGGAATGGATTTGGTGAAAAAAGGAATACTAAAGAAACATAATGTCGAAATTCTCGGAACAAATATTAAGGCAATTGAAGATACTGAAGATAGAGAAAAATTTAATAATGTTCTCGCAGAAATTGATGTAAAATATCCAAAAAGTCAAGCTGTAAATTCCACAGAAGATGCTATTAAATATGCAGAAAAAATTGAATATCCTGTGATGGTAAGAATTGCTTATGCTCTTGGTGGACTTGGTTCTGGTATGTGTAGTAATGAAAATGAATTGAAAACTCTTGCAGATAAAGCCTTTTCATATACTTCGCAAATTTTGGTAGAAGAATATTTGAAAGGTTGGAAAGAGATTGAATATGAAGTCGTGCGAGATAGATTTGGAAATTGTATTACTGTTTGTAATATGGAAAATTTTGATCCTTTAGGAATTCATACAGGCGAGAGTATTGTTGTTGCTCCAAGTCAAACATTGACTAATGAAGAGTATCATAAATTGCGAGAAATTTCTATTCGTACGATTAAATATTTAGGAATTGTCGGTGAGTGTAATATTCAATATGCACTTGATCCGAATTCTTGGGATTATCGTGTAATAGAGGTGAATGCACGACTTTCACGAAGTTCTGCATTGGCATCAAAAGCAACGGGTTATCCACTTGCTCATATAGCTACAAAACTTGCTATTGGATATGGTTTACACGAATTGAAGAATAATATTACACAAACAAGTGCTTTTTTTGAACCAGCTTTAGATTATGTTGTGGTAAAAATTCCACGATGGGATTTAATTAAATTCAAAAAAGTATCACGAAAAATCGGTTCATCGATGAAGTCGGTTGGTGAAGTTATGGCGATAGGTAGAAAATTTGAAGAAGCACTTCAGAAGGCATTGCGAATGTTAGATATTGGTGCAAAAGGTGTAGTTGCAAATTCACAATTTAAATTTGAAAATTTATCAAAAGCATTAAAATCACCAAGTGATGAAAGAGTTTTTGCAGTTGCAGAAGCATTGAAAGAAGGATATTCGGTTGATAAAATTTTCAAACTTACACACATAGATAGATGGTTTTTGTATAAAATTAAAAATATTGTTGAAATTGCATCTGATATTGAAAAGAATAAATCAAAGACAATTTCAGTTTCTAACTTGAAGAGAGCAAAACAGAGTGGATTTTCTGATGAACAGATTTCAATATTATCTAAAATTACAGAGAAAGCACTTTACAAAAAACGAGTGGAAAATAATATTTTACCGTCAATAAAACGAATAGACACCGTTTCTGCAGAGTATCCGGCTTACACAAATTATTTGTATTTAACTTATAATGGTGATAAAGATGATTTGACAACTCAATTGCCAAAAAGTGTAATATTGCTTGGTTCCGGAAGTTATAAAATTGGTAGTTCTGTAGAATTTGATTGGTGTTGTGTTGTTAGTGGAAACACATTGAAGAAAAATAAATATTCTACAGTAATGATAAATTGTAATCCTGAAACTGTTTCAACAGACTATGATGAGTTTGATGTTTTATTTTTTGAGGAATTAACTTTTGAAACTATTCGAGAGATTTACAATAAAATAAATCCACTTGGAATAATTGTTTCAATGGGCGGTCAAATTCCAAATAATTTAGCTTTAAGATTATTCAATAATGATATGAAAATTCTTGGTACTTCACCACATTCAATTGATCGTGCAGAAAATCGTAGTACATTTTCGGCAATGCTTGATAAATTAGAAATCAAGCAACCATTATGGGAAAAATTGGAATCGATTGAAAGTGCATTAGAATTTGCCAAAAAAGTTAATTATCCTGTTTTAGTTCGACCATCTTATGTATTAAGTGGTGCTGCGATGGCTGTTGCTTCTAATAGAAACGAACTGAAAAAATTTCTTAAAAAAGCAGTAAAAATTTCTGATGATTATCCTGTTGTGATAAGTAAATTTTTATCTAATGCAAAGGAACTTGAATTTGATGCTGTAGCCCAAAATGGAGAGATAATTTGTTATGCAATATCGGAACATGTGGAAAATGCTGGTGTTCATTCTGGTGATGCAACTTTAGTTATTCCGCCACAGAGAACATATTTTGAAACGATGAGACAGATTAGAAATAATTCTGAAAAAATAGCAAAAGAATTAAATATCAATGGTCCATTTAATATTCAATATATTGCAAAAAATAATGATGTAAAGGTTATAGAATGTAATTTGAGAGCATCAAGAAGTTTTCCATTTATTTCAAAAACATTAAAATATAATTTTATAGAAAATGCAACAAATATAATAGTTGGAAAAAAGATGAAACCAATAAAAATTCCATTATTTGACTATGAATATGTGGGAGTGAAGGCACCACAATTTTCATTTACAAGATTGGAAGGAGCAGATCCTGCTACTGGAGTTGAGATGTATTCTACAGGAGAAGTTGCTTGTCTTGGTGATGATTTTAATGAAGCATTTTTGAAAGCAATGATTTCTGTTGGATTAAAATTACCAATTAAAAGTATTTTTCTTTCTTCAGGTCCAATAGAATCTAAAGCGGAATTATTGGAAAGTATGAGATTATTTAAAAAACTTGGAATTAAACTTTACGGAACAAAAGGAACAGCAGATTTTTTGAATAAGAATAATATTCAAACAAAAGCATTATATTGGCCGTTGGAAGAAAAAAGTCCAAATGCTATGGAATATATTCAAGCGAAAAAAATTGATTTAGTAATAAATATTCCGAAAAACTTTAATAAAGAAGAGTTAACAAATGGATACACGATTAGAAGAGGAGCGGTAGAATTTGCAATTCCATTGATAACAAATAGGCAAATTGCGATGCGACTTGCAGAATCACTTTATAAATATAATGCAACTCCAATGAAAATAAAAGGAATGGACGAATATTCATTGCATTAACAAATAATTTTGAAAAAAGGAAATAATAAAATGAAAAAGAAAGATTTAGTGCCAGAAATATTTGGAATTAATCTGTTTAATGATAAAATAATGAGTGAGAAATTGCCAGCAAATGTTTATCGTAAATTAAAATCTACAATAGATGAATGTAAACCGATAGATCAATCAATCGCTGGTGTTATTGCAAATGCTATGAAAGATTGGGCAATTGAAAAAGGAGCTACACATTTTACCCATTGGTTTCAACCACTTACTGGAATTACTGCAGAAAAACATAATTCCTTTATTTCACCAACCGAAGATGGAAAAGTGATTATGGAATTTTCTGGAAAAGAATTGGTGCAAGGCGAATCAGATGCATCTTCCTTTCCACATGGCGGAGGGAGAAATACTTTTGAAGCTCGTGGATATACCGCTTGGGATCCAACTTCACCAGCATTTTTGAAAGAAGATGTGGCAGGATTAACACTTTTTATTCCAACAGCATTTTATTCATATTCAGGTGAATCATTGGATAAAAAAACACCACTTTTAAAATCCATAATTGCCATTTCAAAACAGTCGAAAAGAATTTTAAAAATAATCAATAAAGATATAGATAAAAATATAAGAGTTTATCCTGCTGTTGGTGCTGAGCAAGAATATTTTTTAGTGGATAAAAAGTATTATGATAGACGACTTGATTTACAATTGACGGGAAGAACTTTATTTGGAGCAAATCCTCCAAAAGGACATGAGCTTAACGATCATTATTTTGGAAGTATAAAAGAACGAGTAGCTTCATACATGAATGAACTGGATATTGAATTGTGGAAACTCGGAATTTCCGCAAAAACAAAACATAATGAAGTAGCACCAAATCAATATGAATTAGCATCTATTTATACGAATGCAAATATTGCAACAGACCAAAATCAATTAATAATGGATACGATGAAAAAAATTGCAAATAGACATGGATTAGTATGTTTATTGCATGAAAAACCTTATGCGCGTGTAAATGGTTCTGGTAAACATAACAATTGGTCTTTGATAACAAATACTGGAATGAATTTATTAGAGCCGGGTGAAACTCCGTATGCAAATGCACAATTTTTATTATTTCTTGTTGCGATAATTAAAGCGATAAATAAATATAGTGAACTCATTAGAATTAGTGCATCAACTCCGGGAAATGATTTGAGATTTGGAGGAAGTGAAGCACCACCAACAATAATTTCAATTTTTCTTGGAGATTTGTTAACTGAAATTTTAACCAAAATAGAAAAAAGTAAAAATAACACTAAGAAGAAAAAAGAAAATGTACAGGTAGGTATTCCAGTATTGCCGACACTTCCCAAAGATTCTTCGGATAGAAATAGAACTTCACCATTTGCATTTACAGGAAATAAATTTGAATTTAGAATGGTTTCATCTTTAATGTCAATCGCTCGTGCAAATATGGTAATTAACACAATTGTTGCCGATACACTTGATGAATTTGCGAATATTTTAGATAAATCAAAAAATATACATGATTCAATTTATGATATTATTAAGAAAACATACAAGAATAATAAAAATATAGTTTTTAACGGTGATGGTTATTCTGATGAATGGGAAATTGAAGCCAAAAAACGAAAATTACCTAATTTAAAAACTTGTGTAGATGCTTTTGATAAATTATTATTAAAGAAAAATATTGATGTTTTTAAGCGACAAAATGTTTTATCAGAAAATGAATTAGTTGCAAGACATAACATTTATTTCGAAAATTATATAAAACAGATTTTAATTGAAGCGAATACAATGATTGATATTTCGTTAAAACAAATATTACCAACTGCAATGAAATATCAAAATACAATTATCGAATTAGTTATAAATGCTGAAGCGATTAAATTAGAATGTCCTGCTCAGAAAGATATTATGAATCAACTAAATACACTTATAAATTCTTTTAAAACAGCGGTCGATGAAGTAATTGAAATTAGACAAACAATAAAAATAAAAGAAACAAAATTATTAGAATATTCAAAGATTATTAAAGACGAATTGATTCCAAAAATGGAAGAATTGAGAAAATATGGAGATGGTTTAGAAATGCTGTGCGATGCAAAAATTTGGCCTCTACCAACTTATGCTAAGATGCTATTTGATATTTAAAATTTGATTATAATAGTCACTTTTTAAAAGAGATATTGCTGTTTGAATAATTTTATCTTTTTTAATTCGCACTTGATATTTAGCTTTTTTACCACCATAAAATCCGGCCAACTCAATTGATAATAAATCACTTATTTCTTTTTTATTTTCTATTAATAATGATTTTGAATTTGAAATAAATGAATTTTTTAATGTTAAAAAGAGAGTTTTATTTTTTTCAGTTAAATTGTTATTTTTTTCAAGATTATTTTCAATTTCTTCTAATTTGATTATTGTTGGATTTTTATATACATAATTTTTCTTATCTAAATATTTCACAAATTTTAAAAAGTATTCATTTGTGTTTTCAAAATTATTTTCCTTAGGGTGTTCCAAAAGATAAGTGCGAGAAAATTCAAAAATTAATTTTTTATTTAATAAATCTTGAGTAATATCACTTAATTTTTTTGTTGTAATTGTAGAATCAGGTATAATTCCTGTATTTGCTTTTACAATTCTATTGTTATTCGTAATATATTTTTTTGTAGAATCAATTTCATAAGAAATAATTTCATTGTTATCATAATAATCTAATTTTTGAATCCATCTGCCACTTGGTAGATAGTATTTTGAAGTGCTTATTTTTACAGAACTTGTATCGTCAAGATCATAAAGATTTTGAACTAATCCTTTTCCAAATGAAGTTGTGCCAAGAATAATTCCTCTATCAAGATCTTGAATTGCTCCAGAAACTATTTCGGAGGCAGAGGCACTTTTATTGTTTATTAATACTGCGATGCGAATATTTTTTGAAATCAATGGTGTATTTCTAGAGTAATATTTTTTATTAAAATAATTTTGCTTTCCACGAGTGTAAACAAGCAATTTATTTTTTTCAATTAACATATTTAATATATCTTTTGCTTCATTTAGTAAACCACCAGAATTATCTCTTAAATCAAAAATAAGATATTTTAAACCATTTTCGTTAAATGAAATTAATTTTTCTCTTAGTTGATTATGAGCATTTTTTGAAAAACCATCGAGTTTTACATATCCAACATCTTTTGTAATCATTTCTGAATATGGAATTTCTTTAATTTTTATATTTTTTCGAATAATTGGAAAATCAATTTCTTTATTTTGTCTTAATATTGTTAATATTACCTCTGTATTTGGTTTTCCTCTTATCATAGATGAAATATTATCGAAAGGAATATTTGCTATGGATTTGTTATCAATTTGTATAATTTTATCGCCCGGATAAATTCCTGATTGCCAAGCTGGTTCATTTTCCATTAATGATATAACAATTAAAGTATCATTTTGCATTGATATTCTAAATCCTACTCCACCATAATTTCCTTTTGCCATTGTGCTTAAAACGAGTTTATTCTGCTTTTTAAGATAATTTGTGAATGGATCAAGCTGTTTTGTCAATTCTTCAATAGTTTTTATAGTTAGATTTGTTGCATCAATTTCATCTGTATAGTTTTGAAAAATTAAATCATAAGTACTAATTAGTTTATTTCTAGAAGAATAATATTCATCTTTTGAAGATGAAAAAATTATTGTAAAAAAAACAAAAAATGATAGTGAAATTAAAATAATTTTATTTTTTGTAATCATCTAATTTATTAAGTGTAATTTTTTTGATTTTATCATGAATTTTATTTATAGAATTATTTCCCTCTATTAGGAAACATCTGTTGGGATTTTGTTTTGTTATTTCAATATATCCTGAGATTACTTTATTTTTAAATTTAGAATCTTCTGATTCCATTCTATCAATATTTTCTTTTTTTCCTAAACGACTATTCGCATCTTCAAGTCTTGTATTTACAATAAATGTTATATCAGGAGTGATATTATGACTCCCAATAAGATTTAGTTCGTTTATCAATTTTAATGAAATATCTCTACCGTAACCTTGATATGCGGTGGTAGAGTCAAAAAACCTGTCGCTAATTACAATTTTATTTTCATTAAGTGCTGGAGTGATTATTTCGCTTACAAGCTGACTTCGTGCTGCAGAATATAGAAGTAATTCTGTATGCGGATGCATTTTCTCGCTTTTCAAATCAAGTAGAATATCTCTTACTTCGTTACCAATTTTTGTAAAACCTGGATCAAAAATATTTACAACATTATAACCTATTTTTTCTAAGTAATTCGTTAATAATTTTGCTTGTGTAGATTTTCCACAGCCGTCGATACCTTCAAATGTAATAAACATTATTCTCCTTTTAAA
>JAOZRH010000039.1:8961-14685 GCA_029931905.1 Fidelibacterota bacterium
TCACTCGTCTTTTGAATAAGCTTTAATAATTTTTTTAACCAATGGATGACGAACCACATCTAATTCTGTTAATTCACAAAAACCAATTTTTTTAATATTTTTTAATATTTTTATAGCATTTATCAAGCCAGAACGAGTTTTTTTTGGAAGATCAATTTGTGTCATATCACCAGTAATAATTGCTTTAGAATCTACACCCATTCTTGTAAGAAACATTTTCATCTGCAATTTTGTCGTATTTTGAGCTTCATCTAATATTAAATAAGCATTGTCAAGTGTTCTTCCTCTCATATAAGCTAATGGTACAATTTCTACAATCTTTTTATCAAAATATGTTTTTAATTTTTCTGGTGTAATCATTTCCATTAATGCATCATAAAGTGGAGTTAGATATGGATCAATTTTATCTCTCATATCTCCGGGCAAAAACCCCAATTGTTCACCAGCTTCAACTGCGGGGCGAGATAAGATGATTTTAGCAACTTCTCGGTTTTTTAATGCCGCAACAGCAACTGCGACAGCTTGATATGTTTTTCCTGTTCCAGCAGGTCCAATTCCAAAAGTAATGTCATTTTTCTGACAAATTTCATAGTATTTTTTTTGCCCTTTAGTTCGTGGTTTTATAACGCCATTTCGTGTAAATAGTATAATTTCTTCATTTGGTTCTGAATAAATTGGCTCTTTTCCACTTGATTGGATATTTATTACTGTTTCAATATCTTTTGATTTAAGATGTTTTTTTTGTGGAACAAGTTTAATTAATTCATTAAATAAGTGATGAATTTGTTCCACTACGGAAAATTCTCCAGTAATGATGAGAGTATTTCCTCTTGGAATCAGAGTAGCATTGAAATGAGTGCGAATAATTTTTAAATTTTCGTCATTTACACCAAATATTGCCAGTGGGTCTATTCCCTTAAATATTATTTCTCTTTTTGTTTCAGTCATAATCATATAATACAAAATATTATTAAGATTTTCAATAAGAAATTTGTATATTAGAATTATGAAAATTTTATATTATTTAAAAATATCACGACCGATTAATATTTTATTAAGTTCATTGTCTGTATTAATTACAGCAAGTTTTTTTCCAGTATTTCCCAATATTATTCAATTAATTTTTGCATCATTGGTTGTGATGTTGTTAAATGCTGGTGCAAATTGTGTGAATGATATTTATGATATAAAAATTGATAAAATTAATCGTCCAAATCGTCCACTTCCTGCTAAAAAATTAACAATATTAGAAGTGAAAATATTTGCCATTTCATTGTTTATTATCGGTAATGGATTATCTTTTTTCTTGGGAATAATACCATTTATCATTTCATTTATTATTACAACCCCATTAATGATTTTTTATGCTTCATACTTGAAAAAAACAGCAATATGGGGAAATTTATTGATAGGATTTATTTTAGGTTTGGTTTTTCTTTTTTCGGCAAGTGCTTTTGGAAATTATAAAATTGGTATTGTTCCGGCAATATTAGCATTTCTTTTTACCGTAATTCGAGAAATAATAAAAGATATGGAAGATGTTGTTGGAGATGAAAAGTTTAATGCAAAGACACTGCCAATAATTATTGGACTTAAAAAAACAAAAAATATTGTGGCATTTTTGATGTTAATTTTACTTATTGTAATTAATATGCCATATTTTGTTGGAATTTATGGAATATATTATTTAGTTGTAGTGGAAATTACAATTGGAATTCCGATTGTTTTGATGATTTTTTATTTAATAAAAAGTAGTAATAATGAAAAATATTCATATTTATCAAAATTACTTAAAGTAGGTATATTTTTTGGATTATTATCTATCTATTTAGGAAAATTTTGAATAATTTTCATCAATTGAAAATATAAAATATATTATGGGAAAAATACAAAAAGAGGAAGTAGGGAAAATGTCAAATTTCGTTCATTTACATGTTCATAGTGATTACAGTTTATTAGATGCATCTCAAAAAATTGATTCAATTATAAAAAAAGCAAAAGAATTTAATATGGAATCAATTGCATTGACTGATCATGGAAATATGTTTGGTGCGATAAAATTTTATAAATCAGCAAAAAAAGCAGGAATTAAGCCAATTATTGGTTGTGAAATATATGTTGCACAAGAATCAAGATTCAAAAAACAAGCAATTAACGGCAGAAAAAGACCAACGAATCATTTAGTATTGTTGGCAATGAATGACAAAGGATATCACAATTTAATAAAGTTAGTTTCGCTTGGTTATTTAGAAGGATATTATTACACTCCACGAGTAGATTTGGAATTGTTAGAAAAATATAATGAGGGATTAATTGCACTTTCCGGTTGTATAAAAGGAGATGTTGCAGAAAAAGTAATTTTAGGAAAATATGAAGAGGCAAAAAAATCAGCATTAGAATTCGCAAGAATATTCGATGGAAGATTTTATTTAGAAATTCAAAATCATGGAATTCCAGAACAAAAAACTGTAATAGATGCTTTTGGTAAGATGTCAAAAGAATTAAATATTCCATTAGTTTGTTCAAATGATTCCCATTATACAGAAAAGGAAGAAGCCACAACACACGATTTACTATTGTGTATTGGTTCTAAAAATATAGTAACTGATGAAAATAGAAAAAAATATTTTGGAAATCAGTTTTATTTGAAATCTGGTGAAGAAATGGAGGAAATTTTTAAAGAATTTCCTGAAGCAATTGAAAATACAAAAATTATTGCTGATAGGTGTAATGTAGAAATTGAAATGGGTAAATATTTATCGCCAGTATTTAATATTCCAAAAGATAGTGGAATACAAGATTCTAATGAATATTTGAGAAAATTGGCACAAGATGGGCTTAAAAAAATATTTGGTGAGAAAATAACTCCTGAATATCAAGAACGGTTGGATTTCGAGTTAGGTGTAATAATAGCGATGGGATATCCGGGTTATTTTTTAATTACAAGTGATTTTATACAATATGCAAAAAACAATAATATTCCAGTTGGACCTGGTCGTGGTTCGGCAGCGGGAAGTTTAGTCGCATATTCTTTAGGAATTACAAATGTTGATCCATTAAAGTATGATTTACTTTTTGAAAGATTTTTGAACCCTGATAGGGTCTCTATGCCTGATATTGATATTGATTTTTGTCAAGAAAAGAGAAGTTTGGTAATTGATTATGTAAAAAGAACTTATGGTGAAAAAAATGTTTGTCAAATAATTACTTTTGGCACATTAAAAGCAAAAGGAGTAGTTAGAGATGTAACCAGGGTGCTTGGATTACCGTATGCAATTGGAGATAAATTATCAAAAATGATTCCTGAAGAATTAAAAATGACTCTTGAAAAAGCTGAAAATAAGGTTAAAGAATTAAGGGAATTTATTGATAGTGATGAAGAATATCAAAAGATTTGGAAACATTCAAAAGTATTAGAAAATAATGCTAGACATGCTGGTAAACATGCAGCAGGAGTGGTGATTGCACCTGGAGATTTAACAGATTACATTCCTTTATCAAAATCTGGTGAAGATATCGTTACTCAATATGATATGAAAATATTAGATGATATTGGAATATTAAAAATGGATTTTCTTGGTTTAACGACATTGACAGTAATTAGTAATACTCTTGATTTATTGAAAGAAAAGGGAATAGAAATTGATATTGATAAAATTCCATTAGACGACAAAAAGGTCTATAAATTATTTAGTGCGGGCGAGACAGTTGGAATATTTCAATTTGAATCTTCTGGAATGCGACAATATTTAGTAAAATTAAATCCAAATAAAATAGATGATCTTGTTGCAATGAATGCTTTATATCGTCCGGGTCCTATGGGAAATATTCCTTCATTTATTCGTCGTAAACATGGTGAAGAAGAGATAGAATATTTACATCCAAAATTGGAATCTATTTTAAAAAGCACATACGGAATTATTGTTTATCAGGAACAGGTAATGCAGATTGTTTCAACAATTGGAGGATTTACACTAAGTAAAGCTGATATTTTACGACGAGCAATGGGAAAAAAACAGAGAGATATACTAAAGAAATTGCGTAAAGAATTTTTAATCGGAGCAAAGAAAAAAGGTGTATCAGAAAAAATTGCTAACGAAATTTATGATCTTCTTGATAAATTTGCAGATTATGGTTTTAACAAAAGTCATTCGGTTGCTTATTCAATAATTGCTTATCAAACAGCATATTTAAAGACATATTATCCTGTTGAATTCTTTGCATCTGTTTTAAATAGTGAAAGAGATAAAATTGAAAAGGTTACACATAAAATTGATGAAATTAAGAATATGGGAATTGAAATTGTAAATCCCGATATTAACATTTCTAAGCAATTATTCTCTGTAAAAGATGGAAAAATAATCTATGGATTTTCTGCAGTTAAAAATATTGGATATAAGGCGGCCGAATCAATTGTAGAATCTCGTGAATCAGGAAAAAAATATAAATCGTTATTTGATTTTACGAGTAGAATAAATTATAAGGCAGTAAATAGAAAGGCATTAATAGCATTAATTTGTATTGGTGCAATGGATAGTTTACCGGGAAATAGAAACCAAAAGTATGATATGATTGATGTTGCTTTGAAATATGGACAAAAATACCAAGATGAAAAAAATTCAAATCAGGTAAGCTTATTTGGTGCAGATTCACAAACAACAATAATGAGCGAACCAAAATTTAAAGATTTACCTGATTGGGTTGAAAGTTATAAATTAGAACAAGAAAAAGCATTTATTGGATTTTATTTATCAGGTCATCCTATTGAAAAATATAAAGATGAATTAAATGCATTTTCTAATATTGATATGTTACACGAAGATAAATGTGATGAGTTTAGGATTGGTGGAATTGTAATTGAACAACAAATATTTTTTGATAAAAAAAATAGACCATGGGCAAGATTTAACCTTGAAACATTATCTGAAAAAATATCAGTTTTAGCATTTAGTAATGTTTATGAAAAATTTAGAAATAAAATTGTAAATAATGAGGAAATATTTGTAATCGGAAAAATATCTGATAGGGATAGAGATAAAAAAGAAAAAACTATTATTATGAATTCATTGATTCCATTGAATGAAATTAGAGAAAAAATGGTTAAAAGTATTCATATTAGAATTGAAGAAAAAAATTCTAACAAAGAAAAATTAAATTTTTTAATTAATGAAATATTAAAAAAATATAGTGGTAAAGTTGGAATAATTATTCATATTATTGATAAAGACAATAAAGAATGGATAAAAAGAGTGAAAACAATTGCCGTAAATACATCTCGAGAGTTAATCAAAAAAATACGAGCCGAATTGGGATATAAAAATGTATGGTTTGGTTAAGGAATTATAAAGTATGAAATTGAAAATTATAAAAGGCACAAATACGATCGGTGGAAATTGTGTAGAATTAAAAACGAAAAATACTACTATTCTTATTGACTACGGAAAACCATTAGATGATAATGATAGACAAGTAGCGATAACTGAAAAAATAGATGCTGTTTTAATTTCTCATCCACATATGGATCATTTTGGTGCAATTGAAAAACTGTCAAATGACATTCCAATTTATTGTAGCAAATTATCTTTAGAGTTAATGAATGCTCCAAAAATATTTGTTAAAAATAAAGTATTAGATAATAATTTTAGACATTTTGAAAAGAATAAAACATTTAAAATTGGCGATTTTAAAATTACACCATATTTGGTTGATCATAGCTCGTCCGAG
>JAOZRH010000181.1 GCA_029931905.1 Fidelibacterota bacterium
TGAATTCCACCATTTTTAATTACTATTCGCTTATCACCCATCAGAGCTAAGATGGGATCATGAGTTGCCATTGGCACTATTTTATCTTCGGCTAATAACAAGTTCAAAGCTTCTTTTCTGTCTATTCCCGCATTCTCAATTTCATCAATTAAGATAATTGGCGACTTACTTAAAATAGCTGTATCAGCAATCATCAAGGCTCTAGATTGACCACCACTTAAACTTGTGATAGGAGTTGTGGGAGCAAATTTTTCGCCCGCCAAATCATTAGCTTTATCGATTATTTTTTGGATAATTATTTCTTTATTTTCTACCAAACGACTTTCTGCGTGTAATTCCACAAATTCAAAAACAGAAAGATCCATTACAAAGTTCATATTTTGAGAAAGCTGAGCTACCAGTTTATCGGAAGAAGAAAATCTCCATTTTTTATCTGGGACATCATTATTTATAAGGACTGTACGAGATGTTGGTGTATCATTTTGAGCAACCCATTCAATATCACCAAGTAATCTGCTTTTTCCAGAACCTGTTGGACCCACTATACAAATAATCTCACCTTGCTGAATTTCTAATTTGCCAAATTTTTCAGTATTTCCAGATTTGTCAGTTCCGGGTAAGATTGTTACAGATTGAACTTTATCTTCATTCTGACCTAAAAAAGCGATCATTTGGTTGATAAATTCAGCAATTTGCTTATAATAAAGTTCAATATCAATTGCTTTGTCTTCTATATCATCTTCATCAAATTTCGCAAAATATTTTTCTAAAGTAAGTTCTTTTTTGTTCTCAATTTCTAAATTATTATCATTAAAGAAAGATATTAGGAATGGATGTTTTTCTAATAATTCACCAATCTTTTTATTGCGTATGTTAGTTTTGTTATATTTCATAATTTCCTCTTAATCATCCATATTCATTTTACGAACATTGCCCATCTGATAACTCTCGCCAATTCTGGTTTCTCCCAAACAATATGAGCAAAGAGCAGATGGCATTGGAAATCGGAGTTCTTTTCCAACAAGAGTCTTGATATTATCTTTCTCTTCATAAAGTAGTGTAGAAAGTTCAAAACTTCCCTGTCCTGTTAAACCATTTATATGCATAATTGTAGCTGCAGGATTTACCGTATTTACTCTTGATGCAAATACTTCTCGTTCCGCTTGAGAAACAATATCTCCTTTTGTAATCACAACAATATCAGCAGATTTTAACATAGGACCAATTTTTTTTGGAGTATTTATTCCACTAAGATTATCGATCACACAAATTGCCTTTATCCCTTTTACATAAGGAGAACAACGATTACACAATCCGGCAGATTCACTAATAAGAATATCAAATCCATTATCGACACCCCATTTTGTTACTTCTTCAATATTACTTATAAAATAATGATCTGGACAAAGAGCTCCCGACAAACCTTTTTTAACAGGGATTCCTGCTTTTCTATAAAGTTCATCATCATCTGTATATAAACAATCAAATTTTGCAACTGCAACCTTTAAACCTTGCTTCTTTAAAGATTCGATAGTCTTTAAAATTACAGCTGTTTTTCCTGATGATGGAGGACCTGAGATTGTTACTAAATTCATACTGTTTACTCCTTAATTAGAGATTCGTTAAAAAGATTTTCACAATGCTTAATCAAGCCACTAATATCATTGTTATAAATATAATCCCAACCTAACCACATAAATTCATTTTCTTTTGGAATTCTGTTATCAATATTTGGATGAACACTAGGGAAAAGCCCACTGTGAGAGAGAATTTTTCCCACTTTTTCTGATGCAAAGAAATCGATTACTGGTTGAAGTTTTTGTAATTTTTCTTGTTTAGAAAGCATAAAGATTGGGCTAATAATAGCACCATCTTCTGGCCAAACAGCAACCATTGGTCCGCCGTCTTTAACCATCTTTGTAAAGAAATATGGCATAATTGTAACAATTGGACGATTCTCTTTTTTTCTATCACTCTTCACCATTTGAGATGGATGCAAGGATTCTAATAAACTGCGTCCTAATTTTTTTACACCTTCATCACCATAATGTTTATGAAGATTTAGAAGAATTCCATTAAACAAATCAAAATCTCCTACAGGAAGCGAAACTCGTTTTTCAAATTCTGGTTTCATTATATCTTCCCAAGTTGTTGGCATTGGTATATCACCCAACTCTTTCGTATTAATTAGAAATACAGCAGGAACAACACCTATCATAGCATAATGTTTTTTAGGATCTTTTAGAGCTAAACCATCAAATAAATCATTAAATTCATCTAATTTTGTAGTGTCCGCAAAAACATCTTGTTTCTTAAATTTTCCAATCATCTCTTCATCAAAAAACATATCAAAGCCTGCTGAGATAAATATGTCAGGCAAATCTTCTGCATCTCTTATTCCTACAATATTTTTTTCTACCCAATCTAAACCAGTAGAAGCAGCTTTTAATTCGTGATTAATGATTACATTGCTCTCTTTTGAATATTCTTTTATAAAGTTATTGAAACCCTCTAACAAAGGAATGCGAACAGGGCAGGGTAGAAGGCCTACCACATTTAATGCTTCTGCATCATCGCTTTTAACCGAATTTGCAAGTGTAGCATCAATGTTATTATTTTTAGATTCGATAGCTTCTACTAAAAGATTTGAAAATGTTTTAAGATCAATCTGTTTTAGCATCAAAGCCATCTTCAAATTGATAGTCTTTGCAAATTTCTTTCGTAATTCTTCATCACTCATTTGAGAAAATCCATTCGATGTAAATACAGGAACAGTTTCTGGATATTTTTCTACAATCTCTAGTAGTGTGCTATTCTCATCAAAATATTTCATATTATTCCTCTAATAATTATTAAATTACTTCAAAATTTTTGTAGCAGTTGTTGGCTTTGGCAATTTCATTACAAGCACACGCACATCTTCATTAGTTTCATTATAAATGCAGTGCACAATATTTTTAGGACTTTCAATAATGTCGTCTTTTGCCACTTGGATTTTTTCTTCGCCTACCAATATGGTTGGTTTTCCTTCTAATACATAAAAAGCTACATCTACAGGTGTAATGTGAGGTTTTAAAGCTTCGCTTGATTTTATAAGAATATGCATAATAAGAGCATCATCAGTATCATAAAGTTTAAAAACATTGACACCATGTGGATTGTTTGCTACTTCTAATTTCTTGTAATTTGTAATATTCATAATTTTCCTTTTTTATTTATTGAATAACTAGCCCTTTGAATCGCATTTATCACTCCTAGTTCGGATATGTTTTTATTTCAAGATTATTTTCAAATATTTCTACTAAGGTTCCTACAAAAAGGAGGTAGGGAGACATTTCTATAAGAAGTTCCCATGTTGATTTTAAGATGTTCAATAATATTTCAAACATTATTTTTCTACATCAAGTTTAATAAAATTAGATAATTTCATGTTTTTGAATATATCACGAGTTTTATTTGTAATTGATGATAAATCACCATATAAATTGCAATTATCAAAAGGACAATCATTTTTCCCTAAAGGACAAGTCTCCGTATCTACTTTTCCGTCAATAATTTCATGTATTTCAAGAAGCGAGATTTTGTTTGCAGACTTATTTAAAACAAATCCTCCACTTGGTCCTCGTAGTGATTTTACAATTCCAGATTTTGAAAGCTGTTGGAATACTTTTGCAAGATGAGCTTCCGAAGCTTTTAATTCTTTTGCAAGATATTTTACATTCAATCTGTTCGGTGAATTATTTGCAATTAGTGCAAGTCCGTGCATCGCAAGTGATGATCCCTCTGAAATATTTAATAACATTGACATAATTTATTCTCCAATATATTATATTATCATTTCGGTATAAGAATACCAAAATATATAAATAAAGTCAAGTGTTTTTTTAATTAAAAATGATATTGATTAAGTATTTTGAAAATTTTTAATTGCAATTATTAATATG
>JAOZRH010000182.1 GCA_029931905.1 Fidelibacterota bacterium
ATAGCAAGTTCTCTATTGGCTCTATCTAATTTGACAAGAATATTTTTATTATTGAACGAGAAGGAAAACTTGGTCTTGGTACTGCCTATATTCGTGGATTTGAATATGCATTAGAAAATAATTATGATCAAATCGCACAAATGGATGCCGATTATTCTCACGATCCAAAAGATTTAATAAAACTATTTAATGCCGTTGAAAAACATGATTGGGTAATTGGTTCACGATATAAATCAGGAATAAATGTTGTAAACTGGCCAATGAGTCGTTTGATCCTTAGTTATGGTGCAAATATTTATTCTCAAATGATTACAGGAATGAAAATTAAAGACGGAACTGCTGGATTCAAATGTTGGAATAATAGAGTACTTTCAAAAATCAAATTAAACGAAGTAAAATCACAAGGATATTCTTTTCAAATTGAGATGAATTTTAGAGCTTGGAAATCTGGTTTTGAAGTTGAAGAAGTTCCGATTGTTTTTACCGATAGAACTCTTGGCGAATCAAAAATGTCAAAAAAAATCGTTCGTGAAGCAATTGTTATGGTTTGGAAACTAAAATTTTGGTCAATAATTAAAAAAATCTAAATTTAATATGAATTCAAATGTTGACATTTCAATTATTATTGTTAGCTACAATATAAAAGAGTTTTTATATCAATGCTTATTATCGGTAATAAAAGCAAGTGCGAATATTTCAACTGAAATTTTTGTAGTGGATAATAATTCTATTGACGGAACATGCGAATTTGTTCGTTCAAAATTTCCAAATATAAAATTAATTGCCAATGATGAAAATCTCGGATTCGGGAAAGCAAATAATTTAGCACTACAAAAAGCACAAGGGAAATATACTCTTTTTCTAAACCCTGATACAATTTTACAAGAAGATACTTTAGAAGTAATGTTTAATTATTTAGAGAGAAATCCGCAAGTTGGATTAGCTGGATGTAAAATATTAAATGCAGATGGAACATTACAGCTTGCATCAAGACGAAGTTTTCCTTCACCTCTTACAGCTTTACCCAAATTATTGGGATTGAGTAAAATATTTCCAAAAAATAAATTCTGTGGAAAATATAATCTAACCTATCTTGATCCAGATAAATCTTTCAGTGTTGATGCGATTAGTGGCTCATTTATGTTTTCCAGAACAAACCTTCTCAAAGAATTAGGTGGATTTGATGAAATATTTTTTATGTATGGCGAAGATTTGGATTTGTGTTATAGAATAAAAGAAAAAAATCTTGAAGTTCATTATGTGGCAGATACAAAAATTATTCATTACAAAGGTGAAAGTTCAAAAAGTGCCCCATTTGATAGCATATTAAATTTTTACAAAGCAATGGATATTTTCGTTAACAAACATTTTTCTACTGGATATTTTCTTTTAACAACTCTATTATTACGACTTGGAATTTTTAGTCATCTATTTGGAAGATTTATTGGAAAGATAATTCATAACATCAAAACTCCAATTATTGATTTTTCCTTTATCTATCTTTCATTTATTTTAGCTATCATAATTCGATTTAATGAAATACAATGGTTTTTTGATTATCAACCTGTTATTTTATTGTATGCATTTATTTATCTCATTTCTGCAACATTATTGGGACTGCATAAAAAGAAAAAAATTGATTTTATAAGAGCTTTTGGTGCAATTATTATTGGTGGATTAATAAATGGTTCATTTACATTTTTTATGCCATTTATTGCATATTCTAGAATTGTTTTTTTAATTTCATTCCTATTTATTTTATTATTCCTTCCAGGTTGGAGAATAATTTATTACCTGATAATTTATAAAAAAATTCAAAATAAAAGTTATACAAATAGAACAGTTATTGTTGGAGCAGGTTCCGAAGGGAAAAGAATTGCAGATATTATTACAAATAAGCCTGAATTGGGTTATTTATTTTTAGGATTTGTTGATAAAGATTTTGAAAATCCTCAAACAATTTCCACGATTAACAATTTAACTCAGTTAATTAAAATAAAAAATATTGAAAATATAATATTTAGTTCTGATAAATTTACAAGTGCAGATATTATGCGATTAATGGATAAAATTCAACATTTATCTGTTAATATTAAAATTGTCCCTGAAAATATAAACTTAATATATGGGAAAATGCACATAGAAAAATTGGAAAACATTTCTATTGTTGATGTTGATTATAATATTTACAAACCATTTACAATATTTATTAAAAGAACATTCGATGTTATTTTGGCATCTTTTTTATTGATATTTTCTCCATTTGTTTATCTATTCAAAATACTCTCAAAATATATTACCAATAAAATTCAAATTGATAATTATTCAATCAATGAATGGAAATCGCCAAATAAAAATAAAACAAAATTTTCTTGGTATCCTATGTTATTCCCAATAATCTCTGGAAAAATGTCTTTTGTTGGTGATTTAATTCACTTACCGAATGACATCAAAACTAGATTTTACAAACCTGGAATTACTGGATTGGTTCAAATAGAAGGATTGAAACAAATAACTATGAAAGAACACGAAAAATACATAAATTACTATATGAGGAATTATTCTTTAATGATGGATATTGAAATATTATTTAAAAATATGATAAAATAACATAAAATAAATGGAGGGAATTATGAAAAAGTTATTATTAATAATGTTAATTTTTACATTAGTATTATTTGCTGAAGAAAAAAATGTAAAAACTGGGTTTAATTTTGGTGGTGTACCTGCTATTGCCTATGACACTGATACGGGCTTTAGATATGGACTTATTGGAAATATCTACAATTATGGTGATGGCTCTACATATCCTGAATACAAGTATTCACTTTATATGGAATGGTCACGAACAACAAAAGGTAGTGGAAACAATGAAATATTTTTTGATTCCAAACATATTTTACCGAAGGGAATAAGAGTGACTGCCGATCTTGCATATCTTACAGAACAAACACTTGATTTTTATGGATTTAATGGGTATGAAGCCGAATATAATACTACTCTTACTGATAGTGCAGATGCAAATTATATTTCTCGTGGGTACTATAAAATTGATAGAAAATTATTTAAATTTACAACGGATTTCCAAGGTAAATTATTTTCTAAAAATTTATTATGGACTGGAGGAATTGGACATTTTGGAACTGAAATCTCACCTATTGACATTGATAAGTTAAATGATGGAACAGATGAAGCTGATCAACTTCCAGATACTACAACACTATTTGAAGAATATGTAAAGAGTAATATTATTCCTGGCGATCAAAAAGATGGTGGAAATACTAACTTTGTAAAATTGGGCATTATATATGATACTCGTGATAATCAAGCAAATCCAATGAGCGGAATGTGGACAGAATTGTTGTTTATTGTTGCTCCAGAATTTTTAGGAAATGATTATGGATATTCACAAATGATATTTACTCATAGACAATATTTTACACTATTACCTAAAAAACTATCATTAGCTTATCGAGTAAGTTATCAAGGAAAACTAACTGGCGAAATGCCTTTCTATATGTTGCCTTATATTGTCAGCTCTTATAAAACAGTTGATGGATTAGGTGGCAAAAAATCCATAAGAGGAACTTTACGAAATCGTATAATGAGCGATGCATTCGCTTATGGAAATGTTGAATTAAGATGGAAGTTTTTACAAACTGTTGTATTTGGTCAAAATTTATATTTGGCAGTAAATCCATTTGTTGATATGGGAATGACAGTTAGTAAATATGATGTAGATTATTCAACTTATAATGCCAATCACCCAAATAATCCAATAACAGAAGAAGACGATGAATTACATATTGGTTATGGAATGGGATTAAAAATTGCACTAAATGAAAATTTTATTATTTCAGTAGATTATGGAATGGCAAAAGATGAACGAGATGGAAGCAGTGGATTATATATTGGTTTAGATTTTCTATTTTAACAACAAAAT
>JAOZRH010000183.1 GCA_029931905.1 Fidelibacterota bacterium
TATCTTTATTTAATATTTTTGATTTAGGTTCTGTAATGTTTGGCTTAATATCTTTATTTAATATTTTTGATTTAGGTTCTGTAATGTTTGGCTTAATATCTTTATTTTGTTGTGCAGCATCATACCCTTTTTGATATCCTGATTTTGCTTCAGTCTCCAATTTTTTAATACGAGCTGCTTCTTTATCAGCAGCTACTTTTTTCATTGCTGCATTATAACCTTCTGCACGTCGCGCTCCAGGATCATTAAATGGCATCCAATTTGTATCTTTAAAAAATTTCTTTCCCATTTTAACATCAGATGGATCACCTTTGAAAGATTTAAAAGCTTCGGCAACATCATCAATATCTTCAAATAAATTATGTAATGGTATCATCCTTATTTCTCCATAATATCCTGTAAACAATATATTTTATATTATTTACAGGATATTAATTATTTGTTTAATTCTAAAGATAATCATTAACACTTGCAGCAGGTTCAGGATAAGTAAAATTTGCACCTGCTTGATCAGTAACCTCAGTAATATACTGAGCAGTAGCAACTTCAGAAAATACTCTAATATTCTTTACTGTCTGATCAATATTCTCACCAATAAATTCAGTAGGATTACTAAGAACAAAATTCTTAATAACATCTTTAAAATCAGAAACTAAAGCATCTGCTTCAGCAATGATTTCTTCATTTTCAGAAAGAACTTCTTTAATCTCTTCGTTTTCCATGAAAGTTTCAATAACTTTTGACATTTGTTTTTTCTCCATTATATATTTAAATTTTATTGTCTTCTTCGACGATTAAGTAATCCTGCACCAGCTGCACCAGCACCAACAAGACCAATTGTTTTAGCATTTTTAGTCGCAAATTGTGAAGCTTTATTAGCTGCATCTCCAACTTGTTTACCAATATGTTGTCGAGTAATTTGTCCGCGAAGTTTATCATCTGTGTTGATACGATTCATAGTATCTTTAGTGCCATAATATTGACCAGATTTAAACCCTTGTTTAATACCAGATCGATATTTATTCATAAAACCTAAATCACTACTAACTTTCGGTTTAAAAATTTTATTTTGTTCTATATTAGTTGGAACTAATTTTTTAACAACACTACCTACATCATCAACATCAAACTCAAATAAACTATGTAAAGGAATCATAATGGACTCCTTTAATTATTTAGTTTTTTTATTCAATTTTCTAAATTGTTCAACAATGAGTTTTGCCCCAAGTCCAGCAGATAAAGAAGAAGCAATTGCAGTTTCACTAAATATTTTTTTAACTGCATGGGCTGCCTTTTTTGAAGCTTCAGCGGCATCACTATCTATTTTGATTGTTTCCGCATCAATACTTTTTTTCATTGCATCCGAATCGGATTGTCCTTTTATTTTATCAACAACTTTATCTTTTACATCACTAATTTTATTAACTACAGTATGTCCAGTATCTTTTACGGTATCACCAACTTTACCTACAGCAGCTTTTGTTGCATCATAAGCTTTACCAGCTCCAGCCTGTGCAGCACTAGCACCAGCACTTACAGCTTCACCAGCTTTACTAATAGCAGCTTGCCCTTTATCACTTGCAGCAAGAGCACCCACTCCAGCAGCACCAGTAACTCCAGCAACACCAGCTCCAATTTTCATTTTCTTTTTTGCTTCATCAGAAACTTCTTCAAGTGTTTCGTTATTTTCTTCAAGTGTTTCGTTATTTTCTTCAAGTGTTTCGTTATTTTCTTCAAGTGTTTCTTCGATTGCTTCGTTGATAATTTTATTAATGTCTAGTCCCATGATTGTTCTCCTTATTAATTGTAAATTGTGATTAAAAAAAATTAATCTAAAAGTGGTAAATTATTTAATCGTTCCCAAACCCCTGGAGCCTTACGTTGACTCGCAACAGGTTCAATAATTTGAATGATTAATGGTTTGTCAAATGCTATTTTAAATTCATCTTCAAAAACAGTTGTAGGCATTTCAAAATCAACCCGATTAGCATCTTCTTCATAGTGAAAAATAAATGACATATCTTTATGAATCTTGCCGTTACAAACAAAATTATATGACCAATAATCTTTTAATTCTATTGATTTTTTATTTGGTTCTAATTTTATTCGAGTTAATCCATTATAATGTTCAATAATACTTTCATCATGAAAAAGTAATTGATGCTTTATTGTTTTTAAATGTAAATCTAATTCAGTATCATTATTTATTATTTTTTGTACTGGATAATCAGCTATTGATTCATAACCATAATTTCCATAATTAACATGTATACTATCTATAAAATTATCTTTATCATTAAATACAAATATAGGAAGTTGTATAAGATAATTAAGGTCTAAGTTAACTTGAAAAGAACGTTGATTTGAATCTGAAATAGTTGTTGAAATAGATTCATTTTTAATTAAAGGTTCATATTGTAAAGAAAAAAAATGATCTACATTACCCGTATTTCTGTTTAGTCTTTCATAATGGTTTACAATATCATGTTCCTGAAAATGGAATAAATCTTTTGAAATATATTCTTGCGATACTTCTAAAAAACTTGTATATTTTAAGATACCAATATATTTATTTAACGGCAAGAATCGGTTAATTACATGTTCGATCTCACGAGCTTGAAATTGAGATTCACAATTTATAACAATAGAAATATTAATATTTGATTGTTCTTCTTGAACATATAAATATTGTTCATTAGTTCTATTATAAAGAACTGGAATCTGATTCTCAGTTGCTGTTTGTATTGGTTGCAGATTCTCGGTTCGTTGTCCATATGAACTATTCACATTTCCAAGATTTACCATAAGAACAGGAAATTTAAAATTTTGTTTATAATCACTATCTAACTGAAAAGCTCTATTACCATAATTAAATTCATATTTTTGAATATAATCAGCTGTTTTAAAAATATAATTATCGAATAAATGCCTTGTAGAAAGTAAAAGATCACTATAAAAATTATGAATCTGCATATTTATCCTTATTTACACTGCACTACTCATATATTGAATTTCAATAGGATTAGTGGTTGGATTACTTAAATAAACATCAGTAACTTCACCATTATACATAAAGCTTTTAGTCACAATTTGTGGATTAGTTGTTGAACCTAATTTAACCACAAAATCAGTATCACAATTTAAAACGACCATATTTACATTTATTGATAACTGATAATCAATTATATTAGGTCCTAAACGCTGTACACCATGATTATACGACTCATGCAACTGTGTCTGAATTGTATTCAGAAGCTGTGTGTTTGAGGGTGGAGTTTCCTGAATGTAAGAAACAGATGTCTGAACTCTAATTTGATCAGCCATGTGAACGTTCTCCTTGTTTGTTTGTTAATATGTTTATGAATTATTTACATAATCTGCGATATCTTTTAAATTATTAAAAACTTTAGCACCATTATTTTGAACTAATTTACTAACTGATTGTAAACTTTTTATTTGACTTTCATCAAATTTTTGTTTACCGTCTTTTTCAAGAACGGCAAAAATAGTTTTTTCAGGTCGTTTATTTGAATCATCAACAACTTCAGCAATAGAATATACTCCTGTCATTTTTGGTGTGATAACATATAAACAAAAATCAGATGATTCCCGCTCACGGATCTCTTTTTTCTGATGAGCATCTGTCCAATCACTAGTTGCTACTATTGGATTAAAATAATTAATTCTTAAAAGTAATATAAGATCATCTCTCCAAGTACTATTATTACATGTTCCACCTAAGAATATCTTTTTAGATTTTTGTGTATTAATTTTTTTATTCTCCATAATATTATATAATGCTATTTTAGATATAATTGACATCTTTACAATTCCTCTTTAACTACTATTTGTTGTATAAAATAAAATCAACAAAATATTAATGATTATGTGAAAAGAGTTGAAAAATCAGTACCGTCAGTTGCTGTAAGATAAGGTCGA
>JAOZRH010000040.1:0-6241 GCA_029931905.1 Fidelibacterota bacterium
ATTCAGGCGATCCCATAAAATCAATTCCAATGAAAACATTATTTGTAAAACCATAATAATGTTTAACATCTTTATATTTTTTAAAAAAACTTGTATTCTCAGGAGTATCCAAAGCTATCACTCCACCAGATTGAATTGATATAAATGGCGAAAAATTATTTGCGAGTTTTCCTTTAAATAAATGATATTTTAAAACAATTCCCGTTTTAAGGAAATCCAAACTAATTTCATTTATTTTTACATTTCGTCCCAAATATGGATTGTAAATATATGTTTCATTTCCACCAGTCACAATTGTAATATTCGCCCATATTCCATAATGAAATTTACCAATCGGAGCAAATTGTCTATACCAACCAATAGATGTTCCAAAATCAGTTATGTGCAAATCGATTGCTGAAAATTTTTGTACATTTGCCATTGTTTCCATTTTCATTTGTGCAAAAGATAATGTTGTCAATAATATGATTGTTAAAATTATTTTTTTCATTTATTGCTCTTTTATATTTTTCACCTTTTCATAAATCATTCGCATTCCATCTAATATCAAATCATTATCAATATATTCTATAGTTTCTGAAATATCTTTTAAATATTTTGCAAATCCACCCGTTGCAATTACACTGACATTCTTCCATTTTTTTTCTTCTATTATTTTTTTAACTAATCCATCAATTTGAGAAACAGTTCCATAAGTAATTCCAGATTGTAAATTGTCAACTGTATTTGAACCAATAATTTTTTTTGGTAATTTAAAACTTATTTTCGGAAGCAAGGCCGTTTTTTTAATTAAATTTCTAAAAGAAACTTCAACTCCCGGCGAAATAATTCCTCCAATATATTCTCCTTTTTCTGTAATCACATCATAAGTAGTAGCCGTACCAAGATCAATAATTATCTGTGGCAATTTATATTTTTTCAAAGTAGCATAAGCATTACAAATTCTATCGGCACCAACTTCCGAAGGATTATCAACTACAAGTTTTAATTCTAATGGTAATGAACTATCAACTATTACGGGATCAATTTTAAAATGCTTAGTCGCCATTGATTTAAATTGTGCAGTCAAATGTGGAACTACTGAACTGATTATTGCACCATCAATTTCATTAAGATCAACGCCAGCGTCATTTGTCAACAATTTAACAGTAAACCAAAATTCATCTTCGGTTCTTGTATGTGAAGTTGTAAGTCGCCAATTTTTGACAATTTTTTTACCATCAATAATAGCAATTACAATATTTGTATTTCCAATATCTATTGCTAAAAGCATAACTATAATTTCCTTCTAATCATATTTCAATTTAATTATTATTTTTAACTAATCAAAGAATTGAATTGAGATTTTTTTTCATTCAATAATAGTTGTTTCAGTAATAATATCTTAATTATTTAATAAAAAAATCACTTTCAGGTGTTTTTAGCCATTCATCTAATGTTTGAGCTACTGTATCTTTTTCTGATAATTGTGGATTATCAACTGGCCATTTAATACCAATTTTTGGGTCATTCCATCTAATTCCAGATTCTGCATTTTGGTTATAAGTTCCAGTACATTTATATTGAATTTCAGTAACATCACTTAAGGAACAAAATCCTCTTGCAAAACCAGCTGGAGCCCATATTTGTTTTTTATTTTCTTCTGAAATAAATTCACCAATCCATTCACCTAAAGTGGGGGAATTTTTTCTAATATCAACCGCAACTAAAAAGGCTTCTCCTCTTGTAACTCTCATCATTTTTCCCATTGGTGGATCCCATTGAAAGTGAATACCTCTAAGTACATTTTTTTTGGAACGAGAGTGATTGTCTTGAACAAACTCTTTTGTAAACCCTAATTCTTTAAAAATATCTTTTCTATAAACTTCCATAAAAAAACCTCGTTCATCTCCACGAACTTTCGGTGTAAAAATTAAAACATCATCGATTTTTGTTTTTTCAATTTTCATCATATCTCCATAAATTTATTTGTCTAAATTTTTGAATACTTTAATATTATAATAATTGTCTTTTTGATAATCAAAATCATCACCACAATTTTTATCCAATTCTTCTAAAATCGATTCAACAGAACCAGAAAAATCAATACCCAATACTTCCCGAGCTTTTTTTGTAGTAACTTTATAATTACGGAAATCTTGAATGTTTTTAATATTCAATTTAACCTTTTGATTTAAATTGTTTTTAAAATGTTCCCAAATAATGTCAGCTACTTGTCCAACAGTATAATTAGCAGAAGCAACATTAAAAACACCACTAATTTCTTCAGTAGCTTGTATTGCACGAATATATGCTTTTACCGCATCACTAATTGCTAAAATTGGTCGCCAAATAGATGGGTTATTTACAGTAATTTCTTTGTCAACTTTTGCACATTTATACATTGTATTTACAATTAAATCCAATCGCATTCTTGGGCTATATCCAGAAACTGTTCCTTGTCTCAAACAAATTACTGAAAAATTTTCATCAGCCAATTGCATTGCTCCAAATTCACCTTGCAATTTTGAAATTCCATAAGGATATGAACTCGTTACTGGTGCTTCCTCATCATAAAATTTATTCACAGCATAACCATATACTGAACACGAATCAGCATAAATAAATCTTTTTGCTCCACCTTGCTTTGCAATATAAGCTAAATATGCAGGTCCACTTGCATTTGATATGAAATTTTGAGCAGGAGAATATTCTGCCATAGGATCGTTAGATAAACCAGCCAAAAACAGAACTCTGTCAAATCCTTCAATATCTTTTGCAGTCAATTCAAATATGTCTTTTTTAATCACTTTTGCCTTTTCTGGAAGTTGATTGCCAAACCATAAATTATCTACAACGGTTACATCATAATTATGATCTAATAAATTTGGCACCAATCTTGAACCAATATATCCTGCGCCACCTGCAACTAAAATTTTCATTTCTTCTACTCCTTTTTATTTTGAAAACATTTTATTGTTTTTTTTGAGATCAAATGATGTATCAAAAGGGACATCAAATCCTACATCATCTCGTTTTAAATCTCCAACATTTTTTTTGCCTAATTTTATCGCTAAATCTTTTACAGTTTTCCGTTCAGTTCCAATATTTAACAATCCCGTTAACGATTCTTTCTTTGAAGCTTTCATAATCATTGGGGCAATAATATCAACGGAATCTCGCGAAGTATATTGATCAACAAATGCTTTGTCATATGGAAAAACTGTTTCACAGAAAGAAGTTCTGATAATTAACGAATTGTCATATAATTTAACTGCCGTTTCGCCACCCAATTTTGACCAAGCATATTTATTTTGAGGAAATATTTCATCTTCTTCGGAATAATGTCCTTTGTCTCCTTTATAAACATAATCTGTCGAGATGTACACTAATCTTAAATTATTTTGGACACATAGCTTAACAATATTTGCTGTTCCAATAATATTTACTTCCAATGCCTTAATTGGATCTTTATCAATTAAAGGCGGAGATGTAAACGCCGCACCGTGAATAATTGTATTAATAGTATTATTTTTTTTAATAAATTTATCCATTTGTTCATATTTCAATATATCAAAATCTTTATGATTAGGAGAAACAATTCCAATATTGTTTTTTTGAATTTCTGTTCCTAATAATCCACTTCCACCAGTAAGTAATATTTCATTATTTTTCATTAATCTACCTTCTCCACAACTTATTGAATGTCTTTTTATTCCACAAAAAATATCTCAGTGCAACACTTCGATGAAATAATAATTTATCCAGTTCTTTATCTTTTATCTTTCTTGTACTTTGAACTTCTTTTCTTTTTTTAACCATTAGTTTAATATTTGACCATAACCATAAATGAGCATTAAAAAGTGCTTTCATCAATTTTTTGTCAAATGTTAAAAGTGCTTTCAAAAATGTAATTTTATCTAAAATTATTCTAGCTGGTAATAAATATAATAATCTATGAGTTGAATAATTTTTTATCATCATAAAAATACTATTTCTATGATTCCAATACATTTTTTTATAACTCGACGGTTTGATTGTTCCACCTGCATAGTGATAAATTATGGAATCTGTCGCTACTCTAATTCTTTTCCCTTGCAACAACATTCTCCAACACAAATCAATTTCTTCCATATGATGTACAAAATCATTATCTAACATTCCAGAATGTTCAAACACATTTTTTCGAATTGCAATTGATGCTCCAGAAGCCCAAAATAAATCTACATTATCATCGTATTGTCCATTATCTTTTTCAACTGTATCCATTACTCTTCCTCGCAGAAATGGATATCCGAATATATCCATAAATCCACCAGAAGCTCCAGCATATTCAAAAGAATCCTTATCAATCATATGACGAATTTTTGGTTGACAAGCAACAATATTTTCATCTGATAGAAATTCATTAATTATCGGTTCCAGCCAGCCGGGAGTTACTTCAATATCATTATTCAAAAGCAATACAAACTCACCATTTGCCCTTTCAATACCGAAATTATTTCCACCGCTATAACCAATATTTCCACCACTATCATAAACTTTTACAAGTGGATATTTTTTTTCAACATAATCAATACTATCATCCGTAGAATGATTATCTACCATAATTATTTCATAATTCGAATATGTGGTTTTCAATAATGAATCAAAAAGCACTTCTAAAAATCTTTTTCCATTATAATTTAAAACAATTATTGAGATTAATGGTTTTGACAGTTTCAATTTATTCCTATTAATTTTTCTTCATTTCTTTAATTATGTTATTCTTTAACATTGTTGCTTGTGGATCATCGGGATTTTTTATTAACCATTCATCAAGTAATTTTACCGCCTTACCATATTGTTTTGATTGACTATATAACTGATAAAGAAATCCTATTACCTGAGGATCTGTCGAATTTTCTGCATAAATTCTTTTTATAATTTCTTCCGCCTTCTCATAATCCTCAAGTTCCATATAATAAATTTGAGCAACTCCTAAAATATCATTTTTAGATAAATCTTTTCTCTCTACAAACTTTTCTAATCTTTCAGATAATTTTACCGTATCTCCCATCATTCCATATAATCTACCAATTTCCAAATATAATGCTTTATGCTTTATTGGAATAATTTCTTCGGGAATTTTTTCTTCCATATAGTTTAAGAGATTTTTTGCTTTATCGTGTTCATTATTTTTAATAAATTCTACAGCAGCTTGAATAAATCCCGTTCTATAATTTTGCATTAATCTTTTTGAATTTGGATTTAAATAAACTTTTGGATTGTTTAGATTACGAAAACGATAAATATTTCCAAAATCATTTTTATCAAGTGAGTCTGCATATTCAGGAATAATATTGCTATAAATTTCCTCTTCATCTATACGGTCAACTTTTTTGGGATTTAATTTATAAACCAACCCTTCCATTGATAAAAATTTGTCTATGCCAATTCTATTATCATTTGAAACTGTTACAGCAAAATAAACTGGTCTTTCCCAATTAGCACCATTTGCAATTAAGAATATCATCAAATCCTGCACTCTTATTCCACCCTGCCCAAGTGTTGGTTCCATTTCCCAAGAAATTTCTTTTTTAGGATTCAAATGTTCTGGCACAGGAATTCTTACCTTTGTTTTTTCCCAAGCTCGTGGCCGTAACAATTCAATATCATCATCAGAAATTGGAATATTAATCTTTGGTTCATAATGCTTCATTTGATAAATATACCAAGGTGTGTTTAATAAACTCAAATTAACTACTTTTACATCAGTTCTAATATTTTCTACTTCTTGTAAATACCAAAGTGGAAATGTGTCATTATCACCATTTGTAAAAAGTATTCCATCTTTATCACAAGAATTCAATAAATTATAAGCATAATCAGAAGCAACATAATTTCCCCATCTGGAATGATCTGTAAAGTTTGCATTTAATACATTTATTGGTAAAATAACAATTAATAGTACCGTAACACCAATCATTAAATATTTCTTCAATGACTCATCTTTAATTTTATTTTTTATAAATTCTAAAATCGCAGACGCTCCAATTCCAATCCAAATAGCAAAAGTGAAAAAAGAACCAACATAAGAATAATCTCTCTCTCTTGGTTGTGGATCCGGTTGATTTAAATAAAGCACAATTGCCAATCCTGTCATAAAAAACAGAGCTAATACCGACAATGCACTATTTTTGTCTTTGGCAAAATGATAAAACGCTCCTATCCAACCAATAATAAATGGTAACATCCATAATTGAGTTGGATCAACACTATT
>JAOZRH010000040.1:6341-14620 GCA_029931905.1 Fidelibacterota bacterium
GATGAATAACCAATTGTAACAAGAACAAGTCCAAGTAAAATCATCTTACTCCATTTTTTAATTAATGGACTATTTGTCAAAGATCTATCCACCAATAAATAAACAAGATAAATTATTGCAAAAATCACAAGAAGTGCCAAAGGGAAAGATACCGCAGCAGGATCAATATTAATCATATTTGCAATTTTGGGAGTTCCTTTAATTATTCCAAGATAAATAATTAAAAACATTCCACCGGAAATCGTAGCAATTCCCAAAAAAGATTTCCACTCAAATTTTGTGTATTTAAAATAAATAATCAAAGCAATGAATGGTATTGCCAATAAATTTAACAAGTGAATACTCATCGCAATTCCAAGCACATAAGCAATAATTAAAATATATCTTTCATTATGCACATGTCTTGTTTCATCTTCATTCCACTTTAGAATTAACCAAACAACCAATGCAGTAAGAAATAAACTAAGCGTATATAATTCTGCTTCTACCGAATTAAACCACTGACTATCTGTAAAAGCATAGGTTAGTGATCCAATAAATGCACCACCGTAATTAATTATTTGATCAGAAAATGTTTTTGTTTTTCCACGAAACTTTTCAATTAATAGTACAATGCTTAAATATAGAAACAAAATTGTTAATGCTCCAGATACAACAGATAAAAGATTCATTCTAAATGCAATATCTTTACTAAACGGTATTAATGTAAATATTTTCCCTAACAATAAAAACAGTGGAGCTCCCGGAGGATGTGGCACTTGCAATTTATAAGCACATGCAATAAATTCTCCGCAATCCCAAAACGAAAGTGTTGGAGCTACAGTCATAAAATAGACAATGAAAGTAGTAGCAAAAACAATTGCACCAATTGAATAATTAACTTTATTTTTTATCATAATACCCCTTTACAAATATTTCAATTTAACACTACCCAATAGATGCGTAATTTAATTTATCTTTATTGTTTTTCAAAAAGAATTCCTTAAAATCGCTATTATTTTCGTTTTCCAATTTAGGATCATCTTTAATGATTGAAAATGCTGAAATACGAGCTTTTTTAAGGATATCACCATCTTCTAATAAATTTGCTATTTTCAAATCAACCAATCCACTTTGTTTTGCACTAAAAAATTCTCCTGGTCCTCTCAATTTCATGTCAGCTTCTGATATTTTGAAACCATCATTTGTTTCCTGTAATATACGCAATCTTTTACTGCCTTGTTCCGTATATTTTCTATTTACTAAAATACAATAACTTTTTTTCCCACCACGACCAATTCTGCCCCGTAATTGATGAAGTTGAGACAATCCAAATCTCTCTGCATTTTCAATTATCATCACAGTTGCATTGGGAATATCAACTCCTACTTCAACAACAGTTGTGCTAACTAAAATATCCATTTTGCCAGATTTATATTTTTCTATCACCAAATCTTTTTCGACTTTTTTCATTTTTCCATGAAGCAATCCAACTTTGTAATTACTAAAAATATGTGAAAGCTTTTTAAAACCAATTTCCGCAGCTTGTAAATCCATTTTTTCTGATTCACTTATTAACGGATATACAACAAAGACTTGCTGTTTTAAACTGACTTGACTTTTGATAAAATCATAAACTTTTGGCAATTTGTCCTCATTTACAACCCTTGTTACAATTGGCTTTCTTCCTTTTGGCATTTCATCAATAATTGAAGTATCCATATCTCCATAAATACTAATTGATAAAGTTCGTGGAATTGGTGTTGCTGTCATTGATAATACATGCGGATGTAATCCTTTTTTAATTAATGACATTCGCTGATCAACCCCAAACCGATGCTGTTCATCAATTATTACCAAGCCCAATTTTGAATATTTTACCTGTTCTTGAATTAATGCATGAGTTCCAATAACAATTTGTGTTTCACCTGAAGCAATTTTTGGCAAAATCTTTTCTCTCTGTTTTTTGGTTTGCTTACCAATTAATAATTCACAATCAATTCCCCAAGGAGTAAAATACTTTTGAAAATTTTGAAAATGCTGTTCCGCAAGAATTTCTGTCGGTGCCATTATTGCTGTTTGAAAATTATTTTCCGTCATAATCGCAGATGCAATTGCAGAAACAATTGTTTTTCCGCTTCCAACATCGCCTTGTAATAATCTATTCATTGGCACATCTGATTTTAAATCGCTATAAATTTCTCTTGTCACTTTTTTTTGTGAATCTGTCAAATCAAATGGTAATTTTTTATATAAATTTGTTACTAAATCACCAGCTTTTTTACATTGAGCTTCGCATTTTTCACTTCTAATAATTTTTCTTTTAATCGCTAAAACCGATTGCAACATGAGTAATTCTTGAAATTTAAATCTATATTTTGCTCTTTGTAACGATTGTTCATCTTTTGGAAAATGTATTGAATTAAAACTTTTCACCAAACCATCTAATTTGTTTTCATTACGAATATTTAACGGAATTGGATCTGGAACATCTTTCCTCATTTCTCTAAATATTTCCTTAAATATTTTTCTAAATAATCGACTGTTTATTCCCTTCTTTTTTAAATTTTCTGTACTTGAATAAATCGGCACAATAAATCCAGTATTCAAATTCCCAACATCAGAACCAAGAAAATCAAAATCAGGATGATTAATATTAAATCCTTGAAAAAAATTTATTTTTCCACTGACACTTATCCAGTCACCAACTATAAACATTTTCTTTATCCACCGAATTCCACCAAACCAATTTAAAGTTAATAAACCATAATCGTCACTAATACTAACTTTTAAAATTGTTCCTCGTCTTGTCTTTTCCGTCCAAATTCTTTGAACTTGACCAACAATGGTACATTCTTCACCAACAATAAGTTGATTTGTTTTTTTAACAGTTGAACGATCTAAATATCTTCTTGGGAAATAATATAACAAATCCTCAACATTTTTAATGCCAATTTGATTTAATGCATCAGAACGATATTCACCAATTTGTTGAATAGTAGTTAATTTATTTTTTAAATAATTGTTCATTAATACTTTAAATGTTATATTATTTTAACACCTAAATCTAAAACATTTTTACAAATTATAAAAGAAAAAAGAACTTGTAAAATTACTAATAAATATTTTGAAATTACTTAATTGAAATATATCTGTTCTTTAATAAGATTATAACAAAAATATATTATTATCTTTACAAACTTGACGAATTTGATCTGTCCAAATTGAAGAATGAACCTCGCCAATATGAACTTTTCTCATCATCAACATACATAAACGAGATTGTCCAATTCCACCACCAATAGTTAATGGTAAATCATTTTTTAATAATCGTTTATGAAAATATAAATCTTTTTTCCACTCTTCATTACGAATTGCTAATTGTCTTAACAATGCTTCTCTATCTACACGAATTCCCATCGATGATAATTCCATTGATGTATTTAATAATTCATTCCAAATCAAAATATCACCATTTAGCCCATGAAATCCTTTTGAATATTCTGTTGACCAATCATCATAATCAGATGCTCTACCATCGTGTGGTTTACCATTTCGTAAATTTCCACCAATTCCTACTAAGAAAACAGCACCATGTTCTTTACAAATTTTATGTTCTCTTTCTTTAGGAGTTAAATTTGGATATTTTTCCTCAAGCTCTTCTGTAGTAATAAAAAACATCTCTTTAGGAATAAATGTTTTTGGTAAATTTGGATATTTTTCACAAATATATTTATCGGTTTCATAAATTACATTATAAATCTTTTTTGCGATATTTTTTAAAAAATTTACATTTCTATCTTCTTTAGTAATTATTCTCTCCCAATCCCATTGATCAACATAAAGTGAATGATATTTATCTAAATGCTCATCAGGACGAATCGCATTCATATTTGTATAAAGTCCTTCACCAACTTCAAAATTATAATCAGCAAGTGCCAATCTCTTCCATTTTGCAAGCGATTGAACAATTTCAGCTTTTTTATCCTTCATATCTAAAATTGGAAAATCTACAGGTCGCTCTATTCCATTTAGATGATCATTTATACCACTATTTTGCATAACCATTATCGGAGCCGAAACTCTTGATAAATTTAATTCGTTCGCTAAATTTTTACGAAATTTTTCCTTAATTATATCAATTGCTTCTTCAGTTTCCCTTAAATTCAAAACCGTTTTATAATTTTCTGGAATCCACATTTCATCATTTTTAAATTCAACTTTTTTCGGTTTTTGTTTTAACATTATTTCTCCAATTTTAACTCAATTTCATTTTCTTTTTGTTTAATAAATAGTAAAATTATCCCAACAATTACCATAAATATACTCAATATTTGCCCCATCGTCATCCATTCAAAAAATATAAACCCCAATTGTTTATCTGGCTGACGAAAAAATTCTACAAATATTCTAATTAATCCATATCCGATTAAAAATACTCCTGTTTTAATCGCACCATTAATGTTTTTCATATGCAACACAAACATAATTGCAAATAAAACGATTCCCTCCAACAATGCCTCATATAATTGTGAAGGATGGCGTGCAACACTTCCTCCATTTGGAAAAATAATTGCCCATGGAACATCAGTGGTTCTGCCCCATAATTCACCATTAATAAAATTCCCCAATCGTCCAAAAAACAATCCTATTGGAGCAATTGTAGCAACAAATCCTGCCAAATAAAAATATGGAATATTATGTTTTCTTGTGAAGAAATAACCAAATATCAGACACCCAATTAATCCTCCGTGAAAAGACAGTCCGCCATGCCAAGTCATTAAAATTTCCAATGGATGTTGAATATAATATGAAAAATTATAAAACATACAATACCCAATTCTTGCACCAACAATTAATCCTAACATTAATATCATAAATAATGATTCAAATTGTTCTTCTGACATATTTAATTGTTTTGTTTTTATTAAATATTTCATCCAATAATTAAAAACAAGAAAACCAAGAACATAAGCTAATGCATAATAACGAATTTGAAATCCACCAATTAATGGTAAAATTTCCGGTAATTTAAATATATATGGTTTAAGATTATGCGTCCAAAAAAGTGACATATTATTCCCTCTTATTAATTAATACAATTATTATAAATATTTGATATATCTTCTCGGTTCATTTCTCTTGGACCGCTGATTCTATCAAAACGATTTCCATTAATTTTAATTATTTCATCAACAAAATTTTTAATTTCCATTTCTGGAATATTGAAATCTTTAAATGACAAATCTCTATTAAATTGTTTTAACCACTTCTGCAAATGAATATTTACATCATCAGTTGTTTTAATAGAATTATCAAATACAAATTTACCAAAATTAATTATTTTCTCAGTTTTTAATTCTGAAAAATATTCTAAATATCTCGGAAAAATCATTGCCAATCCACGACCATGCGAAATATTATAATGTCCACTTAATGGGTGCTCCAAAGCATGCATCGGATATGCGCCCTCTCTTCCAGAATCGTTAATATCATTTAATGCTAAAACTGCCGACCAAGAAAGAGTTTTTCTCAATTCTAAATCATTTTTATTTTCAACTATTTTGGGCAAAATTTCAATAACAGTTTTTGCTATTGAAAGTGAAATTCTATCATTTAACGGTGCAATATCTTTTGATGAAAAATATGCCTCTAACGAATGAATAATTATATCAATCGCTCCATCAATTAGATAATCAGTTGGAACTGTTAAAGTCAACTTTGGATCTATTATTGAAATTTTGGGACGAGCATCATAACAAATAAACGAAACTTTTTCTTTTGTTTGATCATTTGTCACAACACCATAAGGATTGCCCTCTGAACCAGCACCACTTATAGTTGGAATTGCAATAATTGGCAAAGATTTTTTTGTTGTTTTATTAATATGAACAAAATCCCAAATCGATTTTTCATTTTTTGCAACAATTCCTATTCCCTTTGCAGTATCAATTGCCGAACCTCCACCAAGTCCAATAATTGCATCAATATTCAAATCTTTTATAAATTTTGCACCATTATCAATTATTGAAGTTGTAGGATTTGGTTGAACTTTATCATAAACATAAACCTTCACATTTGATTTTTGTAAATTATCTTCAATTCGTTGTAAAAGTCCGGTTTCTTTTACACTTCCTGATGAACATACAATCAAAACTGTATTTGCAATCTTTCTAATTTCTTTACCAATACGATTTACAGTATCAATTCCGAAGATAAATTTTGTTGGTATATGTAATGTAAAATCTCTCATAATTTTTCCCGCCAAATAATACTAATTATTATTAGAATTTAAAATAAAAAAATCTTTTATCTACTATATCCTATTAAATTAATATTTTTTTATTTGCAATTTGATTAATAATTTGTAAATTCTACAGTAAAATTTAGAAAATGAAAATAAAAAAAGGAGAAACCAATGGCAGAACAAGATGTATTAATCGTAGCATCGAAATTGAAAAAATATCTAAAAGAAGAAAAAGGTATGCATACTGCAGGTAATGTACCTGAAGTTTTATCTGATGTAGTTCGTAAATTAGTAGATGTAGCTGTTGAAAAAGCTAAAAAGAACAGACGCAAAACTGTAAAAGATAGAGATTTTAGCGAATAATCAATTATTGTTTCAATAATGATAATACTAAAAAAAGGAGTAAATTTTATTTATTCCTTTTTTTTATTTATTAATTATCATATTTTAAACTTGGAATAAGGGAAAGAATAGATGATAAAAGAAAAATATACACAAGTTGTGTTTAATATAGGATAAGAAATCGTATATTTTTGTCATATGAACTATTATTTGTATTTTTAGTACATATTAAATAAATGTGGTGTAAAATGGGACATATAAGAAAACTTGATATATTACCTCCCAAAATAGAGAAGGTTGAAACAGTTCAAATATTAAGGCAATTAACAAAAAGTGCTAATGTTCTTGGAGAATTAAAAGGTATCGCTAAAACAATACCTAATCAAGCAATGTTAATTAATGCTGTAGTATTACAAGAAGCAAAAGATAGTTCAGAAATAGAAAATATTATTACTACACAAGATGCTTTATACAAAGCCTTAACAACACAAGGAAAACAACCTGAACAGGTTAAAGAAGTAATAAATTATAGAAAAGCAATTTTTACTGGATTTAGTATTATCGAGAAACAAGGATTTCTACGCTTATCGGATATCGAAGTCATTCAAAAAACAATAGTAGAAAATAATGCAGGGATAAGAAATATGCCAGGAACTGTTTTGAAAAATGATAAAACTGGAGAAGTTGTTTATACTCCACCACAAGAAAAAGATGAGATATTAGATTTGATAACTAATTTTTTAGAACATTTTAATCTAAAACAAACAGAGTTACATCCACTAATAAATCTTGCTATACTACATTATCAATTTGAGAGTATCCACCCATTTTACGATGGAAATGGACGGACAGGAAGAATATTGAATATTTTATATTTGATAATTAATAAGCTATTAGACATACCTATTTTATATTTAAGCTCGTATATAAATCATAACAAGAATGATTATTATAGACTATTGAATGCTACAAATAAAAATGACAAATGGGAAGAGTATATATTGTATATTCTGAAAGCAGTAGAAGAAACATCACTAAAAACAATTGAAAAAATTAATAACATAAAGAATTTGCTCGATAAAACTATTGAAATTGTAAAAGATAAAGCAAGCAAAATTTACAGAAAGGAATTAATCGAGTTGCTTTTTGAACAACCATACTCTAAAATTGAATATGTAGTTGAAAAACTGAATGTAGAAAGAAAAGCAGCATCAAGATATTTAAAAATTTTAGAAAATGCTGGAATCTTAAAATCACAGAAAGTAGGAAGAGAAACTATTTATATCAATGAAAATTTAATCGAAATATTAAAGAAATACTAAACATAACACGCAATAAAAAACATAGAGCAAAAAATACTAAATTCAAAAAAAGGAGGGAAATTTTATTTATTCCTTTTTTTTATTTATTAATTATCATATTTTGCATTTGAAATAGAGGGAAGAAAATGAAAAAAACCATTTTTATTATACATATAGTTTTTCTATCTTTTTTTAATGGCATCTTTGCTCAAGATGTTATTGATTCAAAATATCATCTACTTTCTCTTAATTCTGGCTTCATTTCCAGCACTATAAAAGATAAAATACTTTCCCCTTTAACTTATTCTGGAAATAATATCTTTTTTGATTTGGGATATTCTTATTCTGGTAATATTCATAATCATTTTGTTAAAATAAATTTCACCAAACCAACATTTGAGTCTTCAATT
>JAOZRH010000184.1 GCA_029931905.1 Fidelibacterota bacterium
AAGCTTTTTCCAAATTAAATTCGCATCATCTATTCTTTGTTTATAATAATATAACGCCCCCAATTCTATTTCATCTTCGTTGTTTAACTTGTGTTTTGTGTTCCACTTTTCTATAATTTCAATTGTTTTATCATATTCTTTTACAATCAATAAGTTGTTTTTTAAGTGAGTATAATATGTTTGATTATTCGGTTGTAATTTGAATAATATCTTGTAAATATTTATTGCTTTTTGATATTCACCACTTTGCTCAAATTTAATCGCTGTTTTATATTGTTCATCTTGTTCCACTCGTGTAATTTCTTGAGCAAACAATACTAATGACAACAGCTGAATAATTATCAATATTTTTATATTATTTCTAAACACTTATTCCTCTAAACTAATTTTATCTTTTTCCGTAACAACATTTCTCAATAATTCTAAATATGTTTCCATTTCTTTTTTATCTTCAACAGAAATGTTCGCATCTTTTAACTGTTCTCTAATTTCTCTAATTATTGACTCCTTGTTTCCCAAATTTTCTGGCAAATTAAATGGACTTATTCTTTCTAATTGCTTCCCAGTTATTGATTCTCTTTTTTTGGTTTTGTCTCTTTTTCGCATTGATTTGCTAGCGTCCAATAATCTTTGATGAATTTTCCGCTGTCTCATTATTGTATTACGACTAACTCTATTTTTTCTCATTTCATTAATTACTTTTTCCATATCGTCTGCAATTTTTTCTAAATTTCCCAATGGATTATTTCCACTACCTTCCATTTCTTGTTGCAATTGCTTTAATGATTTTCTAATCGCCTGTTGTTGACCAGCCATTCTTCCCATTTTATCCATCATTGAGCTTGGTTTTCCAGACATTCCCAATTGTGGCATAGAACTATTTAATCCCTTTTGCTTTCCTGCCATATTTTGCAATTGCTTTAAATATTGCTCCAATCCTGTTCCGCTTTTTGAACCTTTCATAGAATCTGTTGTTTTTTGCAATAAATATCCCAATCTATTTAATGCCCCCAAATTCTCTTTCATCGGTTTTTTTGCTGAATAAATTGCACCATTTTCAATATGTTTTAACGCCTCATTTGTATTTAAAAAAGCTAATCTTAATTCTCCAACAATTGCCTTATCAATAAAAAATGTTTTTTTCGCTAATTCAATTAATGACCTATTTATGCTCTTTATTTTTTCAAAAACAGTAAATTGTTTTGAAGAAAAAGTATTCAAGTGTGCAGAATATCTATTGATTTTTTTAACATCAATATTTAACTGTTCCTGCATTTTTGATGCCAATATTGTTTGTATAAATATTTTTTGAAAATCATTTATAATTTCATTTTTCTTTTTTTGCATATATCCATTTTTTTGTTTTTCAAATGAATCAATAAGTTTTTGTAATTCTTTTTTTGCCTGCTCTGCAGATTTATTCCCTTCTGATTTTTGGGAATTGCTATACTGTTTACTACTTTCTCCCATTTTTTCTGACACTTCAGAATTTTTCATTTCTTCTGCTAATTTTTCGAGTAATTTTTTAAATTCATTGTCAAATTCTTTTTTGGATTTCTCAACAAAACTTTCAATATTTTTTGTTACTTCAAAAAGTGTCTTTTCTCTTGTTGCCAATTCGTCAGAAGATTTTTTATTGTTTTCTTCTAATATTTTTTCCTGTTGTTTTAACGCTTCTTTTAATTGTTGCGATATTTCAGACAATCTTTGCTCTTTTCTAATCTCTTCAAAAATTCCCAAAGTTCTATCCAATGCTTGCTCAAAATTTTTCTGTTGATTCTCAAAATCTTGTAAAATCTGTTCCATATTTGAATCATCATTCCGATCTATTTTTTCTTGCATTTTTTTTATCATTTCAAATAATTCATCATTCATCAATTCATCAAATATCTTTTGTAATTTCTCATATTTATCTAATATTTTATCTTCGAATAATTTATTTTCTTTTAAAAATTCTTGATGTTTTTCCAATTGTTTTTTTGCTTGCTCTAATTTTTCATTAATTTCTTTTTGATCTTTTAGTACTTCTTCCAACTGTGATTTATTTTCCCAATCAATTTTTCCCTCTTTCAAAAAATCAATTTTTATCTTTTCAATTTCTTTTGTCAGTTCTTTTGTTTTTTCATAATTCTTTAAAATATTTTGTTCAATTGCATTTTCTTGAACATGTGTCTGCTCAAACATTTCAGATAATGTTGGAAATCTGGCAGTAAATAATTTAGAAGTTACAATTTTTGGTCCACTAACGACATCATTATCCGAAAGAACAAAAGAATATTGGATAATATCGCCCGGACTCAAAAACTCATTGATTTCCCAAACATCAACTACCAATTGATCGGCAATATCTTCTTCAAAATTTATATTATATATTTTTGATTGCACACTTTCATTTGAAAAATTCTTTATAATTTTATATGAAATTAAAAAATTATTAAATCCAAAATCATCTTTTATTCTTACCTTAAATGGAATCGTAAAATTTTCCGTTAAAATAATCTCTTGTTTTGGATGAAAAACTTGTAATATCGGAAATTTATCTGAGAGAATTTTAAATTTGTAAATTAACGGCTCATTAATTTTAATGGAATCAATATTTGAAAAATCAAATTTATATTCACCATAATCCATCAATGAGAATTTTAAAAAAGCGTTTTTACCATCAATTTTAAAGTCCTTTTTCCAATCATTATGAATCACAACTGCTTCACCGACAGAATCGCTCAATTCTGAAAAAATTGAGATTTGTGAACCCTTTAATGCAGAAATCATATCAATATTTGCATTATAAAATTCTCGCGGTAATTTTGAATATAAAGGAGGAGTTATTGAAAAATTTAATTTCCGAACTTCTGGCCGATTGTCGATTTTTACACTAAAAGTATCGCTACAAAACATTTTCCAAGGATAAAAAATATTTGGCCTGTGAACCTCAATGACATATCGAAAATCGTCTCTAACTCTATCAAATCTAAAATTAATAATACTGTCGTTTCTCGATGTAAAATCTATTTTTTCAGTTTTGCCCAAAGTTATTTTATTTAAATATAACGGAAAATGTGCTGGAATATTGTGATTTACATTTATTTCCAAAGAATCAAATGCATAAACATTTTCATTACCCGTCAAAACATTTACATAATAAGGGTTTGGTGACAAATATTTTTTTCGAAAATGTACAAGACGGTTAAAGGAATTTGCAAATATCATTATTGAAACAAATAATATTATAAATGAAATTATAAATTGTATTTTTGAGTTTTGAGAAATTTTACGAGTATAACAATTGAAAAAATATTCTGCTGAATGTTTTTTTTCGAATTTTCGAACTGCATATTCACTTAATTCATCATTATTGAAAGACAATTGAAAAACATTTATCAATTTATCTTTTACATCTGGAAATTTATTACCAATTTTCTCAAGTATTAATTCATTACTACAAATTTTAGAATTAATGTTGCGAATTCTAAAAAATATGATAAATATATAAACCAAAATAATATTGCCAACAAAAGGTAAAACTAAAATCGTTTTTGCAATTGGATTAAAATACCAAATTGATTCTGCAATTATTAAAACAGATAAATAAATAAAATTAAATAGAAATAATAATAACGATTTACTAAACAAAAAATGTTTTGCTTTGCGTGATCTATAATTGTTAAAAATTTTTTTAAAATATGATCGTGTTTTTTCTTTTTGATTCAAGCTGTTCATATCTAAATATAGTAAAAATAAATATACTTTTCTATGATTGAAAAATTAATGTTGGATACTTGATACTTGATGTTATCTGCCCGCAACAGGCGGGGAAATTAGAAATTATCATTTTTTGTGTTAGTTGGACTTGACTTTGTTTAGAACGCAGATTTCACGGATAATACAGATTTTCGCTGATGTTTTTTCCGGTT
>JAOZRH010000041.1 GCA_029931905.1 Fidelibacterota bacterium
TATAAATTGTTTACATAAAATAGATGAATAGAAATAATTGAAACACAAAAATAAATTATTATTTAAAAATAACAAAACATTAAAAAGTATTGAAAACTAAAAAACCCACAAAAAACATTGTAGGTTTTTTAATTCATGAATAATTATACAGTTTTAATTACACTTTAATTTGTAATTTAAAATTATTTTTTTATATACTCATCAATAACTTTTGCTGCATCTCTACCATTTCCCATAGCTTCAATAACTGTTGAACCACCAGTTAAAGCATCTCCACCTGCAAATACACCATCCATATTTGTCATATAATTGTCATTAATTTTAATTCCACCCCAATCATAAGTTTCTAATTCTGGAACTTTACTTAAAAACAATCTATTTGGTGTAGTTCCCAAAGCATTTATAACTGTATCCAATTCAAAAATATGTTCAGAATTTTCAAGATTAACAGGTCTTTTACGACCACTTTTATCAACACCTTTAAATTCAGTTTTTATCAATTGTATTCCATTCACCCAACCATCATCTGTTCCAGTCATATAACAAGGTGCTACCATTTCTTTAAAAATAATTCCTTCTTCCTCTGCATGTAATATTTCTTCAATTCTTGCTGGTGCATGTTGTTTTGTTCTTCTATAAAGTATATATACTTCCTTTGCACCCAATCTTTTTGCACATCTTGCAGAATCTAAAGCAACATTTCCACAACCGATAACTCCAACTTTATCTCCACAAATTATTGGTGTATCCCATTTTGGAAACTTATATGCTTTCATCAAATTTACTCTAATTAAGAATTCATTAGCAGAATATACACCTTTTAATTTTTCTCCGGCACAACCAAGGAATTTAGGAGCACCAGCACCTGTTGCCAAATAGATCGCGTCATAATCATTTCGCAAATCTTCAAAATCAATATTTTGTCCAACAATACTGTTAAGTTCAACATCAACACCATTTTTTTCTAAAAATGATAATTCATAATCAACAACATCACGAGGTAAACGAAATGCAGGAATTCCATATTGTAGCACACCGCCAGCCATATGAAGAGCTTCAAATAATGACACCTTATATCCCAATTTTCTCAAATCTACAGCACAAGTAATACCAGCAGGTCCAGCTCCAACAATTGCAACTTTTTTGCCATTTTCTATTACTTTAACATCTTCAACAACATTATTTTCTCGTGCCCAATCAGCAACAAAAGCAAATAATTTACCAATATTTATTGCTTTTGACTGTTTCCCCAATATACATTTTCGTTCACATTGTTCTTCTTGTGGACAAACTCTTCCAGTAATGGCAGGAACAGCATTATCACTTTTTGCCAATAAAAAAGCAGATTTAAAATCTTCCATTGCAATATAATGGATTATATCTCTAATTTTCATTCTAACAGGACAACCTATTTCACATAGTGGATTTTTACATTGAATACATCTTTTCGCTTCACTTACTGCCTCTTCAATAGAATATCCTAAAGGTACTGAATCAAAATTTTTAATCCTTTTTTCAGGTGCTTGTTCTCTCATTGGAACTCTTTCTTTAATAGCCATTATTTTAACTCCTTAATTTCTTTGTTATAACATTCCATTGCTTCCGCTTCTTTTGTTTTAAACATCGCTAATCTACTTATTGCTGACTCCCAATCAACTTTTTGTCCGTCAAACATTGGACCATCAATACAGGCTAATTTTTGTTCTCCACCAACAAATACTCTACAAGATCCACACATTCCAGTAGCATCAACCATTATTTGTCTAACAGTAGTCATTACAGGCACATTATATTTTTTTGTTAATTCTGATAGTTTTTGTAAAGGAGGAATTCCACCACCAGCAAATACTTGATCTATTTTTCTTTCTTCTAAAAGATCTTTAATAATATCTAAATAATGCCCTTTTTTTCCTACAGAACCATCTTCTGTTGCAAGAATAAATTCATCACAATATTCTTTTGATAACTCTTTTTCTGGATAAACATCATCTTTTGTTGGAAAACTTTGAATAGAAATTACATGATTATTACCAATTTTTTTTAATTCTCGGCACATTGCTGAATTTTCTGCATGACCACAAACAAGATCAGATGCAAAAACCACTGTACCAAATTCTTTCAATGTTGGAGCCGTTCCCATTGGACCAATTATTTTATGAAATGAATCTCCAACTTTCCAACTGTCCAATTCACGAGAAGTTTTTCCTAACCTTTTAATATACATTGTTATTTTATCACCCTCGGCCCTTTCAATAGACATTGGAATTCTTTCTCCATTTGGTATGGTTAATAAAACCGCAAAATTGCCTGGTTGAAATTTTTTGGCCACTTCTGGTGCAATTACATCCATAACATAATCACCAGAATTTAAATCTTCCTTTCTTGTAATAATGTGTTTCATCAATACTCTCCCCTATTTAATTTATAATATTTATTTATTCATATATTCAGATATTACGATATTTGTTTCCAAAAAATTTTATTTATCAATAAGTTCAATTAATTCAATAGCAAATTTATTTACAACCTTATAACATATAGTAGTTCCACTTCTTTTGCTTTCGGTAATTCCAGCTTCCATAATTGTTTTTAAATGTTGTGAAATAGTAGATTGTGGAAGTTTCATTTTTTTCTGACATTCAGAAACACTACATTCGTTATGATACAAACCAATTACAATATCTAATCTATCTTTGTGCGATAAAGCTTTTAATATTTTACTAATATTATCTTTTTCATACATAAAAATATCTCATTTTTATTAAGGCCAACATATTTATTTCAAACTATTCAGTATGTAAAATATAAAATATTCTACAATAAATGTCAATTACAAATTAATTCCATAAGGATTTTTTACATATTCTCTCAACAATTTCACTTCTGTTTCTGATTGTTCTAAAATTTCTTTTATTAAATCACCAATTGAAATCATTCCAATTACATTTTTATTGTCAACAATTGGTAAGTGACGAATTTTTTTATTTACCATTACTCTCATTGCATAAGAAAGTGTATCTTCGATAGTTCCAATAATTAATTTTTCTTTTGGAGTCATAACTTCAGAAATTTTTGTTTCATGATTATCTTTTTCGCTTTCCAAGCATTTGAATAAAATATCTCGCTCTGTTATGATCCCTTCCAATGTTTTATTTACACTCATCACAAGAAGTGCACCAATTTTATGTTTATTTAACAAGTGAATTGCTTCATACACTGTTTTTGCAGAATCTATTTTTATAATTTCATTACTTTTATTTTCTAACAACTTTTCTAATTTCATATTTCCACCTATTTAATAATTTATTTTGTTAAAAATTTGTCTATCGCTTTCGCTGCTAAATGACCATTTGCGATTGCTGTTATAACATCAGGGCCTTGAATAATATCACCACCAACGAATAACCAATCTAAATCTGATTGGAAGTTTTCGTTAACTTGAATTCTTCCTCTTGGTCCAAACTTTAATCCAGCTTTTATTTCTTCTGATAAATAAGATAAATCCATTCCTTGACCAATTGATTCAACTATCATATCAGCTTTAAAAAAGTTCTTCTGTTTTTCATCATATTTCGGGCTAAATCTTCCTTCTTCATCAAATACAGAAAGACATTTTACTACATGAAGACCTTCAATTTTACCATTTTTAATTTCTATCTCTTTTGGTCCCCAACCCGGATCTATAATTGCTTTTTCTTCACGAGCTTCTACAATTTCTTCTCTATCGGCAGGCATAATATCTTCTGTTTCTAAAGAAGTTGCAAGAACATTTACTTTGCCATATTTTTTGTTTTGTAATCTTGCTAAAGTTCTAGTAATGTCCATGGCAACATTTCCACCACCAATAACAACAATTTTTTCTGCAACATCAATTTCATTTCCAAGTGTAACTTCTCGTAAAAGATCTGTTGCAAAATATACTCTTTTATTATCTGAACCAGGAATTCTTGTACTTCTACCAAGATGAAGTCCCGTTCCAGAAAATACGGCATCATAATTTTTATGTAATTGATCAAGAGAAATATCTTTACCAATTCTTGTATTAAATTGAATTTTCACACCAAGTGATTTGATATAATTAATATCTTTTTCAATTTGATCATAAGGAAGACGATATTCTGGAATACCATATCTTGCCATACCACCAGAATCTGGAAGTGCTTCATAAATTTTTACTTCATATCCTAAGATCGCAAGATAATATGCTGCCGATAAACCAGATGGACCAGCTCCAACTATCGCGATTTTTTTGTTAATATCTGGATCTATCAAATGTTCAGTTCCAAGAACTTCTTTATATCTTTCTGGTGGGATTTGGTCTGCAATATATCTTTTCAACCACCTAATAGCCAAAGGTTCTCCATTATTTTGTAAAGCACAAGAAGTTTCGCATCTATGAGTACAAATTCTTCCACAAATTTCTGGCAAAGGATTTGTTTCGTAAAGAATTCTAAAAGCATTTTCAATATCATCTTCACGAATTGCTGAAATATAAGCCGGAATATCCATATGAGCTGGACAAGTTGCAGTACAAATTCCACATTCAAGACATCTGTCCGCTTCTTTCATTGCCTGTTCTTTATTATAACCTTTCACAATTTCAATAAATGATTTATCACGATTTTCTGGTTCAATCTCAAACATTTCTACTCTATCATAATTAATCAATTGAATGTTTTCTGAACGCTTATAACCTTTCTTTTCATCTTGCCATTTTGTTTCATCAGCTCCCGGAATAAATCTAAAATCCTCAACTTTATCTGTTATCCAAGTATATTCGTTTGACATTGTTAAAGAACCTGTAGGACACACATCAACACAAAGTGCACACCAACAACAACGACCATAATCAATTTTTGGTCTTAATCCACTATTACCATCAGTCGTTTCTTGGCCTTCTACTGGAACTAAATCTATTGCATTATTTTGACAAATTTCTTCACAACTTCCGCAACCAATACATTTTTCAAAATCATTTTTGTGAAAACCACGATAATTTTCTGCACCCGGTCTATCATTTAATGGATCTTTGATTGTCCATGGTTTTTGTGTAGCTCTTTTCCAAACTGTTAATGGAAATAATATATCTTTTAATTTCATTTTATTTTCACCTTTTGTTTTTCACATTTCATATTTCACATTTCACATTTCACATTTCACTTTCATGAATTATCTTTCTATTTCCGGTGGACATGTATGTAATGAAACCATTAGTCCAGCTAAATCAGAAATACTAATATTTTCTGCTAATTTTTCCAAAACTGAAATTGCATGAGTATAACTAGCACCTCGATTATAAACTCTTCTCGGAAATTTGCTACCATCTGACACTACAAAAAAACCATGTTCACCACGAGTCGATTCTGCTTTTACATAAGTTTGTCCAGCAGGAATTTTCCAATGTAAAACATTTGGCAGTTTTGCATGAATTTCACCTGTTTTAGGAATTCTATCAAGAATTTGAGAAATCAAATCTAAACTCTGATGCATTTCTTTATATCTCAATTCTGCTCTTGCATAAGCATCACCAACAGTTGAGGTTAACATTTTTATATCCAATTCATCGTATTTTGCATAAGGATTATTCATACGAACATCATAGGGTTTACCACTAGCACGAGCATTTGGTCCAACAATTCCATATTCATCAACCATCTCTGGTGTAATAATCCCCAATCCTTTTAATCTCGATTTTATTATAGCATTATTGAAAAATGTTCTCTCAACATCATATAATAAATTTCTAGTTTTTATAACCAAATCTTTTGCTTTTTCTGTAAACCCCGCAGGAAGATTTTTCCTAACTCCACCGGGAATCATATACATATGGTAAATTCTTCCGCCAGCCATTTCTTCAAAAAGATCCAACCAAAAGTCTCTCATTCCAACTGTCCATTGACTAATAGTTCCCATTCCAAGCGAACCTGCTTGTCCACCAATCCACATTAAAAAACTAGCAATACGAGACATTTCAAGATTAAGAGTTCTCAACCATTTTGCTTTTTCAGGAATTTCTATTCCAGCCAAATCTTCAACAGCCGTTGAATAACAATATTCGTTCGTATCAGGTTCTGGAACACAAATTCTATTTACGATTGTAAATCCTTGAATATATGTTCTTCTTTCAAGGAGTTTTTCGAAACCACGATGTAAATATCCAACATGTGTTTTTGCTTTAATAATTTCATCACCATTTACAGTAATTTCAACAGCCATATTTCCCGTTACTCCGGGATGTTGCGGACCTTGCCAAAGTTTTGTATATTTATGCGATTCTAAATCAATAACCGCTTTTCCATTTTCCATTTTTGGATATTTAGATCTATCTGCTATAAAATTTGTATATTTGCTTTCTGAATTTTTAATCATTTTCTTTCCTTATTTTAGGAGGTTCAACAAAATTTTTATACAATTTTTCTCTCATATATTCTTTTGGATCATTTGTCGATCTTCCCGGTCTTTGATAAAATGTTTCACTTGAATATTTTAATGTATCAAAGTCCCTTCTCATTGGTGGTATATCCTCCCAACCCTCGAGAACAAATGATTCGTTAACATTTGGTGAATTTGGAAAATTTATTCCAAACAATTCATGCAATTCTCGTTGATATTGCCAAGCATGATTCCATAATTTGTGTATAGAAACCATTTCTGCTTTTTCTCTATCTATCATAACTTTTATACCAAGATTAACTTTTATATTGTAATTGTATAACATATAAGTTAATTGAAACAAGTTATATTCTTGAAAATCAACAGCTTGCAGAAATGCTAAATGAGTAAATCCTTCATGCTCTTTTAAATATGAAAGAAGAAAAATAATATGCTCTTCCTTCACATTAATAAAATAAAGATCATCTCGTTTTTTTAAAGATTCAATCTCAATTTTATCCTTAATTCTATTTAATAATTGTTCCATATATTTTCCTTCTTTTACACATGAAATTATGATTTTTGTTTATCTCTCCAACCTTAATCTTGACCTTGACCTTAATCTTAAAATACTACCAATTAAAATCTGGCATATTCCAGTCTTTAATTATTTGTTTTTGATTCTTTTTGTACCAATCGAAGTTTTCTGCATATTTATTCATACCATCAGCTTTTCCAGTTTTTATTTTTTCTTTTAATTTATTAAATCCAGCAATTATTGCTTCTGGTCTTGGCATACATCCTGCAATATAAACATCTACAGGTATATAATGATCAATCCTATTTATTGTATTATAACTATCGTAATACATTCCACCATTTATTGTACAACTTCCTAAAGCAATTACAAATTTTGGTCCTTGCATTTGTTCGTAACTTCTCACAATCCTTTTTACCGTTTTCATTGAAGCATAACCACCAATAATAAAAACACCTGATTGTCTTGGAGTTGGTCTGCCAGCAATTCCATATCGAGATATATCAAATCTTGATGTCATCAATGGTCTTAATTCAACAGCTCCACAACCTGTTCCAAAACCAAGAAACCAAAGCGATTGAGCTCTGCCCCAATTCAAAAATTTCTCAAGATATTTATTTAATGGAGGAACAGAAGTTGGACGAGCATCACTAAAAAGTTGACGCTCTTTCTCCGGCAAACCTTCATTTGCTAATTTCATTTGTTCTTCAATTTTTTCTATGTCTTCTTTTTTCATGATTCTCTTTCCTTTATTTTTATAAGCTTACAAATATACAATATTCAATTTGTGGCTTTAAATTTCCAGTGTCCAATTTCTAATCTCTTTTCCTTAAAAATACGAAATAAAAATTATTGAAATAATCCCTATAATAGTTGGCCATTTTAAGAAAAATCTAAATGATTGTTCTGGTCTAAAACGAGGAAATGAAGCACCAATTATTACAGAAACAAGATATATTAGAAATGTTTTTATCATCATTATTGGAAGATTAGTTGCGCCACCAAAAAACAAATTCATAAAAAGTACTAATTTTGCTGCTCCAAATAAACCTCTATTTGTTTGAAGTGTTGCGAGAAAACTACCATTCATTTCAATTGGTGGACCAATCGGAATTTCTTGTGGAGCTAATACTAAGCTGAATGGCGAATGCATATTCATTCCCAAAAGTGAAATCATAGCAGCTATTACTGCAAATGGATTTGTAAATAATGTCCAATTTAAAATGCCACCTTGTTGAGCTGCAACAATTGTTGTTATATTAAGTGAATTATATTGAATAGCAACAGCAATTACTGCAAGTGAAAATGGTAATTCAAATGTTGACATTTGCGACAATCCACGAGCAATTCCAAGTGGTGAATATGGATGTCCACCTTCACCTGCTCCAAGTGCCATTCCCAATTGTCCAAAAAATATAAAATACATTACAAGGAGTAAATCTCCTGCCATTGAAAAATTTGCAAAAACAGTTGATCCATAAATCACTGGAATAAAAAGATAAGTTCCGAGTCCACCTCCAAAACGAAAAACAGGTCCAAGATAAAACATTATCCCATGCGATATTGAAACTCGTTTTCCATGTGATTTTATAATATCAAGAAATGGTTGCCAAATGGGAGGACCATATCTTCCATGTACTCTTGCATAAATTTTTCTAACAATTCCACCAAGTGTAAGTCCCCAAACTATAGCCACAATTACTGATATAATCGCATAAATAATTTTAATTAAAATATTCATATTAAACTCCCATAATGAAATATATTACTACGATATACAAAATAATATGTAAAATATATGTCTGACCGTTTCCTGTATAAATACGACGGAAGAAATCGCCAAAAGTATGAGCCCATTCTGCACTGTCATGCCAAAATTCCCAAATTCTTGGTTTTCCCCATCCTCCCAAAGCTTTTCTAAAATGTGCATACATATTATGAGCAACATGAGTTGTTTGTGGTGATTCTGGTCTCTCCGCAGCATATACTATATTAAATTGTTTTACAGTTTGAACTTTTCTGTTAAACAACATCAATAAAGCTAATGGAACAATAAAAACTCCCATCGTTACCAACATTACCATATTTCCATTCCAATTTCCCAAGCTACTTGTAATATTATAACCATCAATTGCTATTGTTGAATTAAAATAATGACCAACAATTGAATTTAATGGTTGTATAATTAAATTTGGAAACATTGAAATTGCCATAATTCCAATAATAAAGATATATTGTGGAATGATAAACCAAATCGGAGCTTCCTTTATATTTTGATGTTCATATTTCAATTGTCCTAAGAATATTGTATGAATTAAGCGATATAAATATAAGAAACTTACAGCACTTGAGAAAAATAATACACCCGCTTGTAAATACCATCCCTTTTCAATAAATGATGAGTATATTAACCATTTTGCTCCAAATCCTGATAAAGGTGGAACTCCTGAAATGGCAATTATACCTATTAATACAGTTATATAAGTTAATGGCATCTTTTTAATTAAACCACCCATTTCGTACATTTTCCTTGTATGAGTTCTATAATAAATTCCAGCAATTGCGATAAATAATGCTGATTTGAACATCATATGATTGAAAGAAAGATATAATGCTGATATCCAACCAAGATGACTTAAAATCGCAATAGAAGCAACAATATAACCAACTTGACTCATACTTGAATATGCTAATAATCTTTTCGCATCTTCTTGGAAACTTGCAAGAAATGCACCAACTATTGCAGTTAACACACCAATCCAACCAATCCAATAAAACATATTAAATGTAGGAGTATTATTGACATAAGAAATTCCAATCATTAATAATCCCAAAACTCCAGCTTTCAATAAGATTGCAGAAATAAATGGTGAAACATCTGATTCTGCTTCGGCATGAGCTTCTGGCAACCAAATATGAACTCCAAGGGAACCTGATTTTATCATAAATCCTATTGCAAGTAAAATAGTTGATAATATCGGTAATTGAATTTTTGCAATTGATACCATCAAAGCAGAATTTGAAACCAAACTCGGTGCTAAAGCAAATCCAACAATAAGTAAATATGCTCCTGCTGTTGAAAATATCATATATAGCAATGAAGCTTTTTGTGCCCTTTTTCCTCTCATAATTAGAATAAATGAGGAAATTGTCATAAATTCCCAAGCTAAGAAAAATTCTAAATATGTTTTCGCAACTAATAAATTTCCAAATGAAAAAATCATCATTAATAGAAATCCATAAAATCCCTTGCTAAGTTTTTTTCTATTAAAAGTTGCAATAAGATTAATCGCACTTCCAACTATAAAAATTATTCCAAAAAATAATTGTAAATTATTTTCAAGTGGATAAATATAATATCCATAAGCTCCAACTGCTCCAAGTGACAAAATTGCTTTAATTTTCGATGGAATAAAATCTAATAAATAGATGATAATCACTGCAATAATTGGCAAATAATGAATTGTTTGGAAATTATATACAAACCGCATCATCAGTACTGATATTATCAATGATATTCCGACAATAACTGTTGTGGAAAAATATTTAGCAAATTGAAATGGAATTTTTTCTTCTATCTCTGAATCATTCTTAACTGTAGCAGTAAACCATCTAAAAAGATAAATAACTTCAAAAAGAGATGATAATAAAATGACTCCTACAACAAAAAACATTTTTCCGTGAACAAGTAATTTTATAAATTCCCACTTTGCCCAAAAACCTGGAAACGGTGGCAATCCAGAAAGCGAAAATAATAAAAGACCAAATAATATTAATAAAAATTTATTCTCTTTTAAAATTCCCCAATCATTTATTTTTTCTTTTTTCACAATTCCAGTTATCCAAAAGAGTCCAGCTTTTGCAATTAGATGATTAATAAAAAATCCACCAACTATTACATATATTAATTTATTTGGTGAATTCATTGTAAAAATCAAAGCTGAAACTAATAATCCCATTTGACCGATTGATGAATATCCGAGAAGTCGTTTTGCATTTTGTTGTTTTAATCCCATCAAATTTGAAAAGAAAAAAGTAACAACTCCAGCAATACCAAAAATATTTAAAAGATTCTGTGGAAGTAATGGCATTATTTTGTAAAAAACAAAAATTATTCCAGCAGAATTTACTACAGCAATCACAGAAGTAATTCCAGAATCGACCGATTCGTAAACATCTAAAGCCCAACCATTTGCAGGAAACGGTTTCAATTCAATAAATACTGCAATTGCTAAAAGAAAAATAGCAATTACTCCATAATTCGTCAAACTATTTGGATCAATAAATTCTAAATTTAGATTTCCTGAAAAATAGTAAACAAATACTACACCAAGTAAAAAGAATGTTGAGGCAACTCCACCAGCAATCATATATTTAAACCCAGCAGAAAGCGATTTTTGATTTTTTGTTAGAATTGTTAAAGCATAAGTTGAAATTGAAAGAATCTCCAAAAATACAAAAATATTAAAAAGATCACGAGTCATCACCAATCCATTAACTCCCATTATCAAAATTAAATATAGAATTAATGATGAAATATTACTTTCTTTAAATTTCTTAATTAAATAAATTGCAGATAATAGTCCAACTAAATTTGCAAATAACAATACAAATGATTCATATATACCTAACTGTAAATTGATTGATAAAGGTGCTTTAAAACCAGCTGTATTAATTGTTAATGTAGAAACACCAAGAACCGTAAAGCGATAAAGCCAATCTGCAACAACAAAGACATTAAATGTTAATACACTATAAAACACAGTCAACGATAATTTCCGTCCAGCCTTATCAATTATCGATAAAAGGAAACCTGTTGCAAGTGATAAAATTATTATATAAATTGGATTTACCATTTTAACTCCTGATAGTCATCTATTGAAAGTGATTTTCTTTTTTTATAAAGCTCAACAACAAAACTTAACATTAAAGCTGTTACTGCCAAACCAATTACAATCGCTGTTAATACCAATGCCGACGGAATTGGATCTACTACTTGTTGAACTGCTTTAGAAATGTCAACTGCACTATTTAGAATTGGTGCTGTTCTATTTCGTAAATACCCAATCGAAACAATTATAATGTGAATACCCGTATCAGCAATTGAAAACCCGATTATAATTTTTATTAAATTTCTCTGTGAAAGCATTCCATAAATTCCGATGAGCAAGAGAACAAAACCTAAAATTAATGTAAATATCATTATTCACCTCTCATTGTATCTATTATATTTGTCAATTCCGATCCAACTTTCAACCCTATAAAAGAATAAATAATTGGAATCGCTCCCGCACTTATTAATTTGCCAAATTCACCTAATGGAATAATTTCAGCAGACAAAAATCCGATAGTTAAAACTAAACCAACAATTCCAATTACTATATAAAATGCACCAGAAAAAGATTCAACTATTTGTAAAATTGTATGATTGAATTTCATATTTACATCTGATAACATTAACAGTAAAAAGGCTGTTGCTATTACTACACCACCTTGAAATCCTCCACCCGGAGTAAGATGACCATGTGTAAAAATATAAACCCCAAAAAGCACTATTAAAGCAAAGAGAAATGATGAAGTTGTTTGTAAAAGTTCAGAAGCAGGTCGTTTTTTCCCTTTTCGTTTACCTAACAAAAACCCAATTCCTACAGTTGCTAAAAAAAGAACTGTAACTTCACCGAGTGTATCTAAACCACGATAAGTAACAATTACCGAAGTAACAACATTTTGCGTATTAAGCTCATTTACAGATCCTCTAACATAATTTGATGCCAATTCACTTAAATTTTGAGAAAATTCAAAATTACTCATCAATGGCCAAAAAACCATCAACAAACCAACTATTGCGATAAGAACAAGTGTCTTTTTAATCATTTTTATCCTCCTTTTGCACTTTATTTAATGCATAAAGAAAAATAATTGTTGTAAGACCAGAACCGATTGATGCTTCAGTCATCGCAACATCAGGTGAACCTAAAATTAAATAAATCACACTTGCTAACAAACTGATTGTTCCTGCTGTAATAATTGCTGCAAGTAAATTTTTTAAATGTAGGGCAATTATTCCAGCGACTATCATTATAACTCCCAAAACTACTATCATTATTACGGAGATCATATTTTTTCTCCTTTATTTTCAATATTATCTTTTTTTAAGTCATCTTTTACTGTTTTATCAGTCAATTTTATACCAACATAATGTGAAGCTCTTGCCAATGCATTTGACGAAACTGGATTTGTAAATATCACAAAAAGAATTAAAATCGAAATTTTTCCAAAACAACCACATTCTAAATGACCAATAGAAATTCCAAAAAGAAAAAGTATTGTTCCTAAAGTAGTAGCTTTTGTTCCAGCCTGCATTCTGTTATAAACATCTGGCATTCTAAATATTCCTAATGCTCCCAAAAATAGAAATAACGAACCTATCAAGGTTATAATCGCACCTGTTAATTCCATTATATCCCCCTTTCCAAATAACGAGCAATTGCAACAATTCCTACAAAACTAATGAGTGCATAAACAATTGCTACATCAAGATAGATAATTCTATTAAAAGAATAAGCAATAAACACAATCAACGAAATTGCAATAATCGTCATTCCATCTAAGGCAACAGCTCTATCTGCAACTGTCGGTCCAAGTATCATTCGTATAAAAGTTAAAACAATTGCCACTAATGATATCATTCCTGCAATATTATAAATTATATTAGCCAAAGATTACCTCCAAATATTTTTCAAAATTTGATACAATTGATTTTGTTGCACCTTCAATATTTTCACTCGTTACATCAATCCAATGAATATAAAAATATTCTTCTTTCATTTCTACAGTTAAAGTTCCAGGTGTAAGAGTAATTGAATTTGCTAAAATAGCCCTTCCAAGTGGACTTTTCAATTTTGTTTTTACTTTCACGATTCCCGGATTGATTGGCAATTTAGGATTAATGACTCTTAGTGCAACATCAACATTTGATTTAATAAGTTCTTTTAAAAATACAAATATGTATATGATACTATATATTATTGATTTTGGATTTAATTTTACATCACCTAAAACTGGCTGTAGTTTATTCATCATCGAAACAATTATTAGAGATGTAATTACTCCAATTATTAATTCTTGAATATCAGTAGAAGTAAAAAGTATCCAAAAAATCATCATAATCAAAAATAGAAGTATTGAATGTTTTAATTTTTTCATTTTATAACCTTTTTTTATTATTCACAATTATTCATACAGTATGAAATTACTTCAAGTTCTTTTGCTAAATCAATATTATGAATAAACATACTATTCATTCTTGAAGGTAAAATTACCGAAGTAAAATTTAAAATTCCTTTCACGAATTTCGAATCTAAACTATTTATTACCGACATTGTTTCTGAAGACGGAACTGTTAACAAAACAATTTCAATTTTATTTTTTTCTATAAAATCATTCATTTTTTGATTAGAATATATTTTTGTTTTATTAATTATATTTCCAATTTTGTCAGATTTATTATCAAAAGCAGCAAGAAAATTAAAATTGGCATTTTTTATACCATGATATTTA
>JAOZRH010000185.1 GCA_029931905.1 Fidelibacterota bacterium
TATAATATTCATTTGCAGTATGAAAATTATAAACTAAATCAGCATCAAGAATATTTCCAGCAGTATCTGCAATATTTTTATCTATTGTTACTTGAACATCTGCATCGGCTGTAAATTGATAAAAAGTATTTAATGTTAAAATTGATTGATTGCCATTATAAGTAAATAAACCTGGTTCAAATTCAACAGGCGACCCATCATTTAATATTGTAATATTGTTTGTATCAATTGTTGTTTCATCAAGCAATTCATCAAATTCTAAAGTTATAACATCTTCTACATCAAAATTTACACTATTATTTTGTGGTGTAGAATTCAATACAACAGGTGCGGTTTCATCTCTATCTTCCGTTCTAAATGTAAATACAAATTGATCGCCACCAACTCCATCACCGTTTCCATCAAAACTTAATCCCGCATCATCTTGAATGTTTCCATTTAAAGTTATAGTATAATCGGTTGATCGTAATAAAAAGTCATCAAATTTAATTGTTACCTCTTTGTCACCATTTGCCCAACCTTTTTGTTCCCACTCAAAACTTACAGAAGGAGATCCCGGAGAGATTTCAATATTAGACTCTACACTACTCATATCCATTGTTTTGGAAAATTGTAATTTAATAGATTCGTTGATTTCTATCGTATCGCCACTAATAGGAAAAAAAGATAACAGTTTTGGATTATACGATGGAATTATGCTTGTGCTTCTAACTGCTGAAAGAATAGATTCATTCCAATATCTATCGCACATTGTGGCAGAAAAATAATATTTTCCGTTATAATTTTGATAGCCGTCAAATGTCATTGTATCTTTAAATGCGGAATTTCCAAAATATATTCCAACAATACTTGAAGAATCTTTACTTACAGCACTACTTGTTTCACGATAAATAATAAACCATTGATTCTCTGTTACCGAAACAGCAGGGATTACTTCAATTTCATAATTAAAACTATCTAATTTTGTGAATGCAATTGTTGGAGCATCTGGAGTTGCAGAATGTAAAAATGTAGCTGGTTTTTGTTTTGTTTGTTTTCTGTAAAATGTTTCACCAGCTTCTTCCCAATATTGATGATCTTTCCATGAACCATAACTAAAAAAGTGTTGTCCATCTACCCAATCAATTTTTCTAACTTTTGTCACAATTTTAGGATGATTATCCCAATCGTTCCCAAAATTATATGATCCTGGACCCACAGAATAAATTCTTCCGTCACTAATTGCTTGCGAAATATTTGGTTCCCAATCATCTTTTAATTCATAATAAAATCCATCTGCAGTTGTCCAATGATAATGCATAGGGGTCATTAAATCTACCCAACCTTCATTAAACCATTTTGCAGAATTTTGGAATACAGAATAATATCCATTCCAACCACCTGCTTTATATTTCCCAAGTGCAGCAATTGAAACTTTTACCCAAGGTTTGACTTGTTGAACCGAATCGTGCAATGCTTCAATAAATTTATCTGTGCTTCCTCGCCACCAATTTTCCCAAGAACTATATCCACTTGGAACTCCACCCGAATATGGGTGATTTACATCATAACGATATGGAGTACCCGTTGGATTCATCAATACTTTCAACTCTTTTTCGGTCCACATTCCGTCTAATAACATTTCGTTTGTTTTTTCCGCTTTCTCTGCCTTTTTGGCTAATGCAACGGCTCCGTCTCCACTACTATACTCATTCCAACGAACATAATCAAAATGAATTCCGTCAATATCATAATTGTTTACAATTTCCATTGCGAGATTTACCGTATACTGACGCACCTCTTCAAGTCCAGGCGATAATGCTCGACTAGAAGTCATCGGGCTTCCACTTTGGTCACGACAAACCCATTCAGGATGTGCTTCTGCTGGAGCTCCAGTGATTGTACTTGATGCCGCAAAAGTATTAAACCAAGCATGTAATTCCATGCCTCGCTTATGTGCCTCTTCAATAGCATATGCTAACGGATCGTAACCCGGATCTGAATATCCAAGATATGAGCCCCAAGGTTCAATAGATGATGGATAATAAACAGTTCCACCTTGACGAACATGCCACAATACAGCATTCATATTTGCTTTTTTGTGATCGTCTAAAATTTGTCGTGTTCGTGCTTTTAATTGATCAACACTTCCGCTACTCCAAAATTGATGCCAAGTGATTGACCAAGTTGCACGAAATTCTTTGTTGTTTTTCACTCCGAATAAATTCATTGTGAATAGAACAATCAATAATACAATTCCAAGTTTTTTCATGATTTTTTCCTTTTTTTAATTATTTCTCGCCCGCCTATATAGTCGGACAGGCCAAAACGCCAAGCCACAAAATTATTTTTTATGGTTTGTTCTTTCATAATTGGCTTTGTCTATTTTCGGTTTGTAATTCGTAATTCATAATTCGTAATTATATTTCTATTCCTCTTTCTATTTATACAAATAATATTTTTTTGATTTTTTTCTAAATGTCTTAATATCTCTATTTAAAATTGGTTCTATATCAGCAAATTTATAATTTTTTGCAAATATTTTACGAATCTTATCGGTTCCACATACTTTATCAAACATTTTATGGCGTCCTTTTGCTTCAGAAAAAAGTCCCTGATCCGGATATAATTTATGAACGACTTCTAAAAAATGAAATTGTAAAGACATTAAATTTACCTTACCATAATCAGTTATATGAATTTGAACACCACCAAGTTTTTCCCCTTTTAAATGTGAATAATATGGTTTGAAAGTTATTGGACGAAAAATTACTCCCGGTAAATTTAAATTATTCATTTCATCTGCCATCTTTTGAGAATGTAACCATTTTGCTGAAAAAATTTGGAATGGTAATGTATAGCCAACACCAATATTGAATATTCCCAACTCACCAATCATTCCTGAAGCAACATAATAATATGGCGAATATTCATGTGGAATATGTGGAGATGAAAGTATCCAAGGCAATTTCGTATCTGCAAAAGACATTTTTCTCTTCCAATTTTTCATTTCAACAACAGTTAAATCACATTTTTTTTCATCAGGCAACATGTTTTCGTTATTCAACATTGTAGCAAGCTCACCACAAGTTAATCCATAGACATAAGGAATTGAAAAAGCACTTACCATTGAAAAAAAACCATCTTCAACAATATTTCCCTCTATTCGATTTCCAGTTAATGGATTTGGTCTATCAAGCACAACAAATTTAATATTATTCTCTGATGCCGCGGTCATTGCATATCCCATTGTACTAATATAAGTATAAGAACGACATCCGGTATCTTGAATATCATAAATTAAAATATCTATGCCTTCCAACATTTTGGCTGACGGTTTACGATTCTTTCCATAAAGGGAATAAACGGTAACACCCGTTGCTTCATCAACATAAGTAGTAACATGTTCGCCAGCAGTATAATCGCCACGAACGCCATGTTCAGGAGCAAACATTGCAACTAATTTTACATTTTTAGCTTCATGTAAAATATCAATTGTTGATTTTAATTTGGAGTCGATACCAGTAGGATTTGTAATTAATCCAACATTTTTATTGTTGAGTATATCAAAATTATTTTCTCGTAAAACTTCAATTCCGGTTTTTACCATTTTTCCAGGTTTTGCAAATGAAACAGAAACGCTAAAAAGAATTATCACAAAAAATATTGTTAAAATTTTTCTCATAATTGTTCTCTCCCTATTTTAATTATTTATTCTTTAACTAATCACTTTTGAATATAACAAATACTTTGATAAAACAAAACAATATTTCTCTGATTAAATATCAATTTGTTTTTTTAATAATTACTATTAACAATTCGTTCAATTTTTCTTAAGACGCTGTGTTTATATTTACAATTTGTATGTTCTAAAAGTATTATCGTGTTTTTCTTTTTGATGTTTCTAGA
>JAOZRH010000042.1 GCA_029931905.1 Fidelibacterota bacterium
TTAGGTTTTTTAATAATATACTCAACCCAATCTACATCTTTTTTATAACCACACAATTCAATATATTTAGAATAATATGGGAAATTATAAATACCAGCTAAAGTGCCTATTTCATTAAATCCTTCTATCAACATCCCCTGTGGATCAAAATTTGTAAAACCTAATGGTCCCTGTAATGCTTCAATATTTTCGCTTATCATCCATTTTTCAACTGTTTCTAATAACAATTTACATACTTCAAAATCATCAATAAAATCAATCCAACCGAATTTTCCATATCTTTTGCCAATTTTTTCTATATGCGGATTAGAAATTATTCCAGCTATTCTTCCAACAATTTTATTGTCTTTGTATGCTAAAAAATATTTTACTTCTCCAACTTCAAAAAATGGATTCTTATCTTTCCGTAAAACTTTCATTTCTTCTGATATTAATGGAGGAACCCAAAATTCATTATCTTTATATAACCAAAAAGAAAATTTAATAAAACTTTTTAATTCTCTTTTTGTAATTACTTCTTTTATTTTTATAGTCACAATAATATCACATTAATATAAATTTATTATAAACATATTTAACAAAATAATTTCCATATTCCCCCCAAAACCACAAAAATTTACGATATTTAATCATAATTACCAAGAAATATTTATTTATTGTAAGATTCCAAATATTTGATTAGATTACATGCACAAATGGAGGGATATAATGAAAAATATTGATGTGAACACGGCTTGGAGAAAAACAGCAGTAGCAATCTATAAACAACCAAGTGATTCAAAAACTTATGGAACTTTTGAAGTTGATTTTGAAAATGCACTTAAATTTATTCAAAAGAAAAAAGATAATGGTATTAAGATTACAGTAACCCAATTGATGGCCTCAGCTCTGGCTAAATCATTTCAAATTGATGTTCCTGAAGTTAATTGTTATATAAAAAGAGGGAAAATAATACAGAGAAAAGATGTAAGCATGTTCATCGCGGTAAATATTAATAAAGGAAAAGAAATGGGCGGTTTTGTAATTCGCGATATGGAAAATAAAACTGTAACTGATATTTCTAAAGAAATGACAGATAGAGTTGAAAAATCAAGACAAAAAAAAGATAAAGGTGCGGTAAAAAATAAAAATATGCTTTCAAAAATTCCTTGGCCTTTTAGAAGACCAGTTTTTTTTATTATAAAATTTATTACAATTAATTTAGGAATAAGTTTAAAATTTTTAAAAATCACTCCCGATTCTTTTGGTAGTGCAATGATATCAAATATTGGATCTCACGGACTTCAATTTGGATTTGGAGCGTTATTTCCTGCGTCGAATATTCCACTTGTAATGATAATGGGCATATTAGAACCAAGAGCTGTAGTAAGAGATGGAAAAATTGTTCCTCGTAACATATTACCTCTATCCGCAACTTTGGATCATCGAATTTTTGATGGTGGGCAAGCTGGGAAATTGGCAAAAGCTCTAAATAAATATTTATCTAATCCTGAATTATTGGATGAAATCTCAGAAGATTAAATATTACAATTTTTCAGCAATATTATAAATTAATTTTTCAGAATCGTTCCAATTTAAACATGGATCTGTTATAGATTTACCAAATATTTTTCCATCTGTTTTTTGCGAACCTTCAACTAAAAAACTTTCAATCATCAACCCTTTTATCATTTTTTTAAGTGCTGGAGAATATGAGCGACTATACATTATTTCTTCTGCAATTCTTGGTTGTTCGTAAAATAATTTTTGTGAATTTGCATGATTTACATCAATAATTGCTGTTTGATTTTTTAAATTCATATTTCTATATTTTTCTTCCAATTCAATCAAATTTTCATAATGATAATTTGGAATCGTATTACCATAAGGATCAACAGAACCTCTTAATATACAATGAGTTAATTCATTGCCACTACTTTGAACTTCTGAATTATTATATATAAATATGTGTGATTTTTGTCCAGCATAAACTGCATTTAACATTACATTTAAATCACCTGAAGTTGGATTTTTCATACCAGCTGGAATATCCAATCCACTAATTGTTAAACGATGTTGTTGGTTTTCAACTGACCTAGCACCAATTGCAACATATGATAAGAAATCTTTTACAAATGGATAATTATCAGGATATAACATTTCATCGGCGGCAGAAAGATGAGATTCAGCAAACGCTCTAATATGCATTTTTCTCAATGATTTAATCCCTTGAATCATATCAGGACCTTCACCTGGATCTGGTTGATGCAACATTCCTTTGTAACCCATTCCGGTTGTACGAGGCTTATTTGTATATATTCTAGGAATTAATATTATCTTATCTTGCACTTTTTCTTGCACTTTTGCTAATCTTGAAACATATTCAACAACCGCATCTTCGTCATGCGCAGAACAAGGACCAATAATTAGAAGAAATTTATCATCTTGTCCTTTTAACACATTGGCTATTTCTTTATCTCGTTTATTTTTAATTTCTGTCAATCTTTTCGATAACGGTTGTTCAATTATTATTTCCTCTGGTGTAGGTAATTTTTTTATAAATTTAAATCCCATAATTTTCCTTGTTTTTTGTGTTTTAGTGTTAATTATCTTTTAATAAGTTTAGTAAGGAAAATTTAATTGCTATCAAATGACTTAACCCCAAATCTGAATTTTTTATTGTATATTGTAAATTCAATGATTTAAAATTAATTTCCGTTCCAATCATAGCTCCACAATATTCTCTATAACCAAATCCTAAATTAAAAATTTCTCTATAACCAATTTGAATTGAAGGTATTATTTCAACATTTCCAATTCCTTTTAAATTTATTCCATAATCTCTATTCTCTGCAATTAAAAATATCGTAGAAATTCCCGGATTTATTTTAATATTATCAAATTGAATTGGCATTATCCAATTACCAGATATATTTGGCGAATACAATTCAACCTCTCCATTTGTATAAACAGTTGATGCTGAAGGTAAATTTTGTATTTTATACAACGAATGTAAATGTTTTCCCTCTTTATATGCAAAAAAATCAAATGAAATACCAATTCCATTTTCTGCAATCAAATTTGAATAATAAAAATTCATTGTAATTCCAGTTTCATAAGATAATATTTCCCGAAATGGAATTCCCACATTTACAATATAATTACTCAAACTATTGAATGAAACATTATCATAATTTATCCTTTCTCCGGAATCAAATTTTCCATTACCTTCGCCTGTATCATTTGTTCCAGGAATTCCATCTGCCCCATAATCCATAAGAGCATTTCTTGAATCTGGAACATCTTCAATTGCTATTCTTGAAACCATAATTCCAAGATTTCTATCTTTTGATAATTCAAAAACATTAGCTACAGAACTTGCAGTTAAATTATTATCAAACCAAATTGAATGATACAAATATAAATTATTTCCATTTTTACTATCCATTTTAAGTGGATTCCAATTTACATTTTCACTTCCACTATGTAGCAAACCAAAAACGCCATAATACAATTCTCCACCAGGTCCATTAATCAATTCTTTCATTTCGTTACCAAAACTTTTATACTCTACAGCAAAAATTGAATTTATAGCGAATAAAATTAATATAAATAGAATTATTATTTTATGTTTTTTCATTTTCATATCGTTTTAATTTAAAAATTATTTTGATTGTTCCCAAACAAATAATTTCTTATTAATTTTAACTCTTTTTAAAATATATTTTTTAAGTTTTAGTAAATATTACTTATTAACAACTAATATTCCATTAATTAAAGAAAATCTCTTTTTTGCAATCTTGCTTACTTCTTTATCATGAGTTACTATAAATAATGTTTGTCCGAATTCTTGATGAATTTTTTGAAACAATTTAAGCACTGTTTGACCCGTCTCATAATCAAGATTACCTGTTGGTTCATCTGCAAATAAAATATCTGGTTTATTTATTAATGCTCTTCCAATTGCTGCTCTTTGCTTTTCTCCACCTGATACTTCTGCCGGATAATGATGACCCCTTTCACTTATTTTCAGATATTCTAATAATTCATTTGCCAATTTAAACGATTCCTTTTTACTTTTTCCAAGTAACATCGCTGGAATTGCAACATTTTCTAATATTGTAAATTCAGGTAACAAATAGTGAAATTGATAAATAAATCCAAAATGTTTTAAACGATATTCTGCTAAATCATTTTCATTTAATTCTGTTAAATTGTTATCAAATAAGCTTATTGAACCACTAGTTGGAAAATCCATAGTACCCATAATATTCAATAAAGTTGATTTTCCTGAACCAGATGGTCCCATCATTGAAATAAAATCACCTTTATTTAGAGAAAAATCAATATTTTTCAAAACATTTAATGTCTTTTCTCCAGATGAATAATTTTTATTAATTTTATTTATTTTTAATAGTTCCATTTTTATTTCCTTCTAATTTCTAACCTTATCCATTCCCTACTGTTTACTTTTTAATGCCTCTAATGGTTTGATTTTATTCGCTTTTTTAGCCGGATACCAAGAAGATATACTTATTATAATTGATAATGTAATAAATGTAATAATTACATCTAACAACTTTACATCTACTGGTAAATATTCAATAATATATACACTTCCACCACCAGGTAAATGAATAAATGGAAAATATTGTTGTATAAGCAATAATGTTAATGAAAATATCATACCTAAAATCATTCCACTTCCACCTGTAAACCAGCCAAGATAAAAATATAATTTAAACGACTTATTATCATTCATTCCAATACTTTTTAAAATTCCAACTTCCCACCTTTTCTCTAATAATAACATCAATAATGAGCTAATCAAATTAAATCCAGATAAAACAATTATTAAATTAAGTACAATAAAAGTTCCAATTTTTTCTATCTGCATTGCGGAAATCACTTCCTTATGATCATCTTCCCAAGTTGAAATATTATTATTATCTATTTTTAATGTAGCAATTTCCTGTTTCATTTCTTCTTTACTAGTTTTTTTATTCCCAGATATTTCTAAATAATGATTTAGCGAATCATCTAAGAGAAATTTCATATCTTCAATATGTATAAATGCACGATAATCATAATCAAATATTTCAACCTGAAAAATATCATTTACAATACACTTCATTGTTGGTGCAGAATAAATTTTCATATCCAATGGACTTAACAACGAAATAGTATCCCCAACCGATATTTTTAAATAATTGGAAATATGAGCACCGATAACAATTTCTGGAAATTCTGTCAATTGAATATCATCAGTCAAAAATTTATCTCTAAAAAGATATGGTTCAATCTCAATAATATTTTTATAAGAATTTGGTGATACTCCCTTTATTGATGACAACATTTGCCCTTCAGAATTAGAAATAATAATCTTTCGTTCTAACACTGGAGATATATTTTTAACAGTTGATAATTCTAAAATATTTTTTTGAAAAGCATCTTGAAATTCTGCTGAATAATCTTTTATTAATACCTTAACATCTGGTTCGAAATTTACAGCTCTATCAATAATTACTTCCTTAAAACCGTTCATTACACTTAGTGATGACAATATTGCAAATGTACCAATAAATGCACCAATAATTGTAATTATTGAAACAACAGAAATCATTTTAACTTTTTTTTTAGTTTTAAAATATCGAAATGCTAACCAAAGTATTGTTCTATTTTTATGTTTTATTTTTTGGTTCATAACTAATTATTCATATCTTAATATTTCAACTGGTTTAATTTTAGATGCTTTACGAGCAGGTATGTAAGACACGATTATAGAGAGAGTTAGCCCAACTAACATAACGATTGTTATCGACATAATAGAAATATCAATTGGAATCTTATTAATAAAATATACATCAGCAGAAATTTTAAATATTCCATATTTCATCTGCACATATTCTAAAACTTTTGCGATTATTGTTCCTAATGTAATTCCTATAACACTAATTAATATTCCTTCTGCAATTACTACTTTTTTAATTTTTGACGGTTTCATTCCCATAGATTTTAGAATTGCAATATCCTTTTCTTTAACTAAAATTAGCATTATTAGAGTTGAAATAATATTAACAATTGCCACCAATCCTATCAAACCAAAGACAAACATAACTGGTACTTTTTGAGTATCTAACCACATAAATAAAATAGAATTTCTCTCTCTCCAAGTTTCAGAATAATATGGAAATGAAAAATTATCTTCTATCCACTCTGACACTTCATTTGCTAACAACGCATCGCTTAATAAAATATTATATCCTGTAATCGTTTCCTTCATATCAAAAACTTTTTTTCCAGCATCTAACGAAATATATGCCAAACTTTTATCATATTCTTTCATTCCTGTCGTAAAAATTCCTGTAACTATTGCTGAATAAACTTTTAATGGATTAAATATTGATGGTGTGCCGTTCATTACAAGTATATCAAGTGTATCACCAATATCAACCGAAATATTTTGAGCTATTCCCTTTCCAAGATATATTCCGAAAATATCACTATTCTCAATATTAAACTCTAATTTACCACTCACCAATTCTTTTGATGGAAACATTATCTTCCGAAAATCTTCTTCTGACATACACTCTAGTAAGCCACCTTCTGTTTCTCCATTATATCTTAACATTGCTTCAGAATTTATAAAAGGCGCTGAATATATTACATAATCATTTTTTGATAATTTATCTTGTATCGCTTGATTGTTTTGCATTTTGTTATTTCTCAAACTCTGCAATCTAAGATGCCCATCAAAACCCGTAATTTTATCAATCATATTTTTTTCAAATCCATTTAAAATCCCAGCAGTAATTAATAAAGCTATAACCCCAATAGTTAAGCCCAATATAGCTAATAAACGAATAAACGAAACATATTTCGACTTATGTTTTTGAAATAAACTTTTCTTTGCTAGATAAAATTCAAATTTCATTGGTTGATTTTCATATTTTTATAATCTCAACACAAAATATTGTAAAATTTATTATATTAATTTTCTTTCTTCATTTGTGGAAAGAATAACACATCTTTTATAGATGTTTGTCCTGTCATCAGCATAATTACTCTATCCAATCCAATACCTACTCCACTTGTTGGTGGCATTCCATATTCAACAGCTTGTAAAAAGTCCTCATCTACAACCTGTGCCTCTTTATCGCCTTCATCTCGTAATTTTGCTTGTAATTCTAATCTTTCTCTTTGATCAATCGGATCATTTAATTCAGAAAAAGCATTCGCATATTCTTGTTTTCCAATAAATAATTCAAATCTTTCAACGATTTTTTCATTTCCATCTCTTCTCATCTTTGCAAGTGGTGAAATTGCCTTTGGATAATCTGTAACAAAAGTCGGTTGAATAAGATTATCTTCAACATATTCACCGAATAATTTATCAATAATTTGTCCATAATTCCATTTTGGATCATAATCGAATTTTCTCTCTTCACATAACGAAATCAACTCTTCTTTTCCAAATTCACTTATATCAACTTTCAAATATTTTTCAAAAAGATCAAACATGCTTTTTCTTTCAAACGGTTTTTCAAAATCAATTTTGTTTCCATCATATTCAATAACCGATAAATCTAAAGATTTTGCAATTGTTTTAAAATATTTCTCAACCAAGTTCATCATATAATTAAAATCAACATAAGCTTCATAAAATTCAATTACAGTAAATTCTGGATTATGACTTTTATCCATTCCTTCGTTACGAAAATTTTTACATATCTCATATACTTTATCAAATCCACCAATGATCAACCGTTTTAAATATAACTCATTAGCAATTCTTAAAAACAAATTCATACCCAAAGTATTATGAAATGTTTCAAACGGTCTTGCGTTCGCACCACCATAAATTGGTTGTAAAATAGGAGTTTCAACCTCTAAATATCCTTTTTCATCAAAGAATTTCCGTGTTTCAGACATAATTTTTGTTCTTTTCACAAATGTTTCTTTTACCTCAGGATTCAAAATTAAATCAAGATATCTCTTTCTATATCTTTGTTCTTTATCTGAAAATGAATCATGTAAAACACCGTCTTTTTCCTTTACAATTGGTATTGGTCGAATATTTTTACTTAACAATTCTAATTCAAAAACCTTAATTGTAGTTTCGCCAGTTCTTGTTTTCATAACAGAACCTTTACAACCAATAAAATCTCCAATATCAAACATTTTAAATAATTGATATTTTTCTTCTCCAATATCTTTTTTTGAAATATATAATTGAATTTTTCCAGTAGAATCAGTTACATTTCCAAAACTTGCTTTCCCCATTTTTCTAATTGCCATTAATCTTCCAGCAATTGCAACTTCCTTACCTTCAAATTCATCATAATTTTCAGTGATTAATTTATTTTTATGAGTAACATTATAACTATAAGGATAAGGATTTACACCCAATTCTTTAATTGCTTTAATTTTTTCCTTTCTTTGTGAAATAATTGTTTCCAATGTTGAATGTTTTTCATCAATATTTGTCATATTTCTCCCAAATCTTTTATTTGTTTATTTGTTTTTTTGTTTTAATCTTAAAAATGCCTTAATAAATCCATCAATTTTTCCATCCATTACGGCTTGCACATTTCCATCTTCATGATTTGTTCGTTTATCTTTTACCATTGTATAGGGTTGAAAAACATACGAACGAATTTGACTTCCCCAAGCAATATCTTTTTTTTCATCTTCCAACTTCGCTTGTTTTTCTTTTTCTTCATCAACTTTCAATTGATATAATCTTGATTTGAGAATTTTCATCGCAACTTCTTTATTTTGATGTTGTGATCGTTGATTCTGACAAGATGCTACAATTCCTGTTGGATTATGAGTAATTCTAACTGCCGAATCTGTTTTATTTACATGTTGACCACCAGCACCACTGGCACGATATGTATCAATTCTCAAATCACTCTGATCGATAATTATTTCAATTTCATCATCAATCTCAGGATATACAAAAACAGATGCAAAACTTGTGTGTCGTCTTGAATTTGAATCAAAAGGTGATATCCTAACTAATCGATGTACACCAATTTCAGCGGATAAATATCCATAAGCAAACTGCCCTGTTACCTCAATTACAACCTCTTTTATCCCTGCTTCATCTCCCGGTTGAAAATTTACTACACTATATTTATATCCTCTTTTATCAAACCAGCGAGTGTACATTCTAAAAAGCATTTCAGCCCAATCATAACTTTCAGTTCCACCAGCTCCGGGGTGAATTATTAAAATTGCATTACTCTTATCATATTTACCGGATAATAATTTTTCAGTTTCTAAATCATCTATAATTTCTGTAAATTTTTCTATTAAAGGAGCTATATTTTCAACTTTACTTTCGCCTTCTTCATACATCATCAAATGCAATTCAATATCATCTTTAAGTTCGTTGATTTCTTGCCATCTTTTTATCTCAAATTCAATATCAGATATTTTTCTATTTATTTTTGTAGCTTCATTTTGATTATTCCAAAAATCGGGTACTAAAGTCAATTTTCTTAACTCTTTAAGCTCAATCTTCTTTTCAGAAATGAAAAGATATTTTTCAACTTCTTTTGTCTTTATTAAAACATTACTAAAGCTGTCTTTTACTTGTTCTATTGTATCCAAATTAATATTCTCTTAACGATAAAATAAAAATAAATTTATTTCTTTGATTCATTAATTATTTTTTCAGTATCCATTGCAATAACTAATTCTTCATTTGTAGGAATAATCATTACTTTTACAGGAGAGTCGTCTGTAGAAATAAAACCAGTTTTTCCACGAATTATTTCTTTGTTTTTTTCTTCATCTAATTTAATTCCCATAAAGTCAAGCCCTCTTAATGCCCCTGCACGAGTAATAGGTCCATTTTCACCAATTCCACCAGTAAAAATAACACCATCAACTCCACCTAATGCTCCAGCATAAGATGAAATATATTTTTTTAATCGATAATTATAAACATTCATCGCCAATTCGGCTTTTTTATTCCCATTCTCAATTGCTTCTTCAATCTCACGCATATCGCTTGATAATTCTGATATTCCTTGTACTCCACTATGTTTATTTAATAGAATATTAATATCATCTTTACTCATATTCTCTTTTTCCATAATTTGAAATAATACACCAGCATCAATATCACCAGATCGAGTTCCCATCAATAATCCTTCTAATGGTGTAAATCCCATAGATGTATCAACAGATTTGCCATTTTTTATTGCTGTAATCGAAGCACCATTTCCCAAATGACATGTTATTAATTTCAAATTGTTAATATCTTTATCATTTATTTCTGCATACTTTCGTGATACATAATAATGTGAAGTTCCATGAAAACCATATCGTCTGATAGCATATCTTTTATAAATTTCGTATGGAATACCATAAGTATAAGCATAATCTGGCATTGTAGAATGAAAAGCAGTATCAAAAACACCAACCATTGGCACATTTTTCAAATTTTTCTGAGCAGCTTTTACACCTTTAATATTTGGTGGATTATGTAATGGAGCTAAATCAATACATTCATTTAATACTTCCATTATTTCTGGTGTAATTAAAACACTACCACTAAAATGTTCTCCACCATGAACCAATCTATGACCAACTGCATCTATTGTATCTAATGATGGAATAACTCCGTAATCTTCATTAACTAACGCCGCAAGAACATATTCAATCGCCATTTGATGATCATTAATAACACCAACAAATTCATTTTTATTTCCCTTTGCATCTTGATGTTTAAGTTTAGAATTCTTTAATCCAATTCTATCTACTAAACCTTTTGCTAAATATTTTTCATTTTCTGTGTCTATTAATTGGTATTTAACAGAGGAGCTTCCTGAATTGATTACTAATACTTTCATTTTTACACCTATTTATATTTTTCAACTTTAGTACCTATTGCTAAATTTAATAAATAAATTATAAATATTCAATAAAATTCATCAAAGATATTATTATTATTTTTATTAAAAAAAATTATTACTTTATGTTAATATTGGAGGGAACAATGATGACAGATTATTTTAAATACTTTTACACTGGCGAACCATTTGAATTTTATTCTTTTACAGAATTCTTTATCAACTTTTCAACAGCCGGAATAATTCTATTTTCAAATTCTGCAATTGGTTCTTTTGCTTTTTCTAATATTTTTAACAATTTTTCTTTTTGACTTTTTGAATATTTTTTGTCAGAATTTATCGCTTCCAAACCAATTTTTGCGACTATTGAAACATTTTCTGATAATTGTTCAATCTCTTTTAATATAGGTGAATTATCAATAATTGGTTTTAATTTTTTATGATTTTCACTTAATTTTTTAAGTTCATATTTTAAATATTCTTCAGAATTATCTGTAAAATATAATGCACTATTTTTACCACTTAAATATTCATCAGTTGCTTTCCTAATTTTTCGTGCAACAGGAGCATCTGAATATGAAATATCAATCAAACGAGTCAAAGGTGATTGTTGTAAATATTTTTTCAATCCTTCTCTTTTATGTCGAGTATAACCTTCAATAGATTCAATAACATTTATTAAATTTTCTAATGAATTTGTATTTTCATTATTTGTCAATCTTCGCATGCCCATTTCTCTATTTGTTAAATGAGTTAAACCTAATTCTTCCAAATGAAAACTAACCATTTCTAAACGACGATACATATCATCTACATTTTTCACATCTCTTGGTGACCAAAATCTTTCGGCAATTGCTGCAGTTCTCGGCCAAATTCTTGAATCTACATTTTCTGTTGTAGTAAATTCCGCCCAACTTGTTACTTCACCACCGAGAATATTCTTTTCAACTTCAGGACTTAAATTTTCATTTTCCAATACTGGATCATTCAAATAATGTCTTTCAGTATCCCAGAATAAATCAATGTAATAACCATTAGATAAAATTGCAGTATATCCCTTTTTCGCTGCTTCAATCATTGCTTTTTTTCCTCGCCACGATTGAATTACAATGTTATTTGGCATTTCTGGTTGTAATATTTCGTCCCAACCAACCATTTTTTTATTATATTTAGTCAATATTTTTAAAATTCTTTGATTAAATTTTGTTTGCAATTCGTGTTTGTCTTTTATTCCATTTTCCTTCATATACTTCTGAATATTTTTATTATCTTTCCAATGAATTCCGTTATTTTCATCACCGCCAATATGAAAATATTCATCTGGAAAAAGTTGAGCCATTTCACCAATAAATTTATCTAAAAATTGATAAGTATATTCACTTGCTGGATTCATTGCAGGATTTTGAATTCCCCAAGTTCTTTCAATAGAATAAACCGTATCTTTACTTGATAATTTTGGATAACCAATAAACCAAGCGGTAGAATGACTTGGCATATCAAATTCCGGATACACTCTAATTCCTCTCACTTTTGCATATTCAATAATTTCTTTAATTTGATTTTGTGTAAAATATAATCCGTCTGAACCCATTTCATGCAATTTTGGATAAACTTTACTTTCAACTCTAAAACCTTGATCTTCACTCAAATGTAAATGCAAAACATTCATTTTCGTAGCCAACATTGCGTCAATATTCCGTTTAATTACATTTACTGGATAACAATGACGAGAAACATCAATCATCAATCCTCGCCAAGGAAATCTAGGTTCATCTTCTATCTTGCAACTTGTGAAATAATATCCTTCTTCATCACTGTTCAATAATTGTAAAAGTGTTTCAAGTCCATAAATTATTCCATTTTCATTATTTGCTGACAGTTGAATCCCTTTTTCACTAACTTCAAGCGAATAAGATTCATCAACATTTAATTTAACCTTTCCTAATCCTTTGCTTAATATCTGCAATTCTGCTGATTTATCGTTGCTATTTTTTGTAATAAAATCTTGATCTAAAAACAAACCAGTTCGTCCAGCCAATCTTCGTAAAAATCTCGTTGAATTTGTTGTTACCATCTCACCTATTTTTCCATCTACCGATAATTTAAAATCTTCGTTAATATAAAATTTATTATTAGTCAAATTAACTTCTTTTGGAATTGGCATTAAGTTCATATCATTATTCTCTCTAATTTTTGAATTTTCTTTAATTTCATCTTGGTTGCAACCAAAAAGCATCAAAGCAACAATTAGTATTAACACTCCTTTTGTTCTCATTTTTTCTCCTTTTATTTAGATTCTTACTAATTTCAATTTACAACAATATTTTATACAAAAGAAATAAAAAAAATGATAATATAATTTGCTTTTTGAAAATAATTGTTATATCTTTTGTCAGTTGTTGAAATAGTGGGATATCAGTTGTTGAAAAACAATTAATAATATATTTTCAGGTTCCCTCCTGTTAGGAAAAATGCCGGTGTTTAATAGCATCGGCATTTTTCTTTCTATACATTTAATTAGTAAAATCTTTTTTCATATAATTTATTTCTTATACCGTTAATTATCATTATCTTTAAATATGAAAATTATTTATAAATATTTAATAATCATATTTCTCTGTTTTTCCTATTCATATAGTAATGTTAACTTTTTATGTGGAACAAACTTTCACACTCAAAATATATTTCGTGAAACTGATATTACAAAAAATTCGCCAATAATTAAACCAGAACTAAGCATAATGTTTAGTGATCATAATATTTGGTTCAATACCATTTTTTCAAAATCTTTATCAAAAAATAATTTTCAACAATTTCAAATGATGTTTGGATACACTAAAATTTTTAATGAAATATATCAATTTGAATTAAGAACAAATTATTCTACATATCCAACTATGACTTACAATTCGGCTTTTGATATTTATCTAAAATATTCATACGAAAACACTATTCCAATCGCAATTGATCTAAACTACAACATTGAAAATAACGGCTTGTATTCTACATTAAAATCTTCATTCTTTTTTGATTTCTATTTGCCTTGGATAATCGAAACATCAATTGGATATAATATAAACTCATACAATCAATATAATTATCAATTCTCGCGCGGATTTTCTAATATTAGTACCACATTATTGACTTATTTGGAATTAAATAGGATAAACATCGAACCGTCAATAACTATCGTTTTTCCTTTTAAAGACAAATCTCCAGAAATAATATTTTCTATATATTGTGATTATGTCTTTTGATATCTATTGAATTTATAAACGGAAACGGAAACTGGACTTGACTTTGTTGGAACGAAGTGACTGCGGAGTTAAGAACAGTTGGTGGAACGGAAAAAAGGAAACCGGAGAACGGAGACTGGAAACAGTAAAAAAAACAGCGAAAATCCGTGAAATCCGTGTTCTAAACAAAGGAAAATAAATGAAAAAACACCTACTATTAATTACAATCATAATTC
>JAOZRH010000186.1 GCA_029931905.1 Fidelibacterota bacterium
TTAGTTTCCCAGATTTAACCATGACTGAATTTACAAAAATTGTGAATGCTCCCGGCGATATAAAAGATGCATTAAAAGAAGTTTGCTCTAAATAACAATGAATAAAAAAATAAAAACAAAATATAAATGTTCAAACTGTGGTGCAATTTCACCTAAATGGCTTGGACAATGTTCAGAATGTAATGAGTGGAATAGTTATATTGAATTTACCGAATCACCAGAAAAAACTACCAACTTTTCCAATGTTTCCTCTGCAAATTTTCATTATTTAAATACAACAGATAATCCAAAAAGATATTCAACAAAAATTGCGGAATTTGATCGTGTTGTTGGTGGTGGAATAATGAGTGGAAGTATAATTTTGCTCGGTGGTGATCCTGGAATTGGAAAATCTACAATAGCTTTGCAGATATTAAATCATTTGATAATTAATGAAAAAATTAAAGCATTATATTTCAGTGGCGAAGAGTCCGTTCACCAATTATCTTTACGAGCTAAACGATTAAAAATTAACGATAACTCATTTCAACTTTCAACGGAAGTTAATATCGCTTCAATAATAAATGGCATAAAAAAAGAAAAGCCACAAATTGCAATTATTGATTCTATTCAGACAGTTTATTCACCAAATTCAGATTCACTTCCTGGCTCAATAAGTCAAGTCCGAGAATGTGCTACAGAATTGATGACTCTTGGGAAAAAACATAATATTATCATAATTCTTATAGGTCATATCACAAAAGATGGAAATATTGCCGGACCAAAATTATTAGAACATCTTGTCGATACGGTTTTATATATGGAAGGTGATAAAAATAATTATTTCAGAATTCTTCGTTCAGCAAAAAACAGATTTGGTTCAACAAATGAAATTGGAATTTTTGAAATGAAAGAACATGGTTTAGAAGCGGTAAATAATCCAAGTGAAATATTTTTAAATGAACGAAGAAAATTCGCTTCGGGTTCAGTTGTTACTTGTGGATTAGATGGTTCTCGTCCACTGTTAATTGAAATTCAGGCACTTACTGCAAAAGCAACTTATTCTGCACCACAAAGGACTACAACTGGAATAAATGCTAAACGGCTTTCAATGTTGCTTGCAGTTATTGAACGACAATTGGATATTTTTACTGGTCAGTTTGATGTATTTGTGAATATTGTAGGCGGATTGAAATTTAACGAACCGGCAATGGATTTACCAACAATCATTTCTATTGTCAGCAGTTTTCGTGATATGCCAATCTCTGATGATGTTGTGATTTTTGGTGAAGTTGGATTGACTGGCGAAATACGAAATGTTTCACGAATTGAACAACGAGTAACAGAAGCTTTACGAATGGGATTTAATCAAATATTCCTACCAGAATCAGCAAAAAAATCGCTAAAACATTTTGAAAATAAAATTAAACTAAATTTTGTTTCGGATTTACAATCTTTAGTTCAACGAATATTTTAAGAAAAGGGATAAGTGAAATGGGATAAGTGAAATGGGATAAGTGAAATGGGATAAGTGAAATGGGAAATGTGAAATGTGAAATGTGAAATGGGAAAACATCTCTCGGTTGTAAAAATTACTAACATCTATGACAAAAATAAAAGGAATTAACAAACTAAATTATGAATAATTCGATAGAACAATTAATATTAGAATATTTTAAAGACAATCCAAAAGAAAGGATTAAACCAAAAAAATTATCTCAATTATTGGATTTCCCAAAGAAAAAATATCCAACTTTCCGTGATACAATTAAACAAATGGAAAGCGATGGATTGTTGAGTCGTGCTGGTGATAATTTATATGGAATACCAAACAAAAAACAGACGATAAATGGAGTTTTTGATCTACATCCAGACGGATTTGGATTTATTCATACAGATGATAATAGAAAAATATTTGTTTCTAAAGATCATCAAAATAATGCATTTGATGGCGATACGGTTAGTGTGGAAATATTTTCAAAACAACGAGGTAAAAATCCATCGGGAAAAATAACATCAATCGTAAAAAGAAATCAAGAAAAATTTATTTGTTTATTCCAAAAAGTTAGTGGAATTGCAATTGGAATTCCCGAAGAATCAAAAATAAATGCTGAAATTGTAATTACAAATGCAAATGATTATAATCCAAAAAGAAACGATTTGATTGTGGTACAAATTACTGATTGGGGAAAACGACGAAAAAAAGTTCGTGGAGAAATTATTCGTTTCATTGATTCAAAAAATACTTCGGAATATGATGCGATAATGATTGCAAATAAATTTGGCATTCCAGAAAAATTTGATGATAAATTATTAAATTTTGTAAATAATATTTCAGATGAAATTTTATTGGAAGATAGAAAAGATTTCCGCGATTTAGAAACATTCACAATTGATCCTGATGATGCAAAAGATTTCGATGATGCAATTTCATTAATTAAAAACAACGATGGAACCTTTAAACTTGGAGTTCATATTGCCGATGTAAGTCACTTTGTTACACAAAATTCCATTTTAGATCAAGAGGCGTTGAAAAGAGGAACTTCAGTTTATTTTACACATCAAGTTATCCCAATGTTACCAGAAAGATTAAGCAACGAACTCTGTTCACTAAAACCAAAAGTTGAGCGATATAGCTTCTCAATTATAATGACAATTAATTCATCTGGTGAAGTAATAGATTTTGAAATTACGCCTGCAGTTATTAAAAGTGATAGAAGATTTACATATCAGGAAGTACAAGAAATACTTGATAATGGAAAGGGGGAATATTTTTCAAAACTTAATTTGATGTTTAAATTAGCAAAAATATTAAGTAAAAAAAGACACGATGTTGGAAGTATAGATTTTGATCTTCCCGAACCACAATATGTTTTAGATTCAGCTGGTGTACCAATTTCAATTACAGCCAAAGAGCGACTTTGGAGTCATCGTCTTGTTGAAGAATTTATGTTAATCGCAAATAAAACAATAGCAAGTTTTATATTAAAAAGTAAAGAAAATTTGCCTTTTTTGTATAGAATTCACGAAAAACCAAAATTAGAAGATGTTCAAGATTATTTTAGTATATTAAAAAATATTGGATATGATTTTCACTTCAATTATGCACAATTACAACCAAAAGACTTTCAGCAAATTATTGAAAAATCAAACAATACAGTTCACGAAAAAATGATTGAAAGAATTACTTTGCGAACGATGACAAAAGCAAAATATAGTACAAATGAAATTGGACATTTTGGATTAGCTTTTGAACATTACACTCACTTTACTTCACCAATTAGAAGATATCCAGATTTAATTGTTCATAGATTATTAAGGTGGTATTTAAAACAAAAAACACAACAAAAAGATTTATCAAAAAAACGATTGGAATCTATTGCAAAAAAATCAATAGAAGCTGAAATAAGAGCTGTAAAAGCCGAACGAGAATATCATAAATTAAAAGAGATAAAATTTTTAGCAACTAAAATTGGTAAAGAATTTGATGGAATTATTTCCGGTGTTACTGAATATGGATTTTATGTTGAATTGCTGGATTCACTTGTCGAAGGATTAGTGCATATAAAAACTCTTCCAGGGAAATTTGCATCAGAATTTGATCAAAAAAATCTTCATATAATTAATAATTACAATAAACAAATTTATGGAATGGGAAAACTCGTTAGAATAAAAGTTTTACGAGTTGATGAAGAAAGATTAATTGTAGATTTTGAACTAATAGAGTTTAATAATTAGGAATTACGAATTATGAACCGAAGGCCGATAAAGTCAATTAGAAATTGAAAAATATTTAACCACCGAGTTCACCGAGAAGCACCGAAAATATTTAAAATTTCGAAATTGGATATTGGGTGTTGGATATTCAAATTCTCT
>JAOZRH010000187.1 GCA_029931905.1 Fidelibacterota bacterium
AATTGTTATTATTGTAATAGTATATTTCTCATACTTACATTTATTCAATAATTTACCGGATTCAACATTCGATCAGGATGATATATACATGGAAATGGAAGAAGATAGTGTTGCCATTGATAGTGCTATTATTGTAGAAAATGAAGAAAAGATTGAAGAGGAAATAGTAAAAGAAAGTGATATTGAAAAGAAGTTAAAGTTAAAATATGCAAATATAAGAAAGGAAATTACTTGCTCAAAAACAAGATTAGATGCAAGTTCAAAAATTCTAAAATATATACCTAATGGATTATTTATTAAATATTTATCTACATCAAAAGATGCATTAACATTTGAATTAGAATCAAATAAAAATGATCTTATTGACAGATATTATGGTATTTTACACAAAGATAAAAATTTTTATGATATTAAATTTAAAAGTATTGATAATAAATTACGATATTCAAAAAGAAGTCGTTTTGAAGTCAAATTTAAAACAACAGAACCTGATATAGAATTTAAATTACAAAATATGAATGTGAATAATTTTATCGATTATATTGCATTAACGGCTGATAATACAAATTTAAAATTTGTTAAAATATTAAAAAATGATGTCAAATTAGATTCTTTATTTTCAATAAAAGAAAACAAATTACAAATGGAATTTTATGGTAATATTTACCAAATAAGAGAATTTTTAGTGAAAACGAAAGATATTCCAGGTTCTATTATTATTAATAACATTGAAATTAGAAATGTAAATAATAAAAAATATTATAAACTTATATTACGCATTTTATTATTTGAAAAAGTATAAAATATGCCTAGAATAATATCTGGAAAACATGGCGGATTAAAATTAAAAAGTCCTAAACATAATATTCGACCAACTGCTGATAGAGTTAAAGAATACATTTTTAATGTATGTCGTGAATATGAAGGCACAATTGTACTAGATTTGTTTTCTGGCATTGGTAGTTTGGGAATAGAAGCATATTCACGAGGAGCTAAAGAAGTATATTTAGTTGAAAATAATAATCAATCAATAGACATAATCAATAAAAATATAGATATAGTAAATAATAGAGATAAAATTAAATGTTATAAAGCTAATGCCGTTAATTTTTGTAGTGAATATAGTGAGCATTATGATGTTATTTTTGCCGATCCACCATATAAACTTGAATTAGATGGTGTTTTTTTTAAAAATATTTATTTAGCATTGAAGGATGGTGGTATTTTTATTTTTGAGGATACTGTAAAAACGAAGTATGATATTTTTGATTCATTTAAGTTAAAAAAAGAGAAAAAATTTGGTGAAACAGGAGTTTGGATATATGAAAAATAATAATGTAAATCGGAAAATTGCTATTTATCCAGGTACTTTTGATCCAATTACTAATGGACATTTAGATGTAATAAAAAGAGCAAGCAAAATTTTTGATAAATTGATAGTGTCTGTTGCAATTAATTTGAGTAAAAAGCCAATGTTTTCAACAATTGAAAGAGTTGAAATGATAAAAGAAGCTGTGAAAGAGATTACAAATGTTTCAGTCGATACTTTTTCTGGATTATTAATAGATTATTGTAAAGAGAATAAAGCATTTATATTAATTAGAGGATTAAGAGCAATTTCTGATTTTGAAAATGAATTTCAAATGGCTTTAATGAATAGAAAATTAGATAAAAATATAGAAACTGTATTTTTAATGCCAAGCGAAGAATTTACATATTTAAGTTCTTCACTTATAAAGGAATTGGCACTACTAAATGGAGATATTTCTAATTTTGTATCTGGATTTGTAAATAAAAAAATAAAGGAGAAGATAAAATGTTAAAAATACTAGAAAATTTAAGAAAAAGGGCAATTGAAGATACAAATGTACACTTACTTTTACCTGAATCTAAAGATGAGAGAGTGGTTGAAGCAGGTTTAAAAATTAGCGAATTAAATATTGCAAAAGTAACTTTTCTTGGTAGTGTCGATGAAATTGAAAATGTAAAGAATACAAAGGGCGTTTCATTAGAAAATGTAAATTTTATTGTTCCGGAAAAATCAGAACAATTTGATAATTATGTAAAACAATATATGGAATTAAGAAAGAAAAAGGGCGTACAAGAGAAAGAAGCAAGAGAAACAATGGATGATCCTACTTTTTTTGCTGCAATGATGTTGAAGAATGGTGAAGCAGATATTTGTATAAGTGGAGCATTAAATCCAACTTCTCATGTATTAAAAGCAGGATTACGAATTGTGAAAATGGAAAAAAATATTTCAACAATGTCAAGTGATATTTTTATGTTTTCTCCAGATGAATCGAAAATATTTTCATTTGCTGATTGTGCTGTAGTGCCTAATCCAACAAGTGAAAATTTAGCTGAAATGGCATATATTACAGCTAAAACACACAAATCAGTTTTTAATGAAGAACCTGTCGTTGCTATGTTGAGTTTTGCTACAAAGGGAAGCACAAGTCATCCGTTAGTTGATAAGGTTCATGAAGCGGTAGAAATTGCAAAGAAAAAATATCCTGATTTAAATGTTGATGGTGAATTGCAAGCTGATGCAGCAATTGTTGAAGCAGTTGGTAAAAAGAAAGCACCAGGAAGTAAAGTTGCTGGTAAAGCAAATGTGTTAATTTTCCCTGACTTAAATTCAGCAAATATTGGATATAAATTAGTGCAAAGATTGGGTGGTTATGAAGCTGTTGGTCCAATATTGCAGGGATTAAATAAACCTATGCATGATCTTTCAAGAGGTTGTAGTGTAGATGATATTATTAATTTAACCGCTATTGCTGCTTTACAAGCTAAATAAAATTATAGGAAAATAATAGAAAAATGCCAAATTATACATATAAATGTACTGTTTGTGGATATGAATTTAATAAAATTCAGAGTTTTAGTAGTGAACCATTAGAAAAATGTCCAAAATGTAATAAAAAAGTTATTAGAATTATTTCTGGTGGCACTGGTGTAATATTTAAAGGATCTGGATTTTACGAGAATGATTACAAAAAAAAGACAAATTCTACAAATAGAGATTTAAAATCAAGTGGAAAGAAAGTTGCCACTAATTCACAAATTAAAAAAACAAAATCGAAAGAAAAATCGATTAATAATTCAAAAAAAGGTGAGTGAATAATGAGATTTATTGATTTTGCAAATGTTGTTGTTAGTTCTGGAAAAGGTGGAAATGGAATTATTGCATTTAGAAGAGAAAAATATGTAGCTAAAGGTGGACCAAATGGAGGAGATGGTGGACGAGGTGGTGATGTTATTATTATGGGTGATGTACAGTTATCAACATTACAAGATATTCGTTATCATAATTATTATAAAGCAGAAAATGGGATGCAGGGGCAAGGATCAAATAAATCCGGGAAAGATGGAAAAGATGTTATTATTAGAGTTCCACTTGGTACAATAATTAGCAATTCAGATACAGGTGATGTTATTACAGATATTACTAAAGATAAAGAAAAGATTATAGTTGCAAACGGTGGAAAAGGTGGTTGGGGAAATCAACATTTTGCTACTCCAACTAATCAAGCACCAAGATTTGCTAAAGATGGAAAACCGGGTGAAGAGTTAAAATTAGATTTCGAATTGAAAGTATTAGCTGATGTTGGCTTGGTTGGATTTCCAAATGCTGGTAAAAGCACACTATTATCAGTGTTAACAACGGCAAAACCCAAAATAGCGAGTTATCCTTTTACAACACTTATTCCTAATCTTGGAATCGTTAAATATGGAGAATATAAATCGTTTGTGATGGCGGATATTCCAGGATTAATAAAAGGTGCAAGTCAGGGAAAAGGCCTTGGTGATCAATTTTTAAAGCATGTTGAAAGA
>JAOZRH010000188.1 GCA_029931905.1 Fidelibacterota bacterium
CAAAAAATTAGCAGTTGGATGATTGGATGGTATAAATGTGAAAAATGCAATTATATTCATATGGGACATGATATGCTAACCCCTGGATATAAGTGTGAAAATTGTAATACTCCAAGTAGGGGTGGAACAGCATTTTTTAATTATAATATAAATATTTTAATCGATTTAATGCAAGATTTGTATAATGCCGAACAAATAAATGATGATTTTAGTTTAGAAAAAAAACAAATTTCTGTTATAATTTTTTACACGACAATTGGAGAAATGTTAATGGATCAATTATTATCAAACCTGATAAATAAAAATTGTAAAAATAAAAATTTGCAAAATAAGTTAATAAACGATTCTCAATCATTTAATAAAAAATTAGAATTATTTAAGTTGTTAACAGTGGAAAAATTTGATGATAGTGTAAAAAGCTTTAATAATAATTTTTTACAAATTATTGAATTTTATAGAGAAGTTAGAGATGCACGAAACGAATTTTTACATAATGGGAAGTCATATTTAATTGAAGATGAAATGCCAAAACAATGTTTAGATAATGTGATGGGATTGGTTATTTTATTTGTTGAATTAAATAATAAATATAATTTAATTGATATTAATAATGAATAAATTGAAACACCGTAAACGAAATAGATTAAAGAATTATGATTATTCACAAAATGGGAATTATTTTATTACGATATGCACAAAAGATAGAATTAATTATTTTGGTGAAATAATAGACGGAGAAATGATATTAAATAAATATGGGAAAATTGCAAATAAATATTGGATGGAAATTCCGTTACATTATAAAAATATATTTATTGATGAATTTATTATTATGCCGAATCATATTCACGGTATAATAATAATTGATAGGAATCGTTATGAAATAGAGGGGGAAATAGGGGTAGAACGGAATAGAATAGGGAGAATAGGGGAAAAAATAGGGGAAAAAATAGGGGTAGAACAGTGTTCTACCCCAACGGTGCCAGAAGATTCTACCCCAACGGTATCACAGGTAATCAAATCATTTAAAGAAGCATGCACGAAATATTATCATAAAAAATACAATAATTATGAATTCGCATGGCAACGATCGTTTTATGATATTATCGTTCGCAATGAAAAGGCATTTTTAAATATAGGTTCATATATAAAAAATAATCCGATAAAATGGCAATTGGATAGAGATAATAATTAATATAGAATAAAATATTTGATATTTTGAATTATAAAAAAGCTTCGCTTTTTGGCATTAACACTGTTAATGCTCAACAACAAAATACACAACCTAAAAATTAAATTAAAATAAAAAAATAAATTTCAATTGTAGTGATTTAAAATTTTGAATTTCAACTAATATTATTTAGATTTAACACCAAGTATGCAAGGGAGAAAAATGCAAATTGTCAAAAATATAGAAAGAATGCAAAAAATTGCAGATAAATTACGAGAAGAGAAAAAAATTATTGGTTTTGTTCCAACAATGGGATATTTACATAGTGGACATTTGAATTTAGTAAAGTTGGCAAAGGAAAAATCTGATATTGTAGTGATGTCAATTTATGTAAATCCAACTCAATTTGGTCCTAATGAAGATTTTTCGAAATATCCAAGAAATTTTGAAAGAGATGAAAAATTAGCAAAAGAAGAGGGTGTAGATATTATTTTTTATCCTGAATCGATGTATAAAGACAATTTAACTTTTGTTAATGTAGAAAATATTACAAAATTATTATGTGGTGAATCAAGACCGACACATTTTCGTGGTGTTGCAACGATTGTATCAAAATTATTTAATATAGTAAAACCACATTTAGCCGTATTTGGTCAAAAAGATGCTCAACAAGTAGCAGTAATTCAAAAAATGATTGATGATTTAAATTTTGATATAAAACTTGTGTTATCTCCAATAATTCGTGAAAAAGATGGATTGGCAATTAGTTCAAGGAATGTAAATTTAAATGAAAAAGATAGGAAAAATGCTACTATTTTAGTTGAGAGTTTAAGATTTATAAAGAGACAAATTGATGAAGGAAATACTAATTTAAAAGAGCTTATAGAACAGGCAAAAAAAATGATAGAACTTACACCAAATGCAAAATTGGATTATTATTCTGTTGTGAGCTATCCTGAAATTAGAAAAATAGATAAGTTGGAAAAAAAAACATTAATTGCTTTGGCGGTATATTTTGGAAAGGTGCGATTGATTGACAATATGATAATTGGCGAATAAATGATTAAATTCACCAAGAAAATAAAGTAAGGAAACGAAGAAATATGAAAAATAAACTTTTATTATATAATGGAAAAATATTCACAGAAAATGGAATAGATAATACTAAAACTGCTATTCAAATATATGGTAATAAAATTGACAATGTTGGAACAGATGAAGAATTAAAACAGATTGTTAATAGTAATATAAAAATGATTGATTTGAAGGGAAAGGTTGTATTTCCGGGATTTATTGACACTCATTTTCATTTGTCAGAATGGGCAAAAAGACAAGATATGGTTGATTTAGATAATTTTAGGTCATTAAAAGAAGTTTTGCTTCATCTTCAAGATAATATTCCGACAGGTGAATGGTATTTTGGTGGTGGTTGGAATCATAATGATTGGGTGGAAGGTCGCTTACCGAATATGAACGATTTATTATTTATTAAGGATAAAAAAGTGATTTTATTCAGTAAGGATTTTCATTCTGCATGGATAAATGAAGCTGTATTAGATATTTTTGATACAAAAGAATTAGTACATTTTATTAAGAAAAAAATGATTAATACAAATGAATTAAAGCAGATAACAGGAATAATAAAAGAAGAGGCAATATTTAAACTAATTGATCCAATTTTTCAGAAAATAGAATCTCCAATTTTTAAGAATCCCAAAAAATATTTCGAAAAAATAAACAAAGTTGGGTTGACTTCTATTCATTCTATAGAATCTTTTGAAAATTACAAAAAATTTAAAGAATTGTACCAAAGTATTTATAAAAGGGGACAACGATTGGGATTCCTTATTTATGAAAAGGATAGGCAAAATGTTTTTAGAAGACGAATAAAGACAGGAAGTGGTGGAGAATGGTTTAAATATTTGGGATTGAAAATTATTTTAGACGGTGCATTAGGGAGTCAAACAGCTTGGATGCGAGAGCCATACGAAAATAAATTAGACGATTATGGCATTAAATTTTATGAAAATGATGAATTGGAAAAAATCATTGAAGATGCAGAATTGAATGAAAGTTCTATTGCAATTCACGCGATTGGCGATAGAGCGTTAGAACAATTATTAGATGTTTTTGAAAAATATGATTTATCACAAAAATTGCAATATCGTATAGAACATGCTCAAATTATTCCACCAGATTTATTTGAAAGAATTAAAAAATTAAGACCTAGATTGTCAATGAATCCTTCACATATTTTTTCTGATATTAATATTGCGAATAAGCATTGGGGCGATCGTTCTCGTTATGCTTATAGATTTAGAAGTTTATTAGATGAAAATCTTCCATTTTCCATTGGAGCAGATGCACCTGTGGAAAAAATAAATCCGTGGCGAGGGATAAGTGCTTCTGTAAATAGAAAAAATAAAGATGATGAATTTGCTTGGTATCCAGAAGAAAAAATTACATTAACTGAGGCGATAAATGCATATACAATTAATGGTGCAAAAATATCAGATGAAGACGATATAAAGGGGAAAATATCAAAAGGATATTTGGCAGATTTGTTTGTTGCATCAGAAAATCCGTATGAAATTGATATTGAAAATATTGAGAGCATTGAATCGTTATTGACAATAATTGATGGAAAAATTGTTTATAATAATT
>JAOZRH010000189.1 GCA_029931905.1 Fidelibacterota bacterium
ATAAAATTGTTTACACTTCAAGTTGGAATATTCCAAGCGATTATTCTGCCGAATTAATAAGTCCAATATTAAATAATAATGATAAAGCAAATTGGGAAGCAGTGCAACCGGGAAGCCCGGGATTTACAAATTATAGTCAATTGCTTGAAAATGATTTAGTTATTACAATAGGAGATTGTAATTACTCAAATAATTTGATAAATATTAATTTAAAGGTACAAAATTATTCACAAAACACAAGCTCGACATTTGATATAAATTATTGTATTGATACGAATTTAGATTCGAGTATGACGGGCGAAACCATACATTCTATAACCGTTTCGGATACAATCAGTCCAATTGATAGTTTAGAAATTTCGTTGAATATTTCGCCATATTTCAAAGGTGCAAATCGTGTGATTGTTGAATTAGATTATTCATTGGACGAAAATATCACAAACAATGTGGATTTTAAAGTTGTAAATATTCCATTAGATACAAACGATTTAATTATCACAGAATTTGTAAAGGCACCTGGCGACATTCATTCGGCAGAATATTTTGAAGTATTATCACAAAGTGAAGAGCCGATTAATTTAATGAATTTACAATTTTCTGATTTGACCGGAACTGTTGTTTTTAGAGAAGAAAATATTTTATTACCTGATTCATTTTTTGTATTTACCGATAATATTGAATTTACAGAGTCATTTCCGAATGTAGAAAATATATGTATAATGAATGAATGGCGATCGTTAAACAATACATCTGATCAAATTTTACTTACAGATTTTTATGATAATTATATTGATAAAATTGTTTACACTTCAAGTTGGAATATTCCAAGCGATTATTCTGCCGAATTGATAAATCCAAAATTGAATAACAATGATAAAGCAAATTGGCAGGCGGTTCAACTGGGAAGTCCAGGAAAAATAAATCCATCATTTGCAAATGATAACGAGATAGAATTATGTGCAATTTCGATAGTTGATTCTGTTGGAATAGATGAAACAGTTTTGTTTTCTTGTGTTGCAAAAAATATTGGACAAGAAGTTGTTAACGGCATTACACTACAATTTTTTATTGATGAAAATGCAGATTCAATTTATACAAACGATGAAAAAATATTTACTATAACAAATCCAACAAAAATCGTTCCCGGTGATTCATTGATTGTTAATCAAACATTTATTTGTGATGAAGCTGGTTTTTTTGATGTAAAGATTTTTACAAATTGTAGTAATGACTATTATGAAACTTTAAAAATTAAATATTCTGAAATCCCTGTAATATTAAATGAAATTATGCCATCGCCAAATACCGATGAAGAGTCGGAGTGGATAGAATTGGTAAACATTTCAGATAAAAAAATAAATTTGCGAGGTTGGCAAATTGGTGATAATCAGAGTTATTCAATTATTTCAGATGAAAATTTGTTTTTAGAAAAAGATAAATATTTAATAATTTCGTCTGATAATAATGTGATGTATAATTACACTCAAAATAGTGGCGTTTTTAAAGAAGTTGATTTGCCAAATTTAAATTCTAATAGTGACAAAGTTCGTTTAAAAGATTTTTGCGGTCAGATGATTGATACGATGAATTACACGAGTGGATTTTCAGCTAAAGATGAAGTTTCGTTTGAGAGAAAAGGTGAAACGATTGATAGGAATTGGGCATATTGTGAAAGTGAATATGGTGGAACTCCAGGGCAAAAAAACTCTGTTTTACAAAATACATATTCCATTTCAATTATAAACGATCAAGAATATTTTTATTTTAATGACACGACGAATAACTTTACAATTCAGTTTGTAAATAACGGATATAAACAATTAAAAGAACTTGAGGTGAAAATTCTTTTTGATGAAAAAGAGGTGTTTCAAGGAATAATTCAGGCAAATGTTCCAAATGATACGATTAATTTAATAATTTCTGATAATTTAGATTTTGATGATGGTTTAAATATTTATGAAATTATTGTAAACTCTAACGAAATAAATTTTACAGATTCACTTTTAATTTTCAAATCATTTTCTGAGAATAATATCTATTTGAATGAGGTTTTATTCGATCCAAATACATTATATAATCAAGTTGAATTTATTGAATTCTATTTCCCAAACAAAAAATTAAACTCAACATATTGGAAATTACAGGTTAACAATTCAATTGAAGAATTAAATTTTGATTTCAATTCGGAATATTCGGTTATTACTAAAGATACTTTATTACAAAATACCTTTCCTGATATTGAAATAAAATATATGCAAAATTTTCCAACATTGACAAACGATGGTGCATTATTAAAAATAATAGATCCAAGTGGAGATTGTGTTGATTCTGTTGATTTGCGAGAATATGACGAAATTGAATCGGGTGTAAGTTTAGAGAAATCATATCAAAAAATTAATTCGTCAAATAAATATATTTGGAAAAGAAGTGTAACTTCTACAGGATTCAGTCCGGGAGTTAAAAATAGTATAACAGCCGATTCTTCGAATGGTAATGGTATAACATTAAATCCTGAAATATTTTGTCCAGCAAGTGCCACAACGCCATTAGAAATTGCAGTAGAATCTGAAGTAGGGATTTCATTTGTTGAGTTGAAAATATATGATTTGCGAGGACGAAAATTATATTGTAAAGAAGTGAATTGTTTTTCACAACCGACTGTCAAAATGTTTTGGAATGGGAAAACAGATTATGATCATTATCCAACAATTGGTATGTATTTGGTGTTTGTTAAGGTGAAAGATGTGAATGGGAAAACACATAAATATAAAGAAACATTGATAATTGGTGATTGATTTGGTGGTGAAATTTGAAACTTGGTGATAAAAATTATTGCCACGAAAGACACGAATAAACACGAAAGCGAGTATTGAAAATTTGAGACATTGTGACTTGGAGAATGAAAAAATAAAAAAAAGGAGGACCAAATTGAAAATAAATAAATTAATAATAGTGCTAATTTTGATAGTTACTTTTGGATATTCACAAGAGCGAAAAGGGATTCATCAAAAAGAATTGGAAGCACACAAAAATGATGTGCAGGTTATGTATAAAGTTCAATCAGCAGATAATATCATTCCATTGAATAAAACAAAAAGTGTACAAAAAGCGTTGTCATCTGCAGTTTTTGGCTATCTTCCTTATTGGGAATATCCGGGGGCGGTTCAATATTTTCAATATGATTTATTAACACATATTGCTTGTTTTGATTTTTCTGTTTCGGCAACAAATGGCACAATTAGTAATCCTTCGGGTTGGCCTTGGACATCAATGATTAATGATGCTCATAATAATGGTGTAAAAGCAATTATGTGTGTAGTAGAATTTAATGATAATGATATTCATACAATCATTACAAATTCTACAGTAAAAAACAATTTTTTTGCAAATATAAAATACACAATAAAAACATACAAGCTTGATGGTGTAAATATTGATTTTGAAGGATTACATTCCGATGATAGAGCAAATAATATAAATCCATTTATGTCTGAATTGACTACATATATTCACAATAATGTTGGAAGTGATCAAGAGGTTTCATTTGCTGGTCCTGCTGTAAATTGGGGAAGTTGGGATTTACCAGGTCTTGCATCTGCTTGTGATTATATATTTATTATGGGTTATGCTTATTGGTGGTCTGGAAGTTCTACCGCTGGGCCGGGTTCTCCACTCACCAGTGCAAATTATAATATTACTAAAACTTTGACAAATACTTCATCGGGATATGGAACGGTAACACAAAATAATCCAGAAAAATTAATTCTTGGAATTCCATA
>JAOZRH010000190.1 GCA_029931905.1 Fidelibacterota bacterium
TTGCAAATCAAAGGCAGTAAATCCTGTAGTTATCCCTATAACTTTTGCTCCTGATTTTTTTGCACTTTTTACACCATTAATTGAATCTTCAATTACAATACAATCGGAAATTGGAAGATTTAATATTTTAGCTGCTTTTAAATATGGTTCTGGATGTGGTTTTGTATTTGTTACATCATTAGCAGTTATAACTGGTGAAAAAGTATTTACGATTTTGGTGTTTCTAAATATCCAATCCATTAATTCAAATGAAGTTGAGGTGACTAATGCTGTAGAATATTTTTGACTAACTAATTCATAAAATTTCAAAAATCCGGGAATATAAATAATCGTTTCTTTTATTTCTTCCAATAATTCCTGATTGAATTCTTCCTCTAACAACTCTCTACTTGTGTTAAAAATATATTCTTCTAAAATAAGATTAAAAAATACATCAAGAGATAAACCTCTGAATATTGTAAAATCACTTGATTTCAGAGTAACATTATGCCTTTTGAACATTTTTCTGATAACTTTTTCATAAGATTGTTCACTATTCACCACCACACCATCAAAATCAAATAATATTGCATTCTTTTTTTTAATTTTCAATATATATTCCTCTATTATTTTATCTTTTCATCTCCTAAAAGATAATAATATTTTGAGCTAATTACTACATTTTTGATTATTGTTATTTTTTCTTAATGTATTGAATACATCAACTATTTATATTTTTTACTTTCAAATTATGAATTTGATATTTCTAATTTTAAAACCCAATCTTTCTATATTTTTTATATCTTTTATTTAACAATTCATCAGAATTTAAAGCCATAATTTCCTTTAAATGTTTACGAATAGATTTTTCTAGTAAAGATAAACCGTCTTTACTATCAATATGTAATGGTACAATTTCTTTTATCAATTCATCAATTATTTTTTGTTTATTAAGTTCTGTTGCAGTTAATCTCAAGGATTTTGCAGCAAGTGGTGCTTTACTTGGATCTTTAAATAAAATTGACGCACAACCTTCTGGTGAAATTACAGATAAAAACGAATTTTCCATCATTATAATTTTTTCTGCAACCGATAATGCAATTGCTCCACCTGATCCACCTTCTCCTGTTATAATTGAAATCATTGGTGTTTTTATAGATGAAAATTCAAATAAATTTCTAGCAATTGCCTCTGATATTCCATGTTCTTCCGATGCAATTCCCGGATAAGCACCTGGAGTATCAACAAAAAAAAGTACAGGTCTTTTAAATTTTTCCGCTTGTTTCACTAATCTTAACGATTTTCTGTATCCTTCTGGATTTGGCATTCCAAAATTATATAACTGATTATCCTTTAAATTTTTTCCCTTTCTTGTTCCGATAAAAGTAACAGGAATATCATCAAAATATCCAATACCACCATAAATTGTTTTATCATCTTTAAAATATCTATCACCATGAAGCTCAATACGATCTTTAATTAAAACATTAATAAAATCTTGTGGTTTTGGTCTTTCAATATTACGAGCCAATTTCACTTGATCCCAAGCATCTTTTGTTTTTTTTCTGTCATATTTTCTAATTGATTTTGCTAAACCAATTTTCTTTTCTAATTTGCTCATTTCCTGTGAAATATTAATTCCATATTTCTTTGCTTTTTCATTTAGTGAAACTAACGCTTTTATTAAATCATTCTCTTTCATTTTTTATCCAATATTTTGAATTTATTATTTGTAATTATGTATTTTAAGTATTTTAGTTAATTTTTCTTTTAAATCACTTCTTTTCACAATTGCATCTACAAAACCTTTTTCGAGTAAAAACTCTGACCTCTGGAATCCATCTGGAAGTGTTTGTTTAATTGTTTGTTGAATAACTCTCGGACCTGCAAAACCAATCAATGCTTCTGGTTCAGCTAAAATAATATCCCCTAACATTGCAAAAGAAGCTGTTACTCCACCTGTAGTAGGATTTGTCAAAACTACTGTATAGAGATTTCCACCATCAGAATATCTTTTTATTGAAGCAGATGTTTTTACCATTTGCATCAGTGAAACTATTCCCTCTTGCATTCTTGCACCACCAGATCTAGCAATAATTATTACAGGCAATTTTTCTTTCAATCCCTTTTCAAACATAAGAGTTATCCTTTCACCAACAACAGCTCCCATTGAACCCATTATAAATTCAGTATTCATTATACCAACTAAAACTTTAATACCATTTAATTTCGCTTCACTTATTGATATTCCTTCATTAATATTTTTTCTTTTTAAAGATTTTAATTTATCATAATATGCTGGAAATTTTAATAAATCATTTGCTGTATATTCACCAAATAATTCAATACGATTTCCTTCATCTAATAAAATATTTTTCCATTGTTTATTAGAAATTTGAAAGTGATGCTCACATTCAATACAAATTCCATAATTTTTATCAATATCTTTTTTATAAATCATAGATTTACATTGAGGACATTGTAAAAAGGAATTTTCTTCTACATTCACTTCCCTCTTTTTTATATTATATTTAAAAATATTTTTTATATGATTTACAATTAATGATGTCATTTACATTTTCCTTTATTATTGATTTATAACTTTATTTTCTACAAAATTAATTGAATATTTTCCATCATAAAAGCCGTCAGACATAAGAATATCTAAAATAAATTCTTTATTTGTTTTAATTCCTTCAATATAAAATTCATTTATTGCCCTAATCATTTTTGCGATAGTTTTCTTCCTAGTAGTATCAAATGCAATTATTTTTGCAATCATTGAATCATAATATGGAGTTATCGTATAACCTGAATACACACCGGAATCTATACGAATTCCCGGACCACCCGGAAATGATATGTTTTTTATTTTTCCCATTGATGGTAAAAAATTATTTTTGGGATCTTCAGCATTTATTCTACACTCTATTGCACAAAAATTCATTTTTACATCTTTTTGCTTTATTTCCAATTTATTATCAGCTGCAATTTTGATTTGTTCTTTTATTATATCTATATTTGTCGCAGATTCAGTAATAGTATGTTCAACCTGCAATCTCGTATTCATTTCCATAAAATAAAATTTACCATTTAAATATAAAAATTCAACAGTTCCAGCACTTTTATACCCAATATCAGAAAGTGTTTTCGTTATTTTTTCGCCAATTTCATTCCTCTGTTTTTCAGTAATAACTTGTGATGGGGTCTCTTCTATTATTTTCTGTTTTCTTCTTTGTATTGAGCAATCTCGTTCACCAAGATGAATACAATTTCCATATTTGTCAGAAATTATTTGAAATTCAATATGTTTTGGATTTTCTATAAATTTTTCAATATAAATAGATGGGTCATTGAAAGATATTTTTGCTTCGTATGATGCTTCTTTAAAAATATTCTGAAAATTTTTAGAACTTCTAATAATTCTAATTCCTCTTCCACCACCACCTGAAACGGCCTTTATCATAACTGGAAATCCAATTTCTTTGGCGGTTATCAATGCTTCCTCTGCATCAATAAATGCTTTTGTTGAACCGGGGATCGTATCAATACCATACTTACTCATTATTGATTTCGCTTCTAATTTTTGTCCTAATTTAAATATACTATCAGACGATGGACCAATAAAAATAATACCAAATTGCTCACACATTTTAACGAATTCATGATTTTCAGATAAAAAACCAAATCCGGGATGAATTGCATCGGCTTTTTTCAGAACCGCAGCTGCTATTATTGCATTTTTATTCAAATAACTTTTTAACGGTGAAGCAGGTCCAA
>JAOZRH010000191.1 GCA_029931905.1 Fidelibacterota bacterium
TTTCTCCTTTATTTTGACCATATATTAAAGATTATTTATTGTTAAATCAAGAATGAAATTGCTATTTTTAAACTTAAAATTTTTTTATATAAAAAAGACAAGGGAGCTTGCTCCCTTGCTATAAATTACTTTAATATTTTCCTAAACCTTATTTTCTTGCATTATAACCTTAATAGAAAATACTAACCAAACAAATCAACCTTATTATTTTAATAAGGTAATAAGGTTTTTAAATTAGTAGCATTTGTTCTACTAAGGTTGGGTTAAGAGTTAAGAAGTCAAGGAACAAGATCAAGAATAAGAAATATTAAACTCCTACGGAGTTTGATAAAATTGATATAATTATTTTTTTATAGACATGTAACTCCTACGGAGTATAAAATCAAAGGGGTTTCACCCATAGTTATTGATATTCTAACCGCTACGCGGTTCTTTATTCCAAACAATAATTAGTCCTCTTTGCGTTTTTGCGACTCAGCAGTAAAGCTGATTTATTGACTTCATTGATCTTCAACTCGTAATTTGTAATTCGTAATTATTTCTCTCTGCTTTCGTGGCAAAATAAAAAAACTCCCAAAATCACACTTATGTCTTCCTCTTCTGCTTCTTAGCTGCAGGAAATAAAACATTATTTAATATCAATCTATATCCAGGATTATTTTTGTGTAAATCTAAATTTGTCTTTGGATCACCAACATAATGTTTATAATCAGCGGGATCATGTCCACCATAATATGTAAAAGTTCCCTTTCCAAAATTCCCATGAATATATTTTACCATATCTGTATTTTTCACTTCACCCATTATTAATACATGTTTCTTTATAACTTTTCTATTAAATCCTGTTGTTTGCCCCATAAATCCTTTTATAATTGAACGATGATTTTGCGTTAACATTGTTGGAACTGGATCGAATTTGGCAGAAAATTCAAAAAGTGAAAAATAATCCTTACTTGGATTTACAAGAAATGGTTTATCGCTTGGTGGATTATCAATATTTGAAAACTCGTAAATTAATGGATTAGTAATTAATTTAAAATTTTCAAAAGCAAATGTCTGACTAAAATCCAATTTACTTTGAATATTATTATCAATTCCATCACCATCAAAAACAGAAGCTACAATGTCAACATTTTTTGAAGCAAGAGCAATTTCATAAGAATCTGTCGCTGCACACATTGCAAACATAAATCCACCTTGAGCAATATATTTTTTTATGTTAAACGCCACTGTCTGTTTCAATTTTGACACTTTATTAAATCCAAGTGAATATGCCAACGATTCTTGTGTAAGTTTCTCCTTTTTATACCAACTTACATTTCGATAATTTCTATAAAATTTACCATATTGACCAGTAAAATCCTCGTGATGTAAATGAAGCCAATCATACTCTTTTAATTTTCCTTGTAATATTTCTTTATCGTAAATTTTTTCATATGGAATTTCAGAATAAGTTAATACTAATGTAACCGCATCATCCCAAGGCATCTTGTTTGGAGGAGTATATACAGCAATTTTCGGCTCTTTTTCTAAAACCATAACTTCCATATTACCATTCTCAATCGTGTTCAAAATGGCATTATATTCAGAAGTGCTTACCTCTTCAAATGTAACTCCTCTAATTAGACATTCTTTTTTTATATTACTATAATTTTCAACCGCAAACGAACCACCTCTATAATTTAACAACCAATCAACATTTTCACCATTCTGTAAAACCCAAAAAGCAATTCCATAACTTTTTAGATGATTATTTTGACTTTCATCCATTGGAATAAGTATCTTTCCGAATATGATATTTGTAATAAAAATTATTAGAATAATTGAACGGAGAAAAAATAACGGAAACCGGAAGCTGGAGGCCGGAAAATGGAAAATGGAAAGGATTAGATATAATGTATTTTTTATTATTTTCATTTTAGTAACTTTGGTATTTTTTTGTTGAGAATATTAATAATCATTTTTTCTTCATTCTCCTTCTATTTTTCCGTTTCCTGTCTCCCGTCTCCGTATTTAACAAACCCCTTTCTAAATACTTCCGGCATTCGTGTTGGCTTTCCATTTTCTCCAACAAATACCATTCTAGTAGATGCTGTAATTATTAATATTTTATCATTATTATAAACTTCATAATCTAATGTAATTGATGTTTCACCTAATTTAGAAACTACTGTTTCAATTTTCAATTCATCTCCAAAAAGTGCTGGATATTTATAATCAATTTCCAAATGAGCAATTACTGGCCAAGCTTTTAATTTATCAAAACTTTTAAATGTAAGTCCAATCTGCTGAAGATAATCTCCACGAGCTGTTTCAAGATAATGTGCATAAACACCATTATTTACATGTTTAAAAGAATCTAATTCATAACTTCGAACTTTTATTGTCGTAATTAATTTATTCATTTTAAATCCATTTATTTATAATTTTCATATTTAATTTTATCATTATTTTTATATAACAGTAAAAAACCTACTGAAGCTAACAAAGCAAATGATGCTAAAAATGGCCATAATATTTTAACATTTTCAATTTGATCAATACATATTCCACCGATAAAAGGTCCTAAAGACCAACCAGATATTGTAACTAAACCATATAATCCTTGATATCTTCCATATTGTCCTTTTGGTGACATATTACTTATAATTGTATTACCAGTTGGACCTACTAACATTTCACCAAAAGTAAAGATAGTAACAAACAACATTATTCCCAAAATACCATCAGCAAATCCTAATAAAGAATAGCCCAAAAAGAAAAATAAAGTTCCTACAATAATTATCTTAAACATATTAAAATTTTTAACTTTTCTGCTTATATAAATTTGGAATAATATTACAAGAAGTCCATTGTAAGTATAAATATAACCAATATTTTTGTGTGATAATTGTAGATTGTTATTCATAAATACAGAAAGTGTAGATGTAAATTGCCCCCAAGTGATATATAAAAATAATGTGGAAATTAAAAATAATACTAAATATTTATTAAATTTAACATTCATAAATAAATAAGATGATTTTTTACTTTTTTTCTCAATTACTACATTCGTCTCTTCAATAGTAAACAGAATTAATAATCCTGAAATTAATGCACTAAAAGCAGTAAAATAAAACAAATATTCAAATCCAAATACAGATAAAAATCCACCAATAGCAGGTCCCATTCCCCAACCAAAATTAATTGCGGTTCTCATTATTGAAAAACCTTCCGCTCTATCGTTTTCAGGAAGTAAATCTATTATCATTGCATTTGAAACCGGAAAAAATGATGATGATAAGAAATAATTTAGAAAAATTACACTGGCAATGACCAAATAACTCACATCAAGGAATACAACATAACCCGTTGCAACCATAACTAATGCACTACTAAATTGAGACCATAAAAGTATTTTTTTTCTACCAAAATGATCTGATAATTCTCCACCAACAGTTTGTGAAAAAGCTCTTGCAACCGAAGCAAAAAGAAAAAATGTACCAACCATACTCATTGAAACACCTTTTGTAGAGTGAAAATATATGCTTAAAAATGGAACAATAGCTCCAAATCCCATAGCAGTTATTGACAATCCGCCCATCAATACCCACAATTTTTTATCGTATTTTTTAAAAATTTTAATCATTTAGCAATAATATACTTAATTTTTCTAAATTTAATTCTTCATAAGAATCTATTACAAGATCTGCATCTTGCAAATCAAAGGCAGTAAATCCTGTAGTTATCCCTATAACTTTTGCTCCTGAT
>JAOZRH010000192.1 GCA_029931905.1 Fidelibacterota bacterium
GATGGTTCACCGATAAGAGCATTTGCACGAATTTAAAGTGATTAATGAAAACGAGACACAACAATGTATAAAAATAATAGCCGAGACAGTAGTAAATTTAAAGCTTGTAGTTCGCATCAAACTCGTAATAGTTTTGATAAGTGAATGCTCGTAATCGGCTACTATTTCAACACTTAATGTTACTAAAAAATACATTAAGAAAACACTCAATAAAAATATAAGTATCTTTTTATATTAAAACTTTGTCGGAGCGACAAGATTTGAACTTGCGACCCCTTGAACCCCATTCAAGTGCGCTACCGGACTGCGCTACGCCCCGATTAATTTTAAGTTAATTAAATTATTTAGCAAGTATTTCGATAACACTTTCTAAATTTTTTTGAATTTTTCTCAACAATTCATCAATTGATTTATCAGATGATTCATTTTTCTGTTTACTAAAATCTAAAGTTAATGCCTCTTTTTTCTTTTCAGACAAAATGTCATATTTATCCAATTCTTTTTTATAAGTTTTTGCTGATTTATATTGTTGAATTGTTTTTACTGCATCGGCAGTTGACATTTCTTTTTCGTGCAATAAGTGCTTAATCAACTTGATTAATTTGATATCATTTTCTTTATAAGTTCTATTGCCAGAAATATTTTTTGATGGTTTTAAATAAGAAAACTCGGTTTCCCAATGCCTAAGCACATACGGTTTTAAATCTGTAATTTCACTAACTTCACTTATTGAATAATATAATTTTTTTATTCTACTTCTGAAATCCATTTAAATTCCTCTCTAAATTTACTTTAAATATAATACACAACATAGCCATTTACAAGCACTTTCGGTATTTACACTTAAAGTAGAATATTTTTCAATATGAGAAAAGGATAATTTCCATATTTTTTACATTTCTGGAAATGCCATCCATTTTATATAACGATTTTCAAATTTGCTAAGCAATAATTCATTGTATGGTCTAACACGAACAGCATACTTATAAACTCCACCTTTTGGAATTTCTATCTTACCTGCATATACAAAATCATTGTTTGATACTTTATCAACCATTTCTAATTCTGTAATTGAAATTGGCTCATCTTCATATCCTTCTTGAACTAATATTGTTTCAACTTTTACATCTTTTGGATCTAACTCATTTAAAAACACTTCGATTTTTCCGCTTAATTCCAACTCATTATTAGATATATTTATGCTTTCAATTTCTCTTATTCTAATATTATTCCAATTTGCTTTAATTTTATTTTTCCATTCAACTAATTGCGAATATTTATCATCCGAATCGCTATTCATTTTATTATTATACTCAAAAGTTGGAATATAAATATTATTCACATAATCTTTCAACATTCTATTAGTAGAAAATTGTGGTGAATTTGTAATAATGGATTCTTTCATTCTATTAACCCATTTATTCGAGAATCTATCACCATTTTTTTGGTCATAATATTCAGGAATGATTGAATTTTCCAATGTAAAATATAAACTTGAAGCATCATCTCCATCTTGGATATCATAATTTTCATAATCTTTATCTTCGCCAATAATCCAACCATTTTTAGTATTATATCCTTCGTCCCACCAGCCGTCAAGCACAGAGAAGTTGATAACTCCATTTACACAAGCTTTTTCACCTGAAGTACCACTTGCCTCTCTTGGTCGTCTAGGATTATTTAACCATACATCAACTCCAGAAACCAAATATCTCGCTAAAGTAATGTTATAATTTTCGAGAATATTTATTTTACCTAAAAATTCCTCTTGCATAGATAAATGATAAATTTGTCTAATAAATTCTTGTCCCGGTTTGTCAGCAGGATGAGCTTTACCAGCAAAAAATAGAATAACTGGCCTATCGCTATTATTCAAAATCTTTTTTATTCTTTCAATATCTCTAAAAATCAAAGTTGCTCTCTTATAAGTAGCAAATCGTCTTGCAAATCCAATAATAAGTGCATTAGGATTCATTTTTTCTTTTATCTTGTTTGTAATATGCTCTGGAATTCCATTAGCCCTATTTCTTTTTTCGATATTTTTTTTAGCAATATCAATTAATCGTTTTTTTCTATGAATATGTGATTCCCACATTTCTTTTGCTGGAATATCTTCAACTTTTTTCCACATTTTATCACTATTTATAGTTTCAGTCCATTTCTTTCCAAGATGTTTTTCATAAAGTTCTCTAAATTCCTTTGCTATCCAAGTTTCAGTATGTATTCCATTTGTCACATGTGTTATTGGTATTTCATTTACAGGAATATCTTTCCAAAAATCCTGCCATATTTTTCTACTAACTTCTCCATGTAATTTACTAACGCCATTATACGATTTCGATAAATTAAATGCTAAAATAGTCATACTAAATTTATTATCAATAGGATCGCGACCTAAATCGAAAAAGACATCCCAATTCACACCTAATTTGGCATGAAATTCAGTAAAATATTTTCTCATCAATCCTTCATTAAATGCATCATGTCCAGCAGGAACAGGTGTATGTGTGGTAAATACTGCAGATGAAGCAACTGCCTCTTTAGCAATTTCAAAAGATTTCCCGCCTTCTACCAACTCTCTAATTCTTTCTAATCCCAAAAATGCAGAATGTCCTTCATTCATATGCCATACAGTCGGCGAAATATTCATTTTTCTTAAAGCTCTTACACCAGCAATACCAAGAAAATATTCTTGAGTAAGTCTCATCTCATTATCTCCACCATATAATTGTGAAGTTAAAATTCTATCTTCTGGTAAATTTTCTTCAATATCTGAATCAAGTAAATAAATATTTGAAATTCCAACTTTCAAATTCCATATTTGAGCAAAAGCTTTTCTACTATGTAAATCTACACTTACTTTTAATGGATTATTTTCATTGTCTTTTACAAGAGAAATTGGTAATTCATCAAAATCATAACTAGGATAAATACTCTCTTGCTGACCATCACAATTAAATTTTTGTATAAAATATCCCTGTTTATATAGTAAACCAACTCCTACAAGTGGAATTCCGAGGTCACTTGTTGTTTTTATGTGATCACCAGCTAAAATTCCTAAACCTCCAGAATAAACAGGAACAGTTTCGTGAACACCAAATTCTGTGCAAAAATATGCAACTAAAAAATCCTTTTGTTTAGGATATTTCCTCTTAAACCAAACATTTTTATCTGAAACATATTCATTATATTCTTTCATCACTTTGTCAAACAGTTTTATATATTCGACATCATTACTTTTTTCATTTAATTTATTTTGACTTATTTCCTTTAGCATTCTTAAAGGATTGTGTTTAACTTTATACCATAATTCTTTATCTAAATGTGAAAATAATTTTTGTGCCTGTGGTTTCCAACTCCACCATAAATTATAACTAAATTCCTCTAATTTTTTCAATTTTTCTGGCACTTCACTTTTCACTGTAATTCTTCTAAATCTACCCATTTTTCTCCTTTAGTTTTCAAAACTTCAATTTTAATCGCCGTAAGATATTTATTTTTTTAAAGAATTCAAATAGAAAAAAGTTTTAACTCATAGATAATAATTAATGTAAAAAACAATGGAGTTTGCTTCCTTGCTATCAATTAGTTTAATATTTTCCCCAAACCTTATTTACTTGTATTTAACCTTAATAGAACATACTAACCGAACAAATCAACCTTATTGTTTTAATAGGTAATAAGGTTTTTAAATTGGTTATATTATTTCTACTAAGGCTTGGGAATAAGAATAAGGT
>JAOZRH010000193.1 GCA_029931905.1 Fidelibacterota bacterium
CAGGAACATCTTTTGAAGATTTACCTGATGATTGGGTATGTCCTGAATGTGGTGTAGGGAAAGAGGATTTTGAAAAATTGGAGGATTAGATGGCAATACAAAAGGTGAAAGAGAATGTTTTTTCTGTCGGAGTAAAACATTGGGATAGACGACTTTTTGATGAATTGGTTCCATTGCCTGATGGTACTACTTATAATTCTTATCTTGTAGAAGGATCTGATAAAGTTGCTTTAATTGAGACTGTTGATCCTGAAACCTTGAATGATTTGTTTGAAAATCTTAAAACTCATAATGTTACCAAAATTGATTATGTTATTGTAAATCATGCAGAGCAAGATCATTCTGGAGGAATTCCTGCTGTATTAGCAGAATATCCGGAAGCAAAAGTTGTTACAAATGATAAATGCAGAAAAATGTTAATTGATTTGCTGAATATTTCTGAAGATAAATTTCTTGTTGTAAAAAATGAAGAAACATTATCACTTGGAGATAAAACCTTACAATTTTTACTAACTCCTTGGGTTCATTGGCCAGAAACTATGGTAACTTATTTGAAAGAAGATAATATTCTTTTTTCATGTGATTTTCTTGGTTCTCATTTTGTATCAAGCGAATTATTTGTTAAAAATGAAGCTAAAGTTTACCAATCTGCTAAACGCTATTATGCAGAAATTATGATGCCGTTCAGAAAAAAAATTATTGGACATTTACAAAAACTTGAGAATCTTAAAATTGATATAATTGCACCAAGTCATGGTCAAGTTTATGATAATCCCAAAATGATTTTAGATGCTTACAAAGATTGGACATCTGATAATGTTAAAAATGAAGTTGTAATTCCATACATTTCTATGCACGGAAGCACTAAAAAAATGGTAGAATATCTAACAGATGCATTAATAAAAAGAGATATTGTCGTTAAACCATTCAATCTAACAGTTACAGATATTGGTGAATTAGCGATTGAATTAGTTGATGCTTGTACAATAGTCATTGCTTCGCCGACCGTATTAACAGGTCCGCATCCATCTGTTGTTTATGCTTCGGCTTTAGCAAACATATTGAAGCCCAAAGCTAAATTTGCTACTGTTATTGGTTCTTTTGGTTGGGGTGGAAAAATGGTGGAGAAAATAGTTGGAATGCTCGGTAATTTAAAAGTGGAATTATTATCTACTGTAATGGTAAAGGGATTTCCTAAAGAAAACGATTTTCGTGCATTAGATAATTTAGCTGATGAAATTTTTGAAAAACATAAAAGTTTAAATATTTAAAAGGAGGAAATTATGAGCTCTTTTAACCCAAGTGAAATTTATCAATTTGCTATTAGAATTGAGGAAAATGGTGAGAAGTTTTATCGAATAATGAGTAATAAATTGAATAATAAAAAAGTAAAAGAATTATTTACTTTTCTCGCTGATGAGGAAGTTGAACATAAGGCAATATTTAAAAATTTGTTATCTGAATTTGAAAAATATGATCCGTCTGCAAATTATCCAGAAGAGTATTTTGCTTATCTGGAAGCATATATTGAAAATATTGTTTTTTCGTTTAATAAATTTGATGATGATACTTCAAAAGTAAATGATATGGAAACTGCTTTAAGATTTGCTGTTGGAAAGGAATTAGATACTATTCAATATTTCCAAGAAATAAAAAACTTAGTTTCTAAAAATGATATTAATAAAATTGAAGCTATTATAGAAGAAGAAAGAAGACATGTTGTTAAATTGTCAGAAATGCAAAAAGAATTAATCAAAGGATAGTAAAATGGAAGAAACAAGAATAAATATGCCGTTATTAGGGGATAATTTCCCTGAACTTAAAGTCGATACTACACAAGGAGCAATGAATATTCCAGGGGATTATAAAGGAAAATGGTTGGTATTATTTAGTCATCCCGCCGATTTCACGCCAGTATGCACAACTGAATTTGTTGCTTTTCAAAATAGGTATGATGAATTTAAAAAAGTTGATTGTGAATTGATTGGTATGTCAATTGATCAAGTTTTTTCTCATATCAAATGGATTGATTGGATAAAAGATAATTTGAATATAGATATAAAATTTCCAATTATTGCTGGTAACGATACAATTGCTATGAAATTAGGAATGTTGCATCCGGGAAAAGGAACTAATACTGTGAGAGCTGTTTTTATTATTGATCCACAAGGTAAGACAAGATTAGTTTTATATTATCCTCAAGAAATCGGTAGAAATTTTGATGAAATATTACGGGCGGTAAAAGCACTTCAAATAAGTGATAGTAATGGTGTAGCTACTCCCGCAGATTGGCCCAATAATGAACTTATCGGAAATAATGTTATAATACCACCTGCGTCTAATGTTAAAGTAGCAAATGAAAGGAAAAATAAATCAAAAGATTACGAATGTTATGATTGGTGGTTTTGTCATAAAAAAGTTAAATAAGGAGTTTGAAATGGAAAAATTAAATAAAATTTATAAATGTGAAAAATGCGGAAATATTGTTGAATTGATGATTGATGGTGGTGGGGAATTGGTATGTTGTGGAGAATCAATGATATTATTAGAGGAAAAATCAGAAGATTCTTCAACAGAAAAACATGTTCCGTTTATTATCAAGGAAGAAGATAAAGTAACTGTAAAAGTTGGTGAAAATACAGCACATCCAATGATGGAAAAACATTATATTCAGTGGATAGAATTGTTGGCTGATGGAAAGGTTTACAGGCAATTTTTGAAATCAGATGATAAACCTGAAGCAGTATTTTATGTTAAAGCAGATAAGGTTTCGGCAAGAGAATATTGTAATTTACACGGACTTTGGAAGAGTTAATTAATATAATTTCATAATTTTTCCGAGGGTTCAAAATAAAATAGGAATTTAAAAATGCTTAATAAAAAAATAGAAAATGCTTTAAACGAACAAATTAATAAAGAAACATATTCAGCTTATTTATATCAATCTTTATCGGCACATTCAACTTCTATTGGATTGAACGGAATTGCAAATTGGTTTCAAATTCAAGTACAGGAAGAGATTTCACATGCACAAAAGATTTATAATTATATTAATGAACGAGGTGGAAAAGTAAAATTAAAAGCAATTGAGCAACCGCCTTCTGAATTTGATTCGGTAATTATTATGTTTCAAGAAACATTAAAGCACGAAGAATTTATTACAAAATCAATTAATGAATTGATGGATCTTGCAATTGCAGAAAAAGATCATGCAAGTCAAATATTTTTGCAGTGGTTTGTGACGGAACAGGTGGAAGAAGAAGATAATGTAAATGAAATTTTAAGTGCATTAAAATTGATTGGCGATTCTGGTAATGGTTTACGAATGTTTGATAAAGAATTGGCAACTAGAGTATTTGTTCCACCAACATTATAATTAAAAAAGCGATGAAATATGAAAATAAAAATTGAATTTGTTGGATTTCTTAATATTAAAAGTGTAAAAAATAATACTTGGATAAATGTTGAGAATTCTTTATCAATATCTCAATTATTAATTAATCATGGAATTCCTAAATTAAATCAAAAATTTATATTTGCGACAATTAGTAAAATTAGTCAACCATTGACATATATTTTACAGGATAAAGATGAATTGTTTTTGTATCTTCCTGTGGGAGGTGGATGAAAAATGGAACAAAATTCGCAAAAATATTTTCTAAATGAATTGTTTAAAAAAAATACTCCT
>JAOZRH010000043.1:0-4621 GCA_029931905.1 Fidelibacterota bacterium
TAGAGCATTGAATCGTTATTGACAATAATTGATGGAAAAATTGTTTATAATAATTTAAAAAATGAGAAAAAATAATTATCAAAATGAAATATTTTTCAAAAAGTAAATCGCCCTTATTTAGTATAATTGTTGTCATACCGATGGCTATTATTTATGAATTATTTGTTTTTTTAAATAATAAATCAGATGTTAATGGTATCAGAAATGGTGCCGATATTTTATTGAAAAGAATGCTTACGAAAATTGGATTTTATGGTTTTGAAGCGACAATATTATTATTTTTAGTTGTTTTTGTATCTGTATCATTAATTCATAAAATACATTTTAAAAATAAAAATCTTGGGTTAGAATATTTTCCTTTTGTTATCGCAGAAAGTATAATTTATTCGTTTTTATTGTATGTTATTACTCGTTTTGTAATCTCTAATGTTGCAGTATTGATGATAAATTCCGAAAATATTCAAAGTATTGGATTTGGTTTTGGTGCAGGTGTTTATGAAGAATTGGTTTTTAGAGCGATATTATTACAATTTTTGTTAATATTATTTAAAAATGTTTCTATTAATATTTGGCTTGGAAGAATCGTGGCATTGATATTATCATCTCTAATATTTGCCGGAGCTCATTATATTGGAACATTTGGCGATGTATTTAATATTATTACATTTACAGCAAGATTCACTGGTGGAATGGTTTTGGGTATATTATATTTTTACAGAGGATTTGCGATTACATCTTATACACATGCATTTTACGATATTTTATTAATTTTTGTTTAAATAAATTTTTTAGGTGAAATTATGAATGTTAGAAAACCAGCAGTAGCAGGACAATTTTATCCATTAGGAAGTGTGGAACTGCAGAATACAATTGAAAAATATTTTAATGAATTTTCTATTAGAATATCAAAAAAAGATGAAATATTGGGAATAATTGCTCCACATGCGGGATATGTATTTTCGGGAATTCAAGCAGGAAAAGCATATAAAAGCATCGTTGACAGGGAATATGAAGTAGTTTGTGTAATTAGCCCAAGTCATCAAGAATATTTTGAAGGATGTTCGGTTTATTCTGGTGATGCTTATGAAACTCCATTGGGAAAAATAAAAATCAATAGTGAGTTAAGAGAAGAAATTAATAATTTTGAAGTGATTAGTGTTTCAGAAATTGGTCATCGTGGTGAACATTCTTTGGAAGTTCAATTACCATTTATTCAAGTTGCATTATCAAATTCATTTTCTCTAATTCCAATTGTTGTCGGTTCACAAAATGATTCAACAATAAATGAACTTTCTGAAGTTATTAAATTTTTAAAAGACAAAATGAGAGATAAAATATTATTTGTGGCTAGTTCTGATTTATCACATTTTCATAATTATAGAATTGCAGAAAAAATGGATAAAAAACTTGTGAAATTAATCGATGATTATGAGTATGAAAAATTATGGAGTAAAATAAAATCAAATGAAATTGAAGCGTGTGGCGGTGGAGCAATTACAGCAATGATGATGGGTTTAGATAATATTATTGATAGGAAAGTTAAAACATTTGGATATATGAATTCTGGTGATGTAATCTCTGATAAAAGTAGAGTAGTTGGATACACTTCGGCAGTAATTTATAAATAAAATGGGGAAATTATGAATATTTCAAAAGATAAAAAAATAGAAATATTGAATGCAATAAGAAATTATTTTGAATATAAATTATTGGGAAATTCAAAAGAAAATTTGCTTACAGATAAATTTTATGATAATAAATATGGATTGTTTGTAACTCTTCATAAATTTGGTGATTTAAGGGGTTGTATTGGATTGATAGAGGGAGTTAAACCACTCAGAGATGGAATTATAGAAATGGCGGATTCTTCAGCATTTCACGATACGAGATTTTATCCACTAACAAAAGATGAATTAAATGAAATAGAAATAGAAGTTTCAATATTGAGTCCATTAGAGGAAATTGATAGTTGGAAAAAGATAAATCCGGGTGAACATGGAGTTGTAATGTCAGATAATTTTCATCAAGCAGTATTTTTACCACAAGTGGCAACTGAACAGAATTGGGATTTGGAAACTATGTTGAAAAATTTAGCAATGAAGGCGGGAATGAATTCTAATTCTTATAAAAACGATAATATGAGATATTTGATTTTTACAGCTACAATATTTTCAGAAAAGGATAAATTGTAAAATGAAATTTATATTGATTGGGTGTGGAAAGGTTGGAACTGCTTTTACTTATCATCTTGAAAAAAACGATCATCAATGTGTTGGTGTGATTGAAAATAATTTATTGAATTATGAATTGTTTTCAAAAAACATTAGAAAAATAAAACAAAATAGAATAGATGACAAATTGCCAAAAACTGATTTTATAATAATTGCCGTAAATGATGATGAAATTGGAAATATTGCAAATAAATTATGTAAAAATAAGAGTTTAAACACAAAACATATTTTTCATACGAGTGGTTTTTTATCTTCAAATATTTTTAGAAGCATTAAAAGTAGGAAAGTTGAATTTCATTCTATTCATCCGTTGATTTCCATGCCAAATGTAAAGTCAGCCATCGAAAATTTACCAAAAGCATATTTTGCAATTGAAGGTGAAAATAACCAATGGATGAATGAAATTGTAGAGATAATTGGAGGGAAATCTTTTAAAATCTCGGGCAAAGAGAAGCCATATTATCATGTTTCAGCTGTGATTATTGGTAATTTGTTAGTTGGTTTACTAAAGATGAGTACAGTTGTCGCGGACAGAGGCAATATTAGTGAAATGGATTATATGAAATATTTTAGTCCATTAATTCAAAGTGTATTAGAAAATGTAAAAACAAATGGAATAGATTTGGCACTAAGTGGACCAATTCAAAGAAATGATAAAAAATTAATTGAAAAACAGATTGAATTATTAAAAAATATGAATAATGAAAATATTCTTGAGATTTACAGAGAATTAGTAAAATATTTACAGAAATAATTATTAGTTTTGTTTTTTTCAATAATATTAAATATATTTTACAATAAATAAAATGAGAGGAAAAATGATAAACACAAAAGTTTTAAATTTACAAAGAGAAAAATTGTCAACATTATTTAATGTAATGTTAGTATTGAGTGGTTCAATATTAATAGCATTATTTTCACAGATTGCAATAACTATTCCATTTTCACCTGTTCCAATAACTGGGCAGACATTAGCCGTTATGTTAGTTGGAGCATTGCTTGGAAGTAAAAGGGGAAGTTTAAGTGTAATAGCCTATTTAACAGAAGGTGCGATTGGATTTCCTGTATTTGCAAATTTTTCTGGAGGAATTCAACATTTAATGGGTCCAACTGGTGGATATTTAATTAGTTTTATATTTGTAGCATTTTTAATTGGTTATCTATTTGAAAAGGGGTGGGATAAAAGTTTTGTTAAAAATATAACTGCTATGTTATTATCATATATAATTATTTTTGGTATTGGATTAGTTTGGTTAAGTTTTTATGTTGGAATTGATAAAGTATTTGCAATTGGATTATTTCCATTTATTCCAGGGCTGATGATTAAAACTAGTATTTTTCTATCGTTAGTATATAGGAAAAATTATTTAGAAAAATAATAATAATCAAAAAATAAATAAAAAAAAGCAAAGTAAATTAATACTTTGCTTTTTTTATTTTTCGCCTAAAATTATTATTACAAAAATTTAATATAGTTGTAATGATAAATTTTAGTTATTGAAAAATTAAATAACCTATTGATAAGACATTCGTCAAATAGCTATTAGGTATATTTAATGATTAGTTGTTACCAACTTTTTTTTCTAGGAGCTCTTTCTTTTCTTTCACGAGCTTCGTTTACTCTAACATTTCTGCCTTTCAATTCAGTTCCGTCTAATTCTTGAATTGCTTTTGCTCCAGCGTCATTGTCTTCCATTTCAACAAATCCAAAACCTTTAGATCTGCCAGTTTCTCTGTCATTGATTATGATTGCTTTTGCAATTGTTCCATATTCTGAAAACAGTTGTTTAAGATCTTCTTCAGTTACTTCGTACGGTAAATTTCCTACATAGATATTCATCTATTCTCCTCAAAATTCTAATGTTCTTAAATTATTACTATCAAAAAACCGAACACAAAAGTTAATTGATAGTTTTTTGCCAACAGTTGGCAATATTTTGTGTATAATAGACATTGTATTATACATTATTGTTTTACTTATTATAGAAATATACTTTAACATAGACGAAAAACTTATAAATTCCCTCTATGTAATAATAGTGTTTTTTTGAAAAAATCTTTGGTATACGAAAAAGACAAATCCGAAAATTCATTAATCGTGCATTTTAACTGTCTATATTTTCTGATTTGGCTGTTCCTTAAATTTCTCTTCTCATTCACACCGTATATTAAAGAAAGAAAAATTCAAAGTCAAGGAAAATATATAACATATTTGATTAAATATTTATTATTTTGTTATAATAATAAATATTTAATATATTTCACGACTTGAAATATTAAAAAATAAAGAAATAAGATGAAAAATCAAATAGTATTAGCAACTAGAAATAGAGACAAAATAAAAGAAATAAAAAACAAATTGGGTAATGATATAACTGTACTTACAATTG
>JAOZRH010000043.1:4721-13724 GCA_029931905.1 Fidelibacterota bacterium
AAAATAAAAGAAATAAAAAACAAATTGGGTAATGATATAACTGTACTTACAATTGATGATTTTGAAAATATTCCTGAAGTTGTAGAAGATGGAGAAACATTAGAATATAATGCATTAAAAAAAGCAAGAGTTATTCATCAATATACAAAATTGCCAACTATCGGAGATGATACAGGATTATTTGTAGATGCATTAGACGATAGACCAGGAGTATATTCCAGTAGATATGCTGGGGAAAATGTTACATATGATGAAAATGTTAATAAATTATTAGATGAATTAAAAAATGTTGATTGGGAACAAAGAGGAGCAAAATTTATTACAATTATTGCTTATGTTGATAGAAACACAGAATGGACTGTTGAGGGAAGAGTGAAGGGTAAAATAATAGAAGAAAAAATAGGTGGAAGTGGTTTTGGTTATGATCCAGTTTTCTATTATAAGGAATTAGATAAAACATTTTCAGAAATGAGTGTAAAAGAAAAAAATAAAATTAGTCATCGTGCAATTGCATTAAAAAAGTTTATTGATAAATTAAAAAATAATTAATTTATATTTGGTGATAATGACAATAAAAGCTTATATTATAGTAAAAATATTAAGGAGTAAAGATAAGACCAGTTTGTTAAAGAAGAAAATGAGATAGAATTCGAAATTATAATGTTGAAAAAAAATATAATTTGAAGAAGATATTACTTACAATTGGTCTATTAACATTTTTCATTAGTTTGTCGTTTGGACAGAATGAGAATGTTTATTTTGGTATCAAATATTCATACCGACCAGCTGGTGTTATGCCTATATTATTTTCAGAACAATCTGGGTTTGAAAAATATAAATTAAATCCTAGCGATCCAATATCTATTTCTATGCCAACACTTCTCAGTGATGCAAAATTGTTTCAATTAACAAATGACGATGGTAATATTTTAATTCAATATGAAAAAATTGGTGATTATTATGTAAGAATTCCATCGTATATTTTTCTTAGCGAGTATTATAAACTGAAAATAGATTATGTTAAAAAAGAAGAGTGGAACAAACATATTGTAAAAAAGATTATGATACCAAGGGAGAAAAAAAGTACTGGAGCATTTGAAATTGGGACAGATATTGCAGGTCAAAGGGTATCATTGAGAGTCAATGGAAATATTACAATTTCTGGTAAGTACAATAAGCAAACACAATCTACAAGATTTACATCATCACAAGAAGCAGCAAAATCAAACAATTTTATTCTAGACCAAACACAAAATTTTAATATTGAGGGAAGAATTGGTGATAGAATAAGTATGAAAGTAAATCAAGATAGTGAAAATAGTTTTGATTTTGAAAATCAGTTAAAGATTTTTTATACTGGAAAAGAAGATGAAATAGTTCAAAGAGTGGATGCTGGAAATATTAGTTTATCTTTACCAGCAACTAAATTTGTTAGTGGAAAGGCTTCGAATAATGGATTGTATGGAATTAAGGCATTTATGAAATTTGGTCCAGTTGATTTAACAACAATTGTATCAATTGAAAAAGGACAAAGTAAAGAAAAAAGTTGGGGTGGAGCAACAGAAGGAAGTAGTGTACAAATAAAAGATTATGAATATATTAAAGATAAATATTTCTATCTTGATGAATATTATTTAAATCAATTATATCCACTAAATGGAAGAGATTTTACATTTTCTTCAAATAAAATTGTTACAGATATGAATTTATATATTTCCTGTACAGAGACAGAACAATCCGCATTTAATGCCATTGCTTATGTTGATCCGTCAGATATTACTAAATATGAATCAGAAACAGAGAGATTATTTTTTAGAAAACTTGAACCTGGTAAAGATTATGAATTGAAGCAAGATATTGGAATTGTTAAGATGAAAACAAGTTTTACTAAAGAGAAAGCGATAGCTGTTGCCTATCGAACCGATGATGGTAGCACAGTAGGAGATTATGTAAAAACTATGGATGTTTATCCAGAAAAACTAAAATTAATAAGACATAGTTCCCCTAATCCACAATATAAAACTTGGAATTTAGAATTAAAAAATGTTTATAATCTTGGTGCAAGAGATATAAAAAAAGATGGATTTGATTTAAAAATATTTTATAATAATGGAAGTGTTAAAGAATATGGTAATGAAAAATGGTCATCATATTTACAATTATTTGGATTAGATAAGTATGATGGAAATAATTCGGAAACTCCAGATGGACAGATTGATGTTGAGGACAATGAAAATATTGTAAAATTATTTGATGGTGAATTATGGTTACCATTTGCTTATCCATTTGAAGCAACATCGGTTGCTGATGATGTTGAAAATGGATATTATAATGATGAATTAGATAATGATACTACATTATCATCTTCACTCATTTATCATGAAAATAGAGCATTAGTCACAGAAATTCAAAATGAGAGTAAATTTATTATAGAAGTTACATATAAAAATAGAAGTAATTTTATACAATTGAATGATATGATGATAATTGAAGGTAGTGAAGAAGTTACTGTAAATGGACAAAAATTATCAAAAGGTGTTGATTATGAAATAGATTACTTTGCTGGTTCTGTACAATTAATCAGTTTAAAGGCAAAAGATCCTAATGGTGCATTAAAAATCACTTATGATGCACAACAATTATTTCAATTGGATAAAAAAACAATTGCCGGAATGCGGGCAGAATATAAATTTGGTGATAATTCATTTTTGGGTGGAACATTTATGTATTATGAAAAATCATCTTTAGATGATCAAGTTCGTATTGGTGAAGAACCATTTAGAAATTATATTTGGGATATAAACGGGCAAGTAAAATATGATCTTGATTGGATGACTTGGGCAATTAACGCTTTACCACTTATTAGAACAAATAGTAAAAGTTCGATATCAATAGATGGTGAAATTGCACAAATAATTCCAAATCCTAACACTATTAGTAATGATGATACAGGCGATCCAAACGGTGTAGCAAAAATTGATGATTTTGAAGGTGTAAAAAGAGTTACTTCAATGGGCGTTATGTATAAAAGTTGGAAAATTGCTGGAAAGCCAGTAAATGCTTTTTTTGATCATACATATTTAGAAAGAGGATTTATGTTTTGGTATAATCCGTATAATAAAATTGATGTTAGAAATATTTGGCCTAATAAAGAAACAACCAATACAGAAGACAATGGTGTAAATATTTTAAATATTGTGTTAGATCCTGAAATTAATGGTATTACGGGATTAGAAACAAAAGTGGACCCAAGACAGACATGGGGAAGTATTATGAAACCGCTTTATTCTGGATCATATAATCAAACTAAGAGTAAATTTATTGAAGTATGGGCAAAAGGTGAAAGTGGAACAATTCAAATTGATATTGGAAAAATTAGTGAAGATGTAGATAATGATTATTTATTGGATACTGAAGATGGTTGTGATACTCTAATTAAGATAATGAAAAATGATATGATTGACAAAAAGGATGGAAGAACAGAAGATATTGGAATAAATTTGCTGACCGATGAGGAAGAAATTGCATTAGGTTGGGACCCAATGATTGATAATTTTGTTAGAGATACCGAAAATCCAAATAGCAATAGAGCAAATTATCGTTTTTATAATGGAACAGAAAATAATGCAGATGAAACAAGTAACTATCCAGATACTGAAGATTTGAATAGAAATGCAAAAGTAGATGTACAGAACGATTATTATACTTATGAATTAAATCTTGGTTCAAGTCCTTGGATTATTTCTGAAACGGAAACAGAAACAGGAATAAAAACGGGCTGGAAATTATATAGAATTCCATTGAATAAAGCAGTGGATTCTACTGGAAACGCTAGTTTGGCTTATGTAGAATATATGAGATTATCTTTTGGAAATGTTGTAAAACAAGATACAGTGCAGTTAGCATCTGTTGCAATTGTAGGAAATGAGTGGCAAGAGCTTGGAATTACAGATACAATTGCATCAGGATACACAAAAAATGATGATATGTTTGCTATCACGGTTGTAAATACTGAAGAAAATGCGGAATATGAACCACCTGAGGGTGTACAGGGGAAATTAGACAGAATAAACAATATTAGAGCAAAAGAACAATCTTTATGTTTAAAATTAAATGGTTTGCCATCAGGTCATGAGGCAGGAGCCGAAAAATTGTTATATAAAGATATTGATTTGTTATTGTATAAACAGTTGAAAATGTATATTCATGGTGATTATAATTTACCAAGTGAAGATTCTCCTGTTAGTGTTAGCATCAGATTGGGAAGAATAATAAACAATAATTTTGAATACTATGAAGTGGAAACGCCTATTTATGCTGGGTGGGATATACGAAATGAAATTTTATTGGATTTTGAAAAATTGGCTGAATTAAAATTGCAAAATGATTTTGATGGTATATATTTTAGAAATCCTGAAACTGGTGTTAGAGAATATCACCTTGTTGATGATGAAACAGGACAATTGACTGGGCAAATATATAGAATTGTTGGAAATCCCGCATTATCAAGAATAAAAAATCTGATTGTAACTGTAAAAAATAACAATTCATTTCAAAGTTATACAGGAGATATATGGTTAGATGAATTGAGAGTGAGTGACACAAGAAATGAGAAGGGAATGGCAATCCGTGGAAATGTTAATATGCAATTTGCAGATCTTGCAACTTTAAATATAAATGCTCAGAAAAAAGATGCAAATTTTCATGAAGTAAATAAAAAAGATGCCGGAAATTCAACAGGTCAAAGTGATAACAAATCATTTAATATTTCATCAACTTTTAAACCAAGTAAATTATTACCAAAAAAATGGGGAGTGTCTGCACCTATATCGGTTAGATATTCTGAAGCTGATAATTCACCAAAATATTTTCCTGGTAGTGATATTATATTGTTAGATGTTCCAGATAGTGTAAAAACATTATCAAAAAGAAAATCATATAGCACATCATTGAGTAAAAAGACAGATACAGATTCTTGGTTAATGAAAAATACATTAGAAGCTGTAAAATTAAATTTTAGTGCGACTGATAATGAAAAAAGTAATTTTAATACAAAAAGAGATAAACAGATTGGTTATAATGGTAAAATTGATTATAAATTAAATTTTGCAAAAGGCGAGGGAATAGCTTATCTAAAATGGATACCAATTTTTGGGAAAAAACTTGAGGATAAAAAATTCTATTGGAAACCAAAAAATATCAGTTTAAATATGGATATGAAAGAAACCAAAAGAGATGTTACCAAAAGAATTACACCTGATTCAACCACTACTACACAGAATTTTGATATGAATCGAAATACAAATATTTCTTATGATCCTTTTGAAAATGTGTCTATGAAATATACTAACGGTTTACACTCAAATTTAAAAAATTATATTGATGACAAATCTAAATTATTTACAAAATTTCTTCCCGGATATGTTAATCAAAGATCAGAGTCATTTTCAACAACATACAAATTAAAATTAACTAAATGGTTTAGTCCAAATTTAAATTATGCTACATCATATTCATATAAAAAACCACTTGATAAAGACTATGCTTCCACATCTAATGCTAGAAAAATAAGTACAAATTTCCAATTGGATTTTGTTAAAATTTTAGATTCATTTAGTGGTAAAAATAATAAAGAAAAGCCAAAATCTCAGAAAACTACTGGGCGTCACAGACCCCAAAATGTTAAAAATCAAGTTAAAAATGACGAAGAAAGTAAAAGCGATAATAAGCAGAATGCTGATGTGAAAAAAAGAATAAATATAGGTTCAATATTTAAAAAAGGAATTGAAAAAATTCAACCTATTTCTGTTACAATGTCCGAAACTAAAAATATTAGCAATGTTGGTGTAATTTTATATGAAGATTCTTTAGGACACGGACAAACAAGAATTAATCCTTTATATCGTTTTGGTTTATCAGAAACTCCATCAGATTCTTCATCGACTGAAAAGGGAAAATATACATTTGGGAAGAATGTGTCTCAAAATATTCAATTAACATCTGGTATTAAAATTACAAATAATTTAACAACAGATTTTAATTTTAAGATAGATTTAAAAACAAGATATCAAAGTGGAAGTACTCTTAAAGATATGACTATGAGTTATTTTCCAATTGGGAAAAAAGGAGCAGATGGATTTCCAATGCCAAACTGGAATGTATCTTGGACTGGACTTGAATCCACTAAATATTTAGAAAAAATATTTAAAACATTATCTGTTAGTCATGCATATTCTGGTAGTAGAGTTAATAATATGAACGATACTACTGAAACAAGCTCTAGTTATTCACAAAATTTTAGTCCACTTATTCAATTAAATATGTCTTTTGTTGGAAATATTAAATCAAATATTGGATATTCTAAGAATTTATCTATTGATAATAAAAGTGGAGATACAAGACATAACATTTCAGAAAATGCAAATTTATCAATATCATATAGTTATAGTGGTGGAATGAATATTCCGCTTCCATTTATGGATAATCTTAATGTGAAAAATAATATCACTTTTACCGTTAATGGTAGTTATGGAAATAGTTATCAAAATAAATATACATCACTTGGTAACGATGAGGGATTTAATAAAAGTAAAAATTGGAAAGTTAAATCAGATTTAAATTATCAGTTTACCCAAAATGTAAATGGGTCGGCATTTTTTATATATGGTGAGTCGAAATTAGACAAAGGATCTGATAGAATATCGAGAGATTTTGGGTTAAAAGTAAATATAAAAATTAGTGGATAATAGAATGAGTATAATCAAAAAAAGTAAGGTATTATTTGTTGTTGTTGCATTTTTAATATGCAGTATTGCATTTGGTAAAACACCAGTATTTGATGGTGAAACGGCTTTTGATTATTTATTAAAACAGACAAATTTTGGACCAAGAAATCCTGGAAGTAAAGGACATAATAATTGTAAAAATTGGTTAATAAATTTTGCGAAAAAAAATAGTGATGAGGTTGTATTACAAGAATTTATCGGTTATGATCCAAAAACAAAAGACAAAATTCCAATGACGAATATTATCGCTCGTTTCGATCCAAAAAATACAGAACGAATAATGTTGTCTGCTCATTGGGATACTAGGCCTTGGGCTGATATGGGAAATTATAAAAGAAATGAACCAATTTCTGGTGCAAATGATGGTGCAAGTGGAATTGCAGTTTTACTTCATATTATGGAATTATTAAATGAAAAAGATTTAGATTTCGGTGTTGATATTGTTTTGTGGGATGGCGAGGATTTAGGACGCCCTAACCATACATATGAATTTTGTCAAGGTTCACGATATTATTCTTCAAATATTATTTTACCAAAACCGCAAGAAGGAATATTGATTGATATGATTGGTGATGCAGAATTGGAAGTGTTTTTTGAGGGGAATTCAATGGAAGCAAATCCAGATCTTATGATAAATATTTGGAATATTGCTTCAAAATTAAATTATGGAAATTATTTCAAAAAAAAATATGGTCCGATAATATATGATGATCATGTGCCACTTTCATATATAGCAGAAATTCCTACAATTGATATTATTGATTTTAAATATCCTAATAAAAATATAAATTATTGGCATACTCATGACGATACAGCAGATAAATGTTCACCAAAAAGTTTGCAAATTATTGGTGATGTTTTAATTTATTGGTTGTATAATAAATAATTAAATTGATTGAAAAGGAAAAACATGAATAGAATAATATTAATAATAATTTTGATTACACTTATAAGTTGTGGTCCCGAAAAACCTGTAAACGAAAATGAAATATATGATATTCCAGAATTATCAGAATCTGAAATATTGTATAATCAAAATTCAAAAGAAATACATTTGCAAACATTGGTAAATGATAACCAAATTGATTTAATGAAATATGTTTCAGCAAATATATATTATCCAAAATCTGACACAGTTTCATTGAGTGTTATGCTTAATGATTCTGGTATAAACGGCGATCAAATTCCAAATGATCAATATTTTGGTATTACTTTTAATGCGAATTTACCCGACATGCCACTTGGAGTTTTAAAAGCAGTTTTTAGTTCAAAAGATGGTGATGATAACATTTCAAAAATTGTTTCAGATTCAATTATATTTGATATAAATTTTGCTCCGGTAATTGAAAATATTGATGCACCAGATTCTATTGCAAGACCTTCTTCTGGTGATAAACATGTATATATTCATGTAACAGTAAGCGATACAAATGGATTAGACGATATTAAACTCGTTTATTTTCAAGTTGAAGATAATGATAATCCTGGAAATTGGAGTGATGGATTTAGATTATATGATGATGGAAATGAGGAATATAAAGATAATGTGTCTGGTGATGGAATTTTCTCAGGTGGTTTTTCTATTTTACCAAACAATAAATTAGCTACAAATATTTTTAGATATATTGCGATTGATTATTCTGATGAACAGAGCGATGCTGTATTAGATTCAATTGTTATTTATTAATGAAAGGAGTTTGAAAATTGAATAAAAAAATTCTAAAAATTATTATTATAAATTTAATTTTACTTAGTACAGTTTTTGCCAGAGCATTTATTGTAGAATCTTTTGCATTGAACGATTCGTTACCAGATTCAATCGCTTATGAAGGTATTGGTTCAAATGGTGTAAGTGATATTCATGTTAAAGATGATTCAACTCTATTATTTGCCACAGGTGCAGGATTGTCTATTAGTTATGATAATGGTAATAATTTCTATACATATTATAATTCGCTTGGTAGCGTTGCTTATGGAGCCGTTTGTGCAATGACATCGTTAGGGGATAAAATATGGGTTGCAACTGCTTATGATTCTGTAATTAGTGGCGAGAGTTTGTCTGTTGGTAATGGTATTAGTTATTCTGACAATGGTGGTCATACTTGGAAACATTATCCACAAATGGTTGATCATATAGATTCGAATTTTGTGATTTATTATGGCGATACATTAGATGCATTGCCTGTTACGGTAGCTGTACAAAATGTTACTTATGATT
>JAOZRH010000194.1 GCA_029931905.1 Fidelibacterota bacterium
CTTTATTAATTGCTGAGTTGGATAAAAGTCGGCCAATGTTTTATCGTGGAGAAAGTGCTGACGGTGGACATGCTTTTGTATGCGATGGCTATCAAACAGGCACACCAAATTATTTTCATTTTAACTGGGGATGGTCTGGTTATTACAATGGTTTTTTTATGTTAGATAGTTTAAATCCGGGTGGCTCTAACTATGGTGAAAACCAAGGTGCTATAATTGGTATTGAGCCAAATACTTCTGATACACTTTATCTAATTGATAACGGTTTTGAAAATTGGGCTTTGTTAGGATGGAGAAATATTAATAACAATGATGATGATGATTCTTTGGGGTATTTTTCGGAAATTTCGAATCCAACCATTGATTTAGCTCATAGTGGAGAAATAGGAATTGGCATTTATACTGATTCAGGTGCAGATGATTGGGCGGTTACTAATAAAATATTTTTACCAAATTCTAATAAAGTGGATATTGCCAAATTTTCTTTTTGGGCAAATTCATATGATCCCAGCAATTTGGAAGATATAAATGTAAAACTATCCACAACTTCAAATGATGTAAATGATTTTACTGTAACTTTAGACAATATTATAGGCACTCCGTCAACTTGGACAGAATATAGCTATGATTTAACTTCTTATGCTGGCGACTCAATTTATATTGCTGTTCAAGCCATAAATAGTGGATACTATTTATGGCTTGATGATTTTATTTTGACAGTGATCGACACAAGTGGTTCATTAAGTATTGTTGAAAATCATTTACCAAACAATTTTTCACTTAAACAAAACTATCCAAATCCATTTAATCCAATAACTACAATAGAATTTGATATTCCAAATGATAATTTTGTAAAAATTACTGTTTACAATCTGCGTGGTCAAAAGATAAAGACACTTGTAAATGAAAATAAAATAGCTGGTAAATATTCAGTAGTATTTGACGGAAGCAATCTTGCAAGTGGAATATATTTTTACAAAATAGAAGCTGGAAATTATTCTAATGTTAAGAAATTGATTTTGATGAAATAAATATGAAATAAGTAAATAAAAAAAATACTAAATTGTTTAAATCAAATAATATTAAGTAGGGAAGATGTTTATGTGGTAAACAAAAAGTGGTGAGAAATATCATTCATTATTGAGTAAAGATTTTGTATATTATTGTGAGAAAAAGGAGTAATATGAAAAAAATAATAATCTCATTAATGTTAATAATTTTCGCAGTTGGATTTATGAATGCAGAAAAAAATGAAACGAATCCACCAATTTATATTGCTTTTTTATGGCATATGCATCAACCAATTTATTATCCATACGAATCAATAATTGAGACGGATAATAATAATCGATTTTCATTTTCTATTAAAGATGTTCACAATGAAAGATTAGGTCCATATAATAGTTGGCCAAAAAATGCTGTACAGAAAGGAATAGATGCTGGATTAAGTCATTTTGGGGCACAAGTTAGTATGTCTGGTTCATTAATAGAAAATCTTAATAATTTAGAGTCCGCTGGAAATGGAAATTTTCAAAACTGGAAGTCATCTTGGAATGAAATAAAAACAAAAAGTACTACAAATGGAAATCCAAGATTAGATATGGTTGCTTTTGGATATCATCATCCGTTAATGGGATTAATAGATTCTATAGATATTGCTAAACAGATTCAAGCACACAAGAATGCTTTGTCAACGAATTTTAATGGAAGTTATTCAAAGGGAATGTTTCCACCAGAGAATGCATTTACAACACGAATGATTCCACCACTTTTGGCAGAGGGAATAGAGTGGGTATTAGTTGATAATGTTCATTTTGAAAGAACATGCAAAGATTATCCATTTTCAACAGCTGGTGGAATAGTTGAACCAAATAAAGCAGATATTTTGAATTCAAACCCAAATGATTGGCAACAATTAAATAATGTATGGGCACCAACAAAAGTTTCAGGGCAATGGGCGAATCAACCGCATTATGCAGAATATATAGATCCAAATACTGGTGAAAAGTCGAAAATTATTGTTGTACCAGCAAGTAGATATTTAGGAAATGAAGATGGGCGAGGCGGATTTGGTGCTTTACAATACGAATCGGTTATGAGTCAGTTAGAGAGTTATAATACCGATTCGCAACATCCGACATTAATTGTTCTTGCTCACGATGGTGATAATTATGGTGGTGGAAGCAATGCGTATTATAATAGTAATTTTCAAAATTTTGTTGATTGGTTAGTGGCAAATCCATCTCGTTTTGTTTGCACAACAATACAGGATTATTTGGATATGTTTCCACTAGACGGAAGTGATATTATACATGTTGAAAATGGAAGTTGGAGTGGAGCAGATAATGGAGACCCTGAATTTAAAAAATGGTTGGGAGATGCAAATAGCGATGGATATAGTTATGATAGAAATAGTTGGGGTGTTGTAACTGCTGGGAAAAATAGAATTCTTACTGCAGAAAATATCGCTTCTTCAAATTCAAATACAATTAATGCATATAAATATTATTTAAATTCTCAAACTAGTTGTTATTGGTATTGGGATGGTTCATCAGATGGGGTTTGGGATTCTAATCCAACAAGAGCAGTTAATCAAGCGGTAAGTTATGCAGATCAAGTATTAAATGGAACAGATAACATTCCTCCATCAATTTTCCAACCACAAAGAGAACCATATAATCCGGGAGCTACAGAATGGGGAACTTCACAAACTAATGATTTAACAATTTGGTCTTATGTTTATGATATTAGTGGATTAAATAGTGTGAAATTAAAATATAGAATTGATAATGATGGAATTAATTCTATAAATTCGATTGATAATGAAATATATTCAGGCGGGAATGATGTTGGAGATTGGAATGAAATTTCAATGTCAGCAAAGACAATTATAGCTCAGACAAATCCAATGCCAACATATAAAGCCGATGAATATTCTGTTGTTATTGAAAATATTAATGATAAATTGGTGGATTATTATATTGAAGCCGAAGACAAAAATGGCAATATTTCACGCTCTTCTATTGAACATGTATGGATTGGAGCAAATTCTGGAGGTTCTGGAAGCATTACAGGTGTAACTTGGTCACCGCCTCAACCAACAAACGATGATACTATAACAATAAAGATATTGGGAACAACACAAGGAGCAAAATTACACTGGGGAGTGAATAATGATGGAAGTAATTGGCAAACACCAGATGTTTTATATTGGCCAGCAAATTCTACACTTTTTAGTGGCACAGGACCTTCTGTTGAATCTGAGTTTGGTATAGATTCAAACCTTACAATTAATATTGGTCCATTTAATAACCCTGTGCAACAAATTAATAAAATTGCATTTGTAATTCATTACAATAACGATTCTTGGGATAATAATAATGGACAAGATTATTGTATAGTCTTTAATGATTCAATTTCTGGAAGTTATGAGTTTCAAATGGATGGAATTCTTGATGATTCGGCAAATAAATTGTCAAGTAGTGATGAAATGAGCTTATATGTTGATTGGAAATCGCCAAATTTATATGTTGCTACGGAATCTGCACAAAATCAAGGTGATGATGTGTTTATTTTTCTTTCTGATTCTAGAAATAGCTCAATTGCTTCACCGTGGTCAAAAAATGGGCAGGTAGCTGAATGGTCAGCTTATTTAGCGAATT
>JAOZRH010000195.1 GCA_029931905.1 Fidelibacterota bacterium
AAAAAGGTAATGAATTACGTGTGACTGCATCCCCAACTTTTAATCCCCCATGTTCAGATACAGCTTTTCTAATGATAAAACGATTGAATCCGAAATTATTATCAATTAAAGGTAAACTCACTTTTTGCTGATCTTCGGAAACTAAATTAACTATTAGAGACTGTTTATCCTCATCAGAACTAAAAGAATCAATAGTATAAATAGTCCCATCTTCTAAAACATAGTTATAAAGTTTGGTAATAATAACTTTATCCCCAATTTTATAGTATCTTTTAAAATCATCAATTTCATGTTGATCAGCAATAATAATTCCGTTTTTAACTTGTTCATCAAAAGAAAAATATTCTAAATTGTCCGAGAACTTAGATAATTTAACAATATATTCTTTACCTTCTACATTGCAAATTAAAACATCTCCCCGTTTTGTTGATTTTCTCACTTTTGTTCGATTTGCTAAATATTTGATTGGAAGTCCTTCGTTAATTATTTTTTTTGTTAAAAACATTTTCATAGAGGAACGAAGCAAAAGATAATTATTTTCCGCACCCATAAGATTAAAAGTTATTGTGCAATCATTACTTAAATTGATATTTTTAAAATGAATTTGAGCTAAGTACTCTATTTTCAATTTATCAATATCTGTACAGGTACAATTATAATCATTATTTGGGTAAGATGTTAACATTCCATTAGAATTAATATCAAATTTTAAAAGATGTGTTCTGGTCGTAACTGGAATGCCATTAATTTTAATTTTCGTTTGTTTGTTAATCTTATGAATGTTTTTTCCAATACTTTGCAAATCAAACTGTTCACCATCAGTTGTTACTAAAATTAAATTTTCATAAATATCCCGAGTGAAATGGCTTATGGTTTTAAGAATAAAGTAAGGACTATTATTTGTTGGTTTAAAAACAATAACATCACCACTTTTCAAAACTAAATCAAAAACTTTCGTTTTCTTGATAAGACGTTTTTCCTTGTCCATAATGGAAAGATAAATATCATTTATATTTTCCTGAATGGTTGATTCAGAAAATATGGTTGTGTGTTCTGGATTTTCAATAGAGGAACATATAACATAACAGTTATTAGAATTAGCTTTATCTCTTGAAAAATTAATAACTTTGTAAGATTTATCATTCATATCAAATTCATCATTAATTTTTAATACACACTCACCATATTTTGACGAAAAACATCTTGAAGTTGTGTAACCTAGTATCTTATAAGTGTAAAATTCAGATACATTTTTAAAGATTTCTGATTTAGTAACAGTTTCACCATCAAAGCAATTAAAAGTAGATCCCAATATTCTTTGATATATATCAGAATTTTCTTCACATTCATTATTCTGATATGTCTCAAATATTGATTGAAGATTTTGAGGACAGGGTACAAATCCTAACATTGATGCCGCTAAAGGATTATCATGAGATATTTTTTCCCACATATAATAATTTTGTGGAGCTTCATCAATATTACTATAAATAATATTATTAGTAATGTCAGAATTATAAACACTACCCCAAAAATTATTTATTAAATTGTTACAAGCATTATTATAATTTCCAGCCTCAGAAACGTAATAAGGAGGCATACAAATTGTTTGATCGCTATAAAAATTTGGAAGGGGTAACACAAATAACTGATCTTTTAGAGAAGATAAAGGAGCAGGTCTGCAAAAAGCTTTTAATGAAAATCCATGATTTGAAGGTGTCTCATGGAATGCAATCACGAACACCATATACGGAAAATATATACGAAAAATATTTTTTCGTTTAATAGGCATTCTCATTTTTGATTCCATTTCTTCTCTCATAGCATTATTTAAAGTTCTAAGAGTTCCATTAATTTTAATATTGTGCCATGCAGGTGGTTGTTCAATGACAAAAACTTTATACACAGAGTTTGTATAAAATCCCTTACAACCAGTTGGAAGGGATAAGTAAAAATTGAGAGAATTTGTTTTTCCTACCCATGTATTGACAATAGTTTCTATAAAGGAATTAGTAGGGATGGTAGTTCTAAGACTACCATCCGTATTAAAAATTGATGTTTTATATTTTTGAATGACAATATTTGATAGTTCGGACATCTTTAATTTACCTCTCTTTCTTTTGAAAAATGTCGGTTTATTAGAGATAAAGAAAATATTCGATTATCATCCATTAATACATTGATAATATTTTTATCATGCATATTTTGAACAACTGCTTTGATTTTATATCGAACATTTTTTCTTATACCTCTAACAATATTTGATGATGTTTTTAATAAAACATCACCCGCTTTAAAATATTCATGATCAATAACTTTGTAAAGATTTGGAAAGAATATATCAAAATATCTCATAAAAGAAATGAGAGTCATTGATGATTCTTCACCTTCTGCATTTTCGAGAATAACTTTTATGGATCGTATTGGTGATTCAGTATCTAATTCAAATAATGAAACTGTTCCAATTTTATTGCCCGGAATTAAAAGTTGATCCCCTACTGATAAGTCATATCTTGTTTCACCAACCATGCAGCTGAAAGTTAATTTTCCATTTCTTTTCTTAATGAAATTGTCTGCTAGTTGTTTTTGTAAAGTAACATCACTTCTTACCTCTGAACCGGGATATATGTTAAAATCGGGATCATTAATAAAACTCACAACTTTTCCATTGCAGATAAACGGTTCCTCAATATAATTAATATATTGTTTAGAAGAAGAAATAAAGAAATTTAAATCTTCAATGGGTTGAAGTTGTTTGTCTTCATCATCGATAAACATTAACCCAGGTTCTTGGAAAAATATCTCATCGTCTTTAATTATGAACCTGATTTCTGATCCATCTTTTAATGTGAAGTAAAACATAGAATCAGAAAAATCAACTCTTTCGATTTGTGATTTTTTCCCAAAATAAAAACCCCTATACGAATAAACAAATGATATTGTATCTCCTTTCTTATATCTTAAGTTTTCCAAATTAAGAACTTTAATTTTTTCAGGATCAAACTTAAATCTAGTTCCATTTTGGGCTAATAAATAAATATCATCAGTTAAAATAGATCTAAAAACTTTATTAACCTGCATTAACATAGAATATTTATCATTTTCCCCCCATTGATACTCAATAATATCATAAGATTTCAATATAGTTCCATCAACAAGTGGACATTCAGATAATAATTTATTTTGATCTTTGAGATAATTTAAACATATTTCATTAGCATAATCTTCCAAATATGTTTCTTTTAAAGAAATAATTTGTTCATCATTAGATAATGCAACCATTGGGATAGCATTACCAGATTCATAATTGACGAAAAAATCATCAATTTGATAATCTTTATCCCCTAATTTAATTTTGTCGCCAATATTAAAATCCATTCTATAATTTAACTCAGAAGATTGTAGTGTAATATTGGGTTTCCAATTAGTTGCATAAGCTTTTTGATAACCAAAAATTTCTTTAATCGAACGTGTTTCATGACTTTTGCCATTTGACCAACGTAACAAAATATCATAAAAATCAGTTATTTTAGGTGAGTTGGGATTATCTTCAAATATAGACTGATTAAAATAAATTTGTGCAATGTGATTAACATTTTCATATTCCAATGGATTTAAAATTGAAATGGGTTTAGTTTTAGATATTTCTTCCCT
>JAOZRH010000196.1 GCA_029931905.1 Fidelibacterota bacterium
TCTTCTTGTTCAATACTTTCAGAATATGTTCCTGGCTCTGCTCCCTCTTCAGCAATTCTTAATATCAACTTTGCTTTTAATGGCACAGAATATGTTATTCCTCGTTCCAAACATTCATTCTCTGTGTATCGTGGATGGCCAATAGAGTAACTAATAAAATCTAAAACGAAAATCTCATGATTATCCACAATCGGAAATATTGAACGAAAAGCTTTTTCTAAACCAATATTTTCTCTTTTATCTACTGGTGTATTCGCCTGTATAAAACGATCAAAAGAATCAAATTGCATAGAAAGTAAATTAGGTATATCAATCACTTTCTTTATTTTCGAAAACGATTGACGATTTACAAAAATGTTATTTTTTCTCAAAAGAAAACTCCCTCATATAATATAGATATGATAGAACTAAAGAGTCATTCATCTTGTAACGACTCTTTTCAATGGCTGTAAAACAAATTTTACAGCCATTGTATAATAGCTGTGTCTATTGACTATTTTAATTCTATTGTTGCTCCAACTTCTTCTAATTCTTTTTTAATGCTTTCTGCATCAGACTTTGCAATTTCTTCTCTGATTTTTGCAGGTGTATTTTCAACTAATTCTTTAGCTTCTTTCAAACCTAATGAAGTAATTTTACGAACTGCTTTGATTACATTAATTTTCTTTGCTCCAAAACTTGTCATTATAACATCAAATTCTGTCTTTTCTTCTTCAGCTTTAGCCGCTACAGGTGCTGCCACAGCTGCTACAGGTGCTGCTGCTGTTACACCAAATTTTTCTTCAATTTCAGATATCAATTCTGAAATTTCCAACATATTTGCATTTTCCAAATACTTTAAAACATCTTCTCGTTTTATTTCTGCCATGACTTTCGTCCTCCTTAATCTATTAAATTATTAATTTTCTTTATTTTCTTTTAGTGAATTTAAAACACCCACAATCTTCTGCATTGATGATTGCAAATCACCTAATAAATGACTAATCGGATATGATAATCCGCTTAATAACTTACCAAATAATGCATCTCGTGATGGTAAAGCAGCTATTTGGCTAACTTTTTCTTCACCAAATAATTCTCCTTCAAATAACAAGGCCTTTACCTGTGGTTTATTTATTTTTTTATTTTCTTCTTTAAAATCCATCAATATTTTTGCCGGTGCAACAGCATCTTCTATACCGTATACTAAGGCAGTAGGACCTTTTAATATTTCAGTACTATCAAAATCATATCCTGCTTTTTCAAGAGATAATTTAATTAATGTGTTTTTTGCTACTTGCATTTTCACATTTTGCTCAAACATTTTAGTTCTTAATTTATTAATTTGCTCCACATCCAACCCTAAACAATCAGAAAAATATATTGCTTTAGAATCTTTAATAAATGAGGCTAATTCTTCAACTTTAGCTATTTTATCTTTTGTTGGCATTTACGACCTCCTAATTCAATATAGATTGTTTATCGATTCTAATTCCAGGACCTTGTGTAGATGAAAGCGTTACTTTTTTCATATACACACCCTTCAAACCTGTTGGCTTCAACTTCATAACCATTTTTACCATAGTTTTTAAGTTATCTACCAATTGATTACTATCAAATGATGATTTACCAATTGCAGAATGAATAATACCATATCTATCAACTCGGAAACTTATTTTTCCAGCCTTACTATCTCTGACTGCATTTCCAATATCTTTAGTTACTGTACCACTCTTAGGATTAGGCATTAATCCCTTAGGTCCTAATACTTTTCCCAACTTACCAACAAATCTCATTACATCGGGCGAAACTATCATTACATCAAATTCAAACCAACCTTCTTGAATTTTTTTGATATACTCTTCTAGTCCAACATAATCAGCATTTGCTTCTTCAGCCTCTTTAACTTTTTCACCTTGAGTTAAAACCAATACTCTGATTTTCTTCCCAGTTCCATGTGGTAATATTACAGTTCCTCTTACCATCTGATCTGCATATTTTGGATTTACACCCAAATTTAACGAGATTTCAACAGATTCGTCAAATTTCGCTGTCGAAGTTTTCTTTAGTAAATCAACACCCTCTACTACATCATAACTCTTTAATTTATCTATAGCTTTTATATTGCTATAATATCTACGACTATGTTTCATTCTTTCATCGCCTCCACTATTCTTCAACTAATATACCCATGCTTCTTGCAGTTCCTGCAATCATTCGGGCACCTTGCTCAACTGTATGAGCATTAAGATCTTTCATTTTTCTTTTTGCAATTTCCATCAAATCTTTTTGTGTTACTTTTGCAACTTTATCCTTTTGTGGTTCACCAGAACCTTTCTCAATATTTGCCACCTTTTTCAACAATACTGCTGCAGGTGGTGTTTTCACAACAAAAGAAAAAGATCTATCTACATACACTGTGATAACAACTGGAACAATTAGTCCCATACTATCTTTTGTTTTTGAATTATATGCCTTACAAAATTCCATTATATTCACACCATGTTGTCCAAGTGCTGGACCCACTGGTGGAGACGGATTTGCCTGCCCAGCTGGAAGTTGCAATTTAATTATTGCTGCTACTTTTTTTGCCATAATATTCCTACCTATTTTACTAATTCTACTTGTAAATAATTTAATTCAACCGGAGTTGCTCTACCAAAAATACTTACCATTATTTTCAGTTTTTGTTTTTCCTCATTAACATCTTGAATAACTCCATCAAAATCTAAAAAAGGACCGTCAATTATCTTTACTGGATCGCCTACTGTAAAGATTATTCCTAATGATTCTTTGCCATCTTTTCTTTGAACTTCTCCCAAAATACGACGAACTTCTTTTTCAGTTAACTTCTGTGGATGTCCCTTTGAACCTACAAAACTAATCACTCCAGACAAGTTTTCTAAAAAATATTGCGTTTTTGGTGTCAATTCCATTTCTATCATTATGTATCCAGGATAAAAAACTTTAACTCGAGATTTTTTCTTCCCATTCTTCATTTCCACTATATTTTCAGTTGGAACTAAGATATTACTAATATAATCTGACAATTTGTTTTGTTCAGACTCATATTCAATTCTCTCTGCAGTTACTTTTTCTTTTCCCGAATATACTCTTAATGAATACCAATTCATAAATTTATCACTTCTAATTTATATTATAAAGTTTACTGTTTTCGCTAAAAAAAGGTCTACAACAAATAAAAACACAGCTATCATTATTGCAAAAACGATTACAACTGCTGTAGAACTTTTCAATTCTTCAAAAGTCGGCCAACTAACCTTCTTCATTTCGACTTTAACTCCGGTAAAAAAATCTTTTATTTTATTTATCATAATCTCCTCAATCACTATTTTTGCAGGTCTGGAGGGATTTGAACCCCCAACAGCCGGTTTTGGAGACCGGTGCTCTGCCAATTGAACTACAGACCTATCAAATTTTATTTTGTTTCTTTATGTATCTCATGTGAACGACAAAATCTACAATATTTTTTATACTCAACACGCTTTGGATGCAATCTCTTATTCTTAGTTGTAGTATAATTTCGTCTTTTACACTTCGTACATTCTAATGTAATAATTTCTCTCATTTTATAATCCTCAAAGACCTGTTTTATTCAATAATTTCTGTTACTACACCAGCACCAACAGTTCTTCCACCTTCAC
>JAOZRH010000044.1 GCA_029931905.1 Fidelibacterota bacterium
AATTATTAACTTTAAAACTGTATTTATTTGAAATATAAGACAAAAAAGGATTATGAAAGTATTAAAATTTGGCGGTTCATCAATCGCTACACCAGAAAGAGTAGAAAAAGTTATTGAAATTATTTTGAATTCAAAAGATGTGAAAGCCGTTGTGTTTTCGGCTTTTGGTGGAATTACGAATAAATTAATAGAAATGAGTTCACTTGCTTCGCTTGGAGACAAAGATTATTTAAAATTATTAGATGAGATAAAAGAACAACATATAAATGCTGTAGAATTTCTAATAAAAAATACTACAAAAGTAAACGAAAACATAAATCTATTGTTTGAAGAATTGACGGATATTTTGCATGGAGTATTTCTTGTTAAAGAGGCTTCTTTAAGAAGTAAAGATTTGATAATGAGTTTTGGAGAACGGTTATCTGCATATATTATTTCAGAAGCAATTAAACAACAATTTCCCGTAGATTATTTAGATTCTCGCAAAATAATAAAAACAAATGGAAATTATGGAAATGCTTTAGTGAATTACAGATTGACAAATGAAAATATAAAAAATCATTTTAAAGAACGAGCAAACATTCAAATTGTAACCGGATTTATTGCTTCAAATTCAAAAGGAATTACAACAACACTTGGAAGAGGCGGTTCGGATTTTACGGTTTCGATTATTGGTGCAGAGTTGGGAGTAGATGAAATTGAAATTTGGACGGATACAAATGGAATACTTTCTGCTGACCCAAGAAAAGTTAAAGAAGCATTCACAATGGAAAATATTTCCTATGAAGAAGCGATGGAGCTTTCACATTTTGGAGCAAAAGTAATTCATCCACCAACAATTCAACCAGCACTAAATAAAAAAATTTCAATAAGAGTTAAAAATACTTTTAATCCTAATTTTACTGGAACTGTTATTAGCAAGAATAATTTATTGAATAAAAAAGTCGTCAGTGGAATTTCTTCAATATCTGATGTTGCATTATTGAGAATACAAGGAAGTGGAATGGCAAGTGGTTCTGGAATTGCAAAAAGAATTTTTGGAGCTTTGGCAGAGTCAAAAATAAATATCATGTTAATTACACAAGCATCTTCTGAACATACAATATGTTTTGTTGTAAAACCTAAATATTCTAAACTTGCAAAAGAAGCAATTGATAATGAATTTGCAACAGAAATTAAAGCAAAGTTTTTAGAAAAAGTTATTATAGAAGATAACAAGTCAATTATCTCAATTGTTGGTGAAGGAATGAGAAATACAATTGGATTGGCGGGTAAATTTTTTGTTGCTTTGGGAAAATCAAATGTCAATATTGTTGCAATTGCACAAGGAAGTTCTGAACGAAATATTTCTGTTGTAATCAATAAAAAAGATGAAATAAAAGCACTTAATGAAGTCCATAAGATATTTTTCATAAATGAAAATGAATTAAATATATTTATTGTTGGCACTGGAATAATTGGTAGTGAATTGTTGCAACAGATAAAAAATACAACAAACCATAATTTGAAAATTAAAGGAATTATGAATGTTGATAAAATGATTCTTGGAGATATTTCGGTAAAAAATTGGATGAGTGAATTAAACAATTCTGATGAAAAAAATGATATTAATAAATTTATTAATATTATGAAAAATAGTTATGGCAAAAAAGTTTTTGTTGATTGTACTTCTTCTAAAGAAATTGTGAGTAAATATGAGGAAATTTTATCTGGCGGAATATCAATTGTTACACCAAATAAAATTGCAAATTCTAGTGAATATAAATTGTTCAAAAAGTTGAATGACTTAACAAATACAAATGTGAAATTTTTATATGAAACAAATGTTGGAGCTGGATTGCCAGTAATTGAAACTCTAAAAGAACTTTTGCAAACGGGAGATAAAGTAGTTAAAATTGAAGCGGTTTTGTCTGGAACTATTAGTTATATTTTCAATGAATTTGTTGGACAAAAATTTAGCGATATTGTTAAAGAGGCAAAGGAAAATGGCTTTACTGAACCAAATCCAAAAGATGATTTAAATGGATTAGATGTTGCAAGAAAAATTTTAATATTATCAAGAATAACTGGATTAAGAATTGATTTAAAGGATGTAAAAGTTGAAAAAATTCTTTCCAATCAATGTTATAGTGCAAATACAATTGAGGACTTTTTCAGTTTATTAGAAAATGAAAATGATAGATTAGAAACTATGCGAAAAAATGCTGAACAGGAAAATAAAGTATTAAGATATATCGCAACATTGGAAAATAATAAAGCAAAAGTTGAGTTAAAAACTGTTGGAAGTGAAAGTCCGTTTTTTACATTGAAGGGTGCTGATAATATGATTTCATTCACAACTGAAAGATATAATAAACGACCTTTGACAATTATTGGGCCGGGAGCTGGTGCAAAAGTTACTGCAACCGGAGTTTTTACGGATATTTTAAAAATTTAGAATTGTGGAAAAGATTTAGAAGTTTGGTTGATTAGGATATTTAGACAATCATAAATCAAAAATAGCTTTATTAACTTTGTGCAAATTCTTTAAAAAAGGGAAAAAATATGAAAAAAATGAGAGTTGGAATTCTTGCTGGAACTGGAATGGTTGGACAAAAATATATTCAATTATTAGAAGATCATCCATGGTTTGAGGTGGTTTATATTTCTGCATCAGAAAGAAGTGCAGGTAAAAAATATTCAGAAGCTGTGAAGGGAAGATGGCATTTATCAACAGATTTGCCAAAAAATATTGCTGAAATAAATGTTAGTAAAATGAATGAAATCGCTAAATGTAAAGAGTGTTGTGATTTCGTATTTTCTGCTTTGGGTTCAGCACCAGCAAAAGAGTGGGAAGAAAAATATGCAGAGGCGGGAATTCCTGTTGTTTCAAATGCTTCAGCTCACAGGCACGATAAAGATGTTCCAATGATAGTTCCAGAAATTAATTCTGATCATTTAAAAATTATTCCAATTCAGCAGAGAAATAGAAATTGGAAAGATGGATTTATTGCTGTGAAACCTAATTGTTCATTGCAAAGTTATTTGACACCACTTTTTGCATTACATAAAAAATTCAAATTGAAAAGAGCAATTATCACAACGATGCAGGCTGTTTCGGGTGCTGGTTATCCGGGTGTTTCATCTTATGATTTGATTGATAATGTTGTCCCATTTATTCCAGGTGAAGAAGAAAAATCAGAGTTTGAACCGAGAAAGATTTTGGGAGATATCGTTGGTAATGAGATTGTAAATAATAATGATTTTAGAATTTCCGCTCATTGTAATCGTGTGCCTGTTATTGATGGACATCTTGCAACTGTTTCGGTTGATTTTGAAATAAAACCAAGTCGAGAAGAAATTTTGAAAATATGGAAAGAATTTAAAGGAATTTCACAAGAATATAATTTACCGTCAGCTCCAAAACAACCAATAATTTATAGAGAAGAATCTGATCGCCCACAACCGAAATTAGATAGAGATATTGATAAAGGAATGGCTGTAACTGTTGGTAGATTGCGAGAGGGAAATGTTTTTCAATATCGTTTTGTTGGACTTTCGCATAATACTGTTCGTGGAGCAGCAGGTGGCGGAATTTTAAATGCTGAGTTGTTGGTTAAGGAAGGGTTTATTAGCTGAAAATATGCCACGAAATGAATGATTGACGAATGGTTTTAAATAATGAAAGATTGTTAAATCATAAACAAGGAAATATAAAATGAAACAGATAAAAGTATTCGCTCCGGCTACAGTTGCAAATGTAACTTGCGGTTATGATGTTTTGGGATTCGCTGTTGAAAATCCGGGCGATGAAATTGTTGCAAGATTAATTGATGAACCGAAAGTAATTATTAAGAAAATCACTGGTGATGGTGGAAAATTACCAATTGAAGCCGAAAAAAATACTGCCGGAGTTTCTGTAATTAATTATTTGAAACATATTAAATCTAAGCAGGGAATAGAATTAGAAATTCACAAAAAAATGCCTTTAGGAAGTGGTTTGGGTTCGAGTGCTTCAAGTTCTGTTGGATCTGTTTTTGCGACAAATCTTTTATTTGGAAATCTGCTTTCCAAAAGAGAGTTATTACAATTTACAATGGAAGCGGAAAGAGTCGCTTGTGGTTCTGCTCATGCCGATAATGTTGCTCCATCTCTATTTGGCGGATTGGTTTTAATCAGAAATTACGATCCGATAGATGTGATAAAAATAAAAACACCAAAACTTTTTGCAACTGTTATACATCCGGAAATTATTGTGAAAACTGAAGATGCTAGAAATATTTTGAATAAAAATGTTCCATTAGAAAAAGTTGTAAAACAATGTGGTAATTTAGCTGGATTAATAACTGGTATGTTTACTGAAAATTATGAATTAATTTCTCGGTCATTAGTTGATGAAATAATTGAACCGCAAAGAGCGAAATTAATTCCGAATTTTTATAATGTGAAAGAAGTTGCTATAGAAAATGGCGCTTTGGGATGTGGAATTTCGGGAAGTGGTCCTTCAATTTTTGCATTGAGTAAAGATGAAAAAACGGCAGAAATAGTTGGTGAAAAAATGAAAAAAGAATTTGCAAAAATAAAAATTGAAAATGATGTTTTTGTTTCGGAGATTAATAATGAAGGAGTTAAAGTTATATAATGGAAGATATTAAATTTTTTAGTACAAATGGAAAATCGAAATCAGTTCTGTTTAAGGAAGCATTGTTGAAGGGACAAGCACCTGATTTGGGATTGTATATGCCGGAATATATTCCAACTTTATCTACAAAATTTTTCAATGATATTAAGAAAATGGATTATTGGGAAATTGCTTATCAAGTATTAAAACAATTTGTAAAAATACCAGAAATGAAATTAAAAAATATTTTACAAGATGCTTATGATTTTGAAATTCCATTAGAAAAAGTTTATGATAAAAAATATATTATGCGACTTGATAGAGGCCCAACTTGTAGTTTTAAAGATTTTGCAGCACGAACAATGGCAAGATTAATGAAATATTATTTGCAAAATGAAAATCATGAATTGATAATTTTGACAGCGACATCTGGTGATACTGGAAGTGCAGTTGCAAATGCTTTTCATAATCTTGAAGGAATTAAAGTTGTTGTATTATTTCCAGAAAAAGAGGTAAGCGAAAATCAAAGAAAACAAATGACAACACTCGGAAATAATATTTTTCCACTTTCTGTAGATGGAAAATTTGATGATTGTCAAGCGATTGTTAAACGAGCATTTGCCGATAGTGATTTATCTGAGCTCAAATTATCTTCTGCAAATTCAATAAATATTGGACGACTTTTGCCACAAACAATTTATTATTTTTATGCTTATTCACGATTAGCCGAGAATAATGAAAAAATCGTTTTTTCAATTCCATCTGGAAATTTTGGTGATATGATGGGCGGAATTCTTGCAAAAAAAATGGGACTTCCAATCGCAAAATTTATTATTGCAACAAACGAAAATGACGAATTTCCAAGTTTCTTAAATGGTGGAAGTTATAGACCAATTGTTCCATCAAAAGCTTGTATTTCTAATGCAATGAATGTTGGACATCCAAGTAATCTTGCACGATTATTCAATTTTTATGATGGCGAAATGGACGAAAAAGGTAATACGATTAAGCAACCGAAAATAGATAAAATGAGAAATGATATTTTTTCTGTTAGTGTGTCTGATGATGAAACAAGAGAAACAATTAGAGATATTTATAAAAAATACAATGTAGTTTTAGAACCACACGGAGCAACTGGATGGAATGGTTTGGAAAGATATTTGAAAGAAGAAGAAGCTAGTTTGTGTGTGTCTTTAGAAACTGCTCATCCGTCAAAATTCCCTGAAGAGATAGAAAATACTATTGGCATAAAACCGCAATTGGCAAAAGCAATTAGCGAACTAAAAAATAAAGTAGAAAAATATGAAAAAATTTCTAATGATTATGATATTTTTAAGGAATGGTTGTTGAGGATGTGATTTTTTTATTTGATATATTTAAAAAGCTTAATGTAATCCAAATAATATTTGCCACCGAGTTTTATCAAGAATAATTGTGTTAAAAGACTTCCGAAGTTTGAAAAATGAATTGAATTGCCACGAGTTTTAACTCGTGGTGAAAATGATAATATAAAAAAGGACTTTAGTCCAAAATAATAATCCATTCGGCTAAAGCCATATAGTTTTTTGAGTTTTTAATCCACTATCTAAAGATAGTGGCAATTTAATATTTTCCCAAACCTTATTTTCTTGTATTTAACCTTAATAGATAAAAAGAATGAAACCAACAAGGGAGCTTGCCCCCTTGCTATAAACAAATCAATCTTATTATTTTTCAATAAGGTAATAAGGTTTTTATATCTACAATTTTTTTCTACTAAGGTTGGGGATAAAGAATAATATTTGATACTGGATACTTGATATTTGGAAATTGGATATTGATTATTGCCTGCCCGACTATACAGGCGGGTTGTTTTGATAAATTCCAACAGGAATTTACTTTTTTTTGCGATGACTTTGTCCTCGCATCGCATTAAGACGCTTAATGCACTCCAAAATCAAATCCGTATAAATTATTAAACTACTTTGTAGTTTTCTATATAGTGGTATTCTTTTTCTATGGGTTTCACCCATAGTTATTGATATTCAACCGCTTTGCGGTTTTTGGTTCCAAACAATAATTATTCTTCTTTGTGACCTTAGTGAATTCTTGGTGTCCTTAGTGGTAAAGTTCCTACCATTTCACATTTCACATTTTCTAATCAATATCCATATCGTTTTTTCTTTTCATATTTTAAATCTTGTAAACTTGGTGATTTTACATTTATTTTCAAAAAATAGCTCGTGTTATATCCTGAAGGAGTCCAGTCAAAAGATAGATCCCAACAGTGCATATCTCTTTTCAAGGAAACATTGTGATAGATTAATTTTTGATTTAATATGTCGAATCGAGCCTTATAATTCACAGACCATTTTTCACTTAAATCTGCTTGAAATGCTAAAGTAGATGAAAAAATATCATTTGTAATATTTGGATTTGTAGCAGAGTGAGAATAGCTAAGTCCTGCTCTAAGTGACCATTTAGAGAATCTATCTTCAGAATTTTTCACAGAATCGCTTTTAGAAACTTTACCCTCTTTTATTGTGAATCCGGTATTTAATGATAATCGTGTTAATCTTGGAATTGTAAGTTCATCTATTTTCTTCCCATATATTCCAGTAGAATCTGTTCTGAAAGTGTAAGGATCGAATGTGGCATTTATTTTGAGAGAGTTTCCGCCAGGTAATTTTGAAATACTTGTAGAAGCTGAAATATTGCTAAAATTTAGTGAATCTTTTAAAAAGTCGTAACTATGTGAAAGAGAGAGAAAGTGTATTTTTTTAAATGAGCCGTCACTTTGTTTTAATTTCATTTCAAATGTGTGACTAAATGACATATTTAAATTTTTATTTTCATTTGATGGTGTTTTTCCAGCCATTGTTTCTTCAAAATAATCGTATTCCAATTCTTCACCATTAGTTCCAGTGCCACTAAAAACATAATCTTCATTTTCAGAAAAATCTGGAGTATAACCGTAACTTAAATTTGTATTTAAAACATGGCGAATTGCTTCTAATTTGCGAATTTTTATTGGAAATATTCCATAAATTTTTGTGTTGGCACTGAGTCGAGTGGAATAAGTTCCTCTTCTTTTGAATTCCTTAATTTCTTCTGTAATAATATGTCCCAATGAATCCACTAAGATAGAGTCATTTTGCATCACAGGTTTGTTATATTTGATAATCCAATTTTCACGATAATTCACTGATGGAGCAATATTTAACCAGCCGAAAAATTTATGTGTAAAATTAAGATTGCTATTAAATTTTGCCATATTGTTTGTTTCTTTAAGAAATGTAGAATCTGATTGTTGAGTGGAGGTGTAAATATTATTCACATTACCAGAAATATTGTATCGAACATTATGATACCATTTGTTTGGTTGTAGGGCGTTTTTCTTTTTGAAAAGGGAAGCGGTACTTTTTGAAATAGAAATTTGTGGAAATTTTTCAACAATATTGCCAGACAGCAAATCAACTTTTCTATAGGCATTTGCATTAAATCCAAATTTTCCTAAACGAGTCGAAAATGTCGCATTAGAAACGATATTTTGGTTTAAACGATCTTGGATATTGTTTTTTTCTTCGAAGCGAGTATTGTCGCTTGTATAGGACCCATTGATGTTTAAACGAGAATACTTTCCAAATGTTTGATTGTGTTTTAAATCAATTTTGTAGCCAGTAGATTTTGTATCTGAAATAAAATCGTTCCAATATTCTAAATTTAAATTTCCACTAAAATGGTATCTTAATTTATATCTGTTGCGAAAATCAAATTCAAAGCCTTTTCTATCATAAAAACTACCAAGCAATCGTGAATCAAAATAATCATTTGGAGCCCAATAATATCCACCATTTTCTAAAAAAGTTCCTCTCACACTACTTTCTCCATAAGAAGGGATTTCCCAACCACTTTGTCTTCCACCACGATTAACAGGAAAAACTCCAATTGGTAAATAGAAAATCGGCACGCCATATATTTTCAATATTAGAGGTTTTGCAAAAATTTTATCTTTTGGAATAAATTTCATTTTTTTACTTTCAATCCAATAGTGTGGTTTATCTGCATCGCAAGTTGTATATATACCATCTTTGATATAAAATGGTTTATCTTCTAATTTAATAATTTGTTTTCCATAATAATATCCATCTTCAATATTTGATTTTCCTTGAACGATTTTTCCTCTTTTGGTATCCATATTATAGACCAAATATTCTCCCTCTAACGGATCATCGCCTTTTTGTTCCATCGTTGGAATGTTTGTCAATCCAGAATCTGTTTCTTGAGGTAGAGCATATAGGATATTTTTTTTCCAGTCAATTTTAATTGTATCGGCAATAAGTGACATTTTGCCAAAAACTAAATTACTATTTTGGAACAATATTGATTTTTGATTAATTTGGTCGAAATGAATAATATCAGAATTGTAAACTAAATTTGTGTCCATATCATTTATTGATTCGTGAGGAAAAAATGTACCTTCAGCACCTTTTACTACAAAAATGTCAGTCAATAAATCGTCATCAAAAAACATTTTTACTGTATCACCACTAGCTTTATTAATTCCTTGATAAACAGAATCTTCATAAATATGATAATTGGATGAAGCCATTCCCTCCATTCGTAACCAATCCAATTTATTTTTGTCTTTAAATTGTAAAATTAATTTTCGTCCGGTAAGATTACTTGTATTTTCAATCGTAGTATCTTTATTGTTGGCAAGAAATCCTCGTTCTGTAGATTCCATTATTGCCCTTTCATTTACAATAATTTTATCTGTTTTTGAGTTGTGAAAGGAAATATCTATTGTTTTTCCAAATAGAGAATTGTCATTGTATGATGCGATTGGATTTCCATTGAGCGATGCAATTTCTAATGAATCAGAAAAAAATAGTGAATCGCATTTTGCATTTAATGAATCTTGTAAAATGGTTACATTTGAAACTGCAGTAAAGTATTTTTTTTCAATATTACCGGAAATATTGTCTGCATTTATTTTCAATAATTCTTTACCAACTGAATCTTTTTTTACAAATATTGGTCTAACGGAATTCTCAAACTCATCTGTTTTCATAAAATATTTTATATAATCACCAAAAAATTCGTTTTGTTCAATGGTATCAACAATTGAAGCATTGTTATATAAATCTACAATTTCGTTAATGTTGTAATAAATGGCAGAATCTGCTTTTATTATACGAGAAGAATCTAAAATTACCACATTTCCATCTGCATGATATTGTTCGTTTTCCAAATTTGCAGAAATTTTATCGGCTCTCAATTCTCTTTTACCATAATTTATTATAATATTGCTTGGTATTTCGATTTTATCAGTTTCGGTAAAATATTTTACAAAATCACATTTAATTGTAGTGGTGGAATCAATTATTGTAACATTTCCATCTAAGGTAAGATAATTTTCATTTTTATAATGATATGCTTCATCGGAGAATATTTTTATATTTCCCTTTTTGAATTTTACATCGTCTTTCAGATATAGATATGATTTTTCATTTTTTGTAACTTGGTTTAATGTTTTTGCATGAAGCAATTTTAATGGTTCAATTTTTCCAAATGCCGATTTATTTAAGAATAAAACAATAATAAGTGCAAAAAATATTTTTTGATGATTGAAAATATTTTTTACTATATATTTGAAAGTGTTGGTAGTCATTGTATTAATAATATTGTGTTTTGAAAAAATGTTCCCATTATAGAGTGTTATTCTAATTTACAATAGTAATTTAAACAATTAAATTAAAAATTACATCAATAAAAAAAAGCCCTGAGTTTTCAGAGCTTTTTTTATTTATAAATTAAAATTATTTTTTGTTTTTTTTATCAGATTTTTTAATAATTCGATAAACAGTTTCACCTTTTTTTACCATTCGGTATTTTTCACGAGCAATTTTTTCTAAATATTTATTGTCGTTATCTAGTTTATCTTTTTCTTCTAACAATTCTAATTCTAATTCTTCATAGACAATTTTTCTATCTTTTAATTCTTGAATTTCCCTTTTCAGTTTTATGTATGATAACAATCCATCATCTCCAAAAAAAACAGCAGAGATACCAATTATTAATGCAACAATCATTATTCTAATTGCTAATTTAGAATTTATTCTATTTGATTTATGATGGTTCATGTTTTACTTTTTTAAAATTCAGAAATATATAGAAATTATTTACAACTTAATGCTTCTAATCCTCTAAATTTTACAACTTCGCGAATATTTTCTTCTATTCTTAATAGTTGATTATATTTAGCAATTCTATCAGATCTTGATGCAGATCCAGTTTTAATTTGTCCAACACCAGTAGCAACAACTAAATCAGCAATAAATGTATCAGAAGTTTCACCTGAACGATGACTTACAACAGCACTAATTCCGTTATTTTTAGCCAATTCAATAGTGTCTAATGTTTCTGTTACGGTACCAATTTGATTTAATTTAATCAAGATAGAGTTACAAGATTTATTGTCAATTGCTTTTTGTAATCTTTTTGGATTTGTTACAAGAAGATCATCACCAACGATTTGTAATTTGTTTCCAACTCGTTCAGTAAATAGTTTCCAACCTTCCCAATCATCTTCAGCTAATCCATCTTCAATTGAAACGATTGGATATTTTTCTACCCATTTTTCGTATAAATCAATCATTTCTTTAGATGTTAATTTTTTATTTTCAGATGCAAGATTATATAATTTTGTTTCTTTATCATAAAATTCACTTGATGCTGGATCTAAAGCAATAAACAAATCTTTTCCCATTTTATATTTTGTTTTATTTCCGGCTTCAATTATTAATTCAATTGCTTCTTCATTTGATTTTAAATCTGGTGCAAATCCACCTTCATCACCAACTGCTGTGTTATAACCTTTTTCTTTTAGCACTTGTTTTAATGTGTGAAAAACTTCAACACCCATTTGTAAAGCTTCAGAAAATGATTTAGCACCCATTGGGAAAATCATAAATTCTTGTAAATCTACATTATTGTCTGCATGTGAACCACCATTTAAAATGTTCATCATTGGTGTTGGTAAAGTTCTTGCATTGACTCCACCTAAATATTGATATAGAGGAATTCCTAATTCGTCAGCAGCAGCTCTTGCAACAGCCATAGAAACACCAAGAATTGCATTTGCACCAAAATTCTTTTTAGTTTCAGTTCCATCTAAATCACACATAATTTTATCAATATATGCTTGTTCTAATGCGTCTTCGCCAACTAATCTTTCAGCAATCTTGTTGTTTACATTGTCCACAGCTTTTCTAACGCCTTTTCCCATAAAACGATCTCCACCGTCTCTCAATTCTAATGCTTCGTGTTCACCTGTAGAAGCTCCTGAAGGAACGGCTGCTCTTCCAATTGCACCACTTTCTAATAACACTTCAACTTCTACTGTTGGATTGCCTCTTGAATCCAATATCTCACGACCAAAAACATCAATTATTAATGACATATTTTTCTCCTTTTGTTTTAATTTTCAAAGTCAAATGTAATCAATTTTTTATAAAAATACAAAGAATTAAAGAATATTTTGGAAATTAGAAATTAGATGTTGAATACTTTATAATGGTTACAGTTATTCTATAATTTGTAATTATTTTTCTCCATATTAAAAAAGATATGAATTATTAAAAATTGTTTTTATATTTCAATCAATTAAAAATAAAGGGAAAAAATATGAAAAAAGTAACAATGATGATTTTAACTATAATAATATTTTTATTTAATAGTTGTAGTATTGAAAATGACTGTAAAATTCAAACAGTTGATGATGCGGTTTTTGATAATGAATCGACTAATATAGTTTTAACATATCCAACGGTAAATAATATTAAACAGATAGAATATTTGATAGAAAATGGAATATTAGATTTACCGAATGTTAAATTTATTGGAATATTCAATTCATTTGAAAAATATAATTTTCAAGATTCACAAAAATATATTTCAGATAATAATATTTCATTTATCAAGTTATACAAAATAGAAGATAAATTAAATAGAGAACAACTGTTTGAAGAAAATGAGAGTACACCAGAATTTAATAAAATATTTAATAATTCAGATGGAATACTATTTTTTGGTGGAGATGATTTACAACCGATAATTTACAAATCAAAAACAAACTTACTGACTTCAATATATGATTGGGATAGACATTATTATGAATTATCATTTTTATTTCATTTGCTTGGTGGTTATCAAGATACAACATTTATTCCACTATTAAAAAAGAACCCAGAATATATTATAAATGGGTTTTGCCTTGGAATGCAGACAATGAATGTTGCAACAGGTGGAGATATGTATCAAGACATTCCTTCTGAAATTTATAATATTCAATTTGTAGAAGATTTATTGAAATTAGATAAAGATAAGCAACATCGTAATTATTGGAAGCAAATTTATTCAGAGCGAGAAGTTGATTGGATACATTTTCACAGAATAAAATTTTCTCAAGAAAAATTGTTTGTTAAAGATATTTCTTTTAATCCTTTGGTATTGAGTGCACATCATCAATGTATAAAAACACTTGGAAAAGAATTAGAAATATTTGCTTCTTCGATAGATGGGAAAATACCTGAAGCAATTTATCATACAAAATATAAGAATGTTTTTAGTGTTCAATTTCATCCAGAACAAAATGTTTTATATAGTTATGAAGATAAATTTAAATTTACACCAAAAGATACTGTAGAGTTATCTTGTAGAGAAATTTTGGAAAAAGATGAAAGTTATAAATTTCATCTTAATTATTGGAAATATTTTGAGAAAATAGTTAATGATATAAAATAGTTAAGTATTTTATTCATTATTTTTAGTGATTGTTTGCCAAACATTTTCACATTGTTTTTTTAAATATTCAACATTTTTATCATTATAAATTACAAAATCGGCGAATTTAAT
>JAOZRH010000197.1 GCA_029931905.1 Fidelibacterota bacterium
GTAATTGACTTCGTCGGTCTTCGGTTCGTAATTCGTAATTCCTAATTCGTAATTCGTAATTATTCCCCTGTCTTCGTTTCTCTATTCCTAATTCGTAATTATTCCCCTGTCTTCGTTTCTCTGCGGTAAAGCTGATTTATTGACTTCATCGGCCTTCGGCTCGTAATTTTCTACCAGTAAATAATTAATATTTCTATTTCTTTTAATATTAATATTTTGTAAAATATATAGTTATGAAAATAAAATTATTAAAAATTGGGTTACTGTTAATTTCAATCTTATCATTGATTTCTATTTCTTTTTCAAATGAAGTTGAAGAAGTATTAAAAGGCAAAAATAGTCATAATCTGAGAATATCAATAAAAAATATGCCTGCAGACATACAAAAAAAAGCAATTAAATTGCTATTAGAAGAAAATGGTGATAGTGTAATGTCTCAAGCAACCAAAATAATTATGGAATCATCTGATCCTTCTATTTCAGCATATACAAAAATAATTATCGCAGATTATTATTTATTAAACAATAATTTTATAAATGCACAAATTCAATTAGATGAAGCTAAACAAATATTTCCTGAAATTAGACGAATAAAATATTACAAATTAATTTCTTCAAGAATTCTAAATATATTAGATAAAACAGATCCTGAAAAGGCAGAAAAAAACATACCGTATTTTATATTAAATGATAATGTTATTCAAGAAAAAGAAACTGATAAAATTGAACCTATTCCACAAAAAGAAATTTATCATATTCAAGTAGGTGCTTTTTCACGATTATCAAGTGCAAAACAATTAGCTGCATTCTATTTAAAAAATGGGTATGATGTTGGAATTGTAGAAAAACAAACTACTGACAAAATATTATTTATTGTTCATATTGGAAACTACAATTTTTACTCAGAAGCGATGGAATCGTTGAAAATATTTATTGATAATTTTCAAACAGATGGATTTATTATAAAAGATGAAAAATAGCACATTAAAAATAATTGTTATAATTTTGCTATTTGTTAGTTCAATATTTTCTACTATCGGTGATTGGAAATCATACGGAAATTTAACTACAATGTACGATTTTAATTTTCAAGATAATAGTGTAATAGTTGCCTCAACTGGTGGATTAATTAAATTTGATCAGCAATCTCTGACTGTAAATACTATCACCAACACTGATTTTTTAGATAACATTAATATTTCCAATTTTCATATAGATAATTTTGGAACATATTGGATTGGATACAACAATAATCCAACAAAAATTACTTATCATACAAAAAACGGTAAAACAAAACACTATAACTTCCAATTTTCAAAAATAAATACAATTACAAGTGATAGTAACAACATTCTAATTGCTTATGAAAAAAATCTAACCAAAGGAATTGCTCATTTTGTCAGAAACAACGATGAATATGCTTTTAAAGATTTTTATGAACAATATCCTATTGACATTGGAGAAATTTACTCTCTCCAAATATTTAATAATAAAATTTATGTTGGTTGTGAAAATGGATTAATAAGTGGAAATTTAAATAATCCAAATTTAAAACCAACAGAAGCTTGGAATGTTATCACATCAAATAACACGAAAAAATTTTATTCCTATAATGACACATTATTTCTAACCCAAAACAATTCAATTTATTACTTGAATAATGACTTACCAATTAACTACAATAATGGTATTACAACATATTCTGCAGTTACATTTTCTTCATATTCTGGAAAATTATTTTACGCAAATTTACATCATATTTATGAAAAAGTTGGTGATAATTGGGAAAATATTTATGCTACAAATCAATCTGATATTAAAATCACTGGATTTACCTGTTCTGATGAAAAACTTTTTGTAGGAATTGAAAATAAAGGATTGATAGAAATTTCGTTTGATGGAACAATTCAGAGTTCATTTATTCCAAATTCATCTATTTTCACCAGAACAAAAACATTTAAATCGCTGGCAATTGACGAAAATGGAAATGTTTACATACCTCATAACGATGGTATTGATATTTTTAGACAATATTATTGGCATAATTTAATAAAATCAGATTCAACAATTAATATTAATAGTAATTCAAAATCAAATTCATTTTCATCAGACACAATTGCATATAATATTATCAGTAGCCCAGAAGCTGCAACTTGGGATTCACATATCTCATCAAATGGTTATTTATATTTCACATTGACCGATTATCATACAAGTGCAGAAAAATATTTGGATTTTGAGCCGATTGTTGGACCTGGAGTATTTTTTAAAATGAATCTGAATGATTATTCTGAATATGCTCTATACGACACAACAGATGATATTTTTCACGGTACTGAAAACCTTGGAGGTACATCTGAATATGTTAAAATGCGAGGAATAACAGAATCTTCATCTGGTGATATCTGGGTTGTAAATGCTCATGTTGGAAATGGTGAATCACTAGTATGTTTCAAAGCAAATGATTCAATTGTAAAATATTCTACTGAAACCGCAGGAACAGAATTACAATTACTACCAAATGAATTAATATTTGATAATTATGGTAGATTAATAATTGGAAATACACAAAACCAAGAAAATCCAATTATTACAGAAGGTGGAGTTACGATTTTTGATATAGAAAATGATGAATGGTATTTAATAAACGAATCAAATGGATTGGCAAATAATAATGTTTTTTCGGTTTGTAAAGATATTGATGGTTCTATTTGGATTGCAACTTCAAGTGGAGTACAAAATATTCATACAAACTTCGTATTAGACCATACAACTTTTAATGACGATGTATCACATATGTTTAACACATTTTCTCAAGGGAGTGAAACTGTCTTACGAGGATTAACAGAGGTCAATGTAAGAAAAATTAGAGTTGATGTTCGTGGTAATGTTTGGTTTTTAACAGAAAATAGTGGAATAAAAATTTATAAAAATGATGGAACTTGGTTTAATTCAGGATATGGATATACAACTGATAATTCACCACTATTAAACAATACAATTTATGATGTTGTTTTCGATGATACGAATGGTTATGCATATATTCTAACACCTTCAGGATTAAATCGTGTTGAAACAGCATGGAAAAAAGAAATCGAAACAACAAGTAACATTATTATTTTCCCTCAACCTTTTGATTCAAAAAATAATGACAGAATGATATTTGATAATCTTCCAGACCAAAGCGAAATCAAAATTACAACAATTAATGGTAGAGTTATTGCAACAATAACAACAAATTATTCATCTAATTTTGGGAATCAAATAATTTGGGATGGAATACTAGACAATGGCGAAAAAATCTCGCGCGGTGTTTATCTTGTGCTAATTCATAATGTTGATGGATTAAGTAAAACAAAAAAAATTGCTGTTTATTAAGCAATATAAAAAATGGAAATTTATAAAAAATGAAATCATCAAAAATAAGAAACGAATTTATTAATTATTTTAATAAGGAATTAGATCATGAAATCGTTCCAAGTGCTTCAGTAATTCCTAAAAATGATCCGACATTGCTATTTATTAATGCCGGAATGAACCAATTTAAACCATATTTCCTTGGCGAATTAGAACCAGATTACAAGCGAATTGTTAACACTCAAAAATGTATAAGAGTTAGTGT
>JAOZRH010000198.1 GCA_029931905.1 Fidelibacterota bacterium
ATTGATGTAAATGAAGAAGATGTGGTTGAACAATATAAAATATTGGATAATGAATTAAATAGATTTAGTTCTGAAATGAAATATAAACCGAGAATTTTATGTGTTTCAAAAATAGATTCAGTTGCTGAATTAGAAAAAGTAGATTTTGGTAATGATTCTAATTTATCTGAAGAAATTATGTATATTTCGTCAGTAACAAGAAATAATTTAGATACATTAGTAAACAAAATAGCAAAATATTTGTAGAAAAAATAATTGTATTCATTGAAAGAAATATTATCTCTTTTATGTGTTGATGGAATTGGTCCAAAAACATATTTTCAATTGGTAAAAAAATATGGAAGTCCACAAAAAGTATTAGAATTATCTTTAGATGAATTAAATAAAAATCCACGAATAACTAATAAAATTATTGAGCAAATTAAATCTAAATCTTATGAAAAATGTGTATCAATTCAATTAGATTGGCTAAAATTTTCAAAGGCAAAAATTGTAACTTATTGGGATGATAATTATCCAGAAATTTTAAAATTTATTTATGATTCTCCAGTTTTATTATTCTATTATGGTGAATTAAGTAAAAAAGATGATTTTTCGTTAGCGGTAGTTGGAACAAGACATCCTGATGAATATGGTAAAAGAGTTACAAAAGAAATTGCAGAAAGTATTGCTGAAAAAAATATTACAATTGTCAGTGGAATGGCAAAAGGAATTGATTCAATAGCACATTATTCTGCATTAAATAAAAAATCAAGAACGATTGCTGTTTTGGGAACTTCATTGGACACTATTTATCCCGCCGAAAATAGATCGTTGATGAAAAAAATCATTAATAATGGTGTAGTTATGTCAGAATTTTTGATTGGGAAAAAAATGGTGCCGGGGAATTTTGTAATGCGAAACAGGATTATTGCTGGTTTAAGTCGCGGAGTAATTGTAACACAAGCAGCAAATAAAAGTGGTGCTTTGATTACTGCTTTTAATGCAAATACACAAAATAGAGAAGTTTTTGCAGTACCAGGGAATATTTTAAACAACAGACATAATGGATGTCATCGTTTAATTAAATCTGGAGCAAAATTAGTAGAATCTTTTGAGGATATTATTAGTGAATTTCCACAATTACGAGATAGTTTGAAAAAACAAATAAATTGGATAGCTGAAAGTGTAAATAATATTAAACTTACAAATATTGAAAAAAAAGTTATTGATACTTTGACAAAAGATGCAATGTATGTTGATGATATTGTAATTAAATCTGAATGTAGTCATCTACAAATAATGAGTTCTCTATTAAATTTAGAGTTGAAAGGATATGTAAAACAGTTGCCGGGAAAACATTATATTAGAACTATATAAGATAGAAAGTAGAGGAATATTTAAATGGAAATTCGAAAAATAATAATTGTTGCAATGACTGAAAATAATGTAATAGGAAGGGATAATACAATTCCTTGGCATATTTCAGACGATTTAAAATTGTTTAAAAGAAATACAATAAACAATACGGTTATTATGGGACGAAAGACTTATGAATCTATTGGGAAACCATTACCAAAGAGAAATAATATTGTTGTGAGTAGCAGATTAAAAACCGATAATGAAATTGAAATATGTGATACATTTGAAAAATCAATTGAATTTGCTCAAAAATTAGGGAAGGATATATATTTTATCGGTGGAAATCAAATCTATAAAAGTGCATTAAAAATTGCTGATTATATCTATTTATCATTTGTAAAGAAAAATTATTCTGGTAATGTATATTTTCCAAAATATGATAAAAAACAGTGGAAAGAAATATATTCAGAAGAATATGAAAAATTTAAATTTGTGAAATTAAAACATATTTAAATAATTAATTTGTGATTATAATCATTTTAATTATATTATGTATGTATTATTTTTAATAGAAATTAATTTGAAAGAATAAAATGGAGGTTAAAATGAAAATTAAATTATTGTTGTTAGCGTTATTGTTGGTTTTTTCAGTTGCTTTTACTTTTGCTCAAGATGAAGAAGTTGACGAATCTTCTTCGGATACAGAGGAAGCAAAAAAAGGTACTATGGGAATGGCTTTTGGTGCTGTAACTTTAGATGGAAAAATGTATAGTCAAGTAGCACTTCGTCCAACATTGAAGTTTGGTAAGTTTGGCGTTGGATTGGATATTGTATTATATATTGATGGTGAAGGAAATATTTATAAAGATAATTGGCAACATTTTCAAGATATTTTGGATAAAATTTATTTCTTAAGCTATGGAAATCCTATGGATTCTTTTTATCTACGATTTGGTGGATTAGATAATGTTTCTATAGCACACGGAATTGCTCTTGATCATTATACAAATATGTTAGAATATCCAGATGTAAAACGACTTGGAACAAGAGTAAATGTTAAAGTTGGTAAAATTGGAGTAGAAACATTTGTTTCTGATTGGCAAGAAATGGGTGGAGAAATTAATACACCAGGAATTCTTGGTGGTAGAGTTTCTTTAGGTAATAAAATTAATCTTGGAGTATCAGGTGTAGTTGATGTTAATCCTTATAATGCATTTGATAAAGATAGAGATAATGATAATTATTCTGATTTGATGGATCAATTCCCTGATGATGGAAGTATTTGGAAAGATTCTGATATGGATGGTATTGCAGATAATGAAGATATTGATGCAGATGGTGATGGGCTATGGGAATATAATCCAAATGATGGATATACTGCTGGAGAATTAGATGTATTGAATGGTTATTTAATAGGGTTAGGATATACAGGAATTGATGATCCGAATGCTGTTGATACTATTAGTATTCCTACTTTGTCTGATTTAGTGAAAGATCATCCAGTTGTTTATTCTGCAAGTTTTGATGTAACAGTTCCGATTGTAGAGAATGGAATGTTTAATTTGGAAGGTTATTCAATCGCTTCGTTATTAGGATATTCAAGTGATGCAACAACAGAGGCCGCACTTGGAATGGTTCCTTTAGGATTATCAGCAAAAATTGCAGGTATTGTTGATGTAAGAGCAGAATATAGATGGGCACAAGAAAATTTTCAGTATGGCTTTTTTGGTAGAAATTATGATATTAGCCGAGTTTATATAGTAACAGATTCAACAGGAATAGCTCCAAAAACAAAATATGATAGAATGATCGATGATGGTCGTCCAGCTGCAAATGGATATTTTGGTGAAATTGGTTTTACTTTGTTTAATGCTTTCCGTGCTTCGGCTTCATATATGGATATGGCTGTTGATGGTGCTGATAATATTAAAACATTTCATGCTGGTGCAACTATCAAAGAAGGATTAATTCCTAAACTTGCAGAGGCTACTGCTTATTATGAAAGAGATAATGAAGATAATCCGTTTGATTTTAAAAATCCAACTGTAAATACGGTTTTAGGATATAAGGTTGGTATTGCTATTAGTGATGGTGTAAATCTATATTGGAACTTTATGCAAACTTATCGTGATAATGACGGAGATGGTAAAATTGATAGCGATAAAGAAGCTGTTAAAGTTATGAACATTGAAACGAGTTTTGTTTTTTAGTAGTAATTCTAATTGATAAAACACTCAGATAATTTAAAAAAGCTCAATAGAAATATTGAGCTTTTT
>JAOZRH010000199.1 GCA_029931905.1 Fidelibacterota bacterium
TTTAATATATTTTTTTGGAAATCGCTTGTAGTATCAATTTTATTGGAATTAGAATCTGTTTGTAAATTTGTTTTTTCAACAATTCCAAGCGCTTCTTTAATTTTGTTTTTTAAAATTATTTCATCGCCTTTTTTATAACCAGAGTGAGTGTATTTTATTTTACCATCTTTACCGATTAAAACAGTTGTTGGTAATGATAATGCATCGTATTTTTCAGCCACTTTGGTATAGAAATCTAATAATATTGGTTGTGTCATTGACAAATCACTTTTCATTTTATTTACTTGTTCTCTAAAATTACCCTTTGCCTTGTCTTTACCAACATGTAGATAATAAACTTTAAAATTGTATTGTGATAACTCGTTAGTCATTTTTTCAATTTCTGGAATTTCTGATCTACAGGGAATACACCAAGTAGCAAAAAAAGACATCAAAACCACATTTTTTTCTTTTAATATTTTACTAAAATAGACCGATTTTCCTTGTAATGATCTTAAAAAGAACGATTCGGCATCTTTTCCTACCAACGATTTTTCATCATTGGCAAATATATTTGTTGATAAGAGTATTAATACTATCAATATAATTTTTACAAGTTTGTTCATAGATTGTGTTTTCCTAAATTTCTGAGGATTTGTTTGTTAATTTGCAATATACCAACCCATTTTTTCATAAACTTCGATTATACCATCGTTTGTTCCAATTGCAAGAAAATGATTGTCTGAACTTACAGCAGATGTAGTAGTTTGCGAAAGATATGTAACATTTTCCCATAATATTTCATTATTACCAATTGCTTGCATTACTTTTATACCACCATTTTCATTAACAAATAATAATTTAGTATCTTCAATAAACTTCATATTAACTATTGGTACATATAAATTTGTCGATATATTTATTCCGGTTTTACTTTGGAAAAAACCGAGCCTAGAGATTGAAGCGGAAGCAATTATATTTCCATTATCATTATATCTTGCCAAATTAATAGGAAGGCTACCAAGAGTATTGGTCCATTGTGCTGGTCCAAAATCATCATCATCATCATTGTCCCATAATTGAATATTATTAACATGCGAATCAGATACTGCAAAAAATTGGTTGTCAATTGTTGGGCTAAATTGTACAACATTTATTATACCAGCACCAAATTTATCGTTGTATAATTGGTTGGAATTGTCAATATCCCACATTTCGATACCACCATCAATTAAGCCCAAAAGCAAACGATGAGAATCGTTGTTAATATCAATTGATTTTATATCTTTATCTGTTGAATGCTCAATATCAAATATTTTATTACTATTGGAATTATTAAAAATAGTTGTTTGGTTGTTAGTTGTTGCTGCAATTAGAGAACCGCTGTTGTTGTAACAAACATCATTTATTGATTCTCCCAAGGCAACAACATTCTCCCAGATATTTGTTACTGACATAAAATCCCATAACATAATGCTTCCATCATCAGAGGCAGAAGCAAAATTATTCAAATTTGGATTAGCAATAACTTTTGCTATTTTTGAAGCAGAATGATTTTGTAACCATACTAACACACCATTTGTTGTAGAAAATGCTCCAACATCGCCATTAAAACTACCAACAGCAAAATGTTCATCATCGTTTGAAAATGCAATAGATGTTATTGGTGCATCCATTTCAAAGTGATGTTTCTTGCTGTAACTATATTCATTAAATGCTATAGTTTTTATATCAGTTGGTGCCGATGTTATTATTGAGCCAAATTTTGCTCTAACTCTAAAAAAATATTGTGTCCCTTGGTCAAATGTATTTAAATTTGTAATGCGATAGCTTGTTTGATTTGTTGTTGCAACTTCATTAAATGGATTTGCACCACTTTTACATTCAATTACATATAATTCTGTAAAATCGGAATTTGGTTCCCAAGAAAGGGTTGCATCATCTTCAGAATTAATTCTAAGAATTAGATTGTTTGGTACAGAAGGATAAATCGATCTCCAATCCAAAAAGGTTTCTTCAGAAAATTCAGAAAATTTATTATTTGACATTGCTCTAACCATATAAGTATAGTTTTTAGTTGTATCTAAGGAATTAACAACAACGCTATAGGCAGGTTCATGGCTTATTGCTTCTACATTATAGTTTCCATCATCAATTTTTACGCTAATTTCAAAATCTTCGTGGTAAGTAGTATTATCTTCCCAATATATAGTAAATTGTTCATGATTTTGACCAAGTTCAATTCTTAAATTTGTTGGTGTTCTAAGTATTTCTTCCGAATCTGGATCAATTGGATTATTAAAACTATGTTCGCATCCGAAAAGTATAAATAAAGGTAAAATAAAAGTTAATATTTTTTTCATTTTTGTTGTCATTATATTATCTCCAGTATTAATGGTTTAATAATTTTGCTTTTTTAATTTCAAATATTTTATATGTCTATAAATAGTGTATCCAGAGAAACCAACACCACTCGCTAAAGAAATACTCGCAATTCCATCAAACACTTCCGTTGTTTTTCTTGCGTTTTTAGCTTCGTCTGCTGTTTCTGCTTTTTGATATTCATCATATGTGCTACTAGCGATTCCAGCCGAAAGCAAAGCGGTACCAAAACATATCGATGTATAAATTATACCTTTTTTGCGAGATTTTTTAAATTGAGCAAGTTTATTATTGTTGCCTAAATAATTTAATTTAACAGTTATTGAGGTGCTTTCTCCTTGATTAATTTTAAAATTTTCAGAGAAAGAAGAGTGTTCTTTTGCGAATACTTTCATTTTATATTCTCCGATTGGTAATTCTAAATTAGATGCTTCAATAGTTGAATATAATATGTTATTAATATCAACATTTGCATTTTTCGGAGATATTGATGCGTTTAATGTGCCAGTATTTCCGTTATCTTCAACACTCAATAAGTCCATAAAAGTAGACTCATTTCCATTTTCTTGTTCGGTTACTGTTGTTTTTTTCAGATTTTCTTTTTCCTCATCGGTACCCAATAATCTTATTAAAGATGTTTGTATTCCTTCAGTTAATAAATTTTCCATCTCACCTTTAAAATCATAAGAGGATGTTTTTGCGATTTCTCCTGAGGAAATATCAATTTCTCTTAAATCAATTGTATATATTTTCCCAAATTTGCCAACTGAACCAGAAAGCATAAATTCTACACCCAAAAGTTGTCCCACCTCAACCATACATTTACTTGAGGTACAGCCAGAGAGTTGAAATCCTTGTTCCTCTAAAATAGAATTCATATTGTCTCTATCTAAAACTTGATATTCTTTAAAATTGACCAAATGTGATCGTAATCTTTCTGTCAACACATCTGATTCCATATCGGTTATTCCGTTTGCACTTAGTTGTAATACGGCAATTGTGTGTCTTTGTGCAAAAAGATTACCGAAGAGTAGCAAGATTAATGCAAAAACAATAATATTTAATTTTTTAACCATTTTCAAATTCCCCATTATTAATTCGTTTTAAAAAATAATTTAATACTTTCTCATACCACATAATATACAAATTATTTATCATTATTCAAATTGTTGTGAATAGTGCCTCTTTTCCCTTCAATA
>JAOZRH010000200.1 GCA_029931905.1 Fidelibacterota bacterium
TTCTCCACCACAAGAAGGGCATTCTGTGATTTCATTTTCAAAATCTGTATTTATAAAATATCCACAGGAATAACATTTAATAATATTTTCGCGAAAATGTATGTTTCCACCTGTTATTTGTAATATTTTCCCTTCAATAAGAAATTCTGCTATTTTTTTATGAGCATTTTTTATTAATCTTGTAAATGTAGAACGAGATATTTCCATTTTTTTTGATGCTTCTAAATGTTCATTACCAAAATAATCATATAGACGAATCGCTTCATATTCATCGATTGTTAAATCTATTTTATTTAAAGTATTTCCTCTTACTCCAACAGGTTTAAAATCTGTATAAATAGGTGGACTAAAAATAATTCTATTTTTTTGATGTCTTGGCATTATATTCCCTTTTTTCAATTTTCATGGTTAATATAATGAACATATGTGCATAAAGCAAATAATATTTTTGTTTTTTTTAATTAATTGTTTAAGTATTAAAAATAAATTTAAAAAAAGTATATTTTACTCAATAAAGAGGGAATTTTCTAAATATTTTTTATCATTGGCATAAATAAAGATGCAACTTCCATTTTTAATTGCATCAATTATGTCATCTTTAAGATTCATTGGTAAGGCTGGACAACCCCAACTTCTTCCAAGACGATTGTTTTTTGAAATAAATTTTTCACTTACATAATCTGCACCATGAATTACAATATCTCTTTTACGAGCCTTGTTATTTATTCCTTTTTCAATTCCATCAATTCTAATAGAGTAGCCGTGACTGCCCGAATATGTTTCGCCTGTTTTGAAAAATCCTAAACTACTTTGTCTTGAATTTCTAATATTTGAAAAATCTATTGCAATATTTTCACCTGAATTTTCTCCGTGAGCCACAAAAGTATTGAATAGCAATTTCTTTTTTTCGAGATCGATTACAAAAAATCTTTTTTCTGTTGAAGGTTGTGAAAAATCAATAATTGTAATAATATTCTTATCGTTTAAATCAATATATTTTTGTCCAATCATTGCTTTACGAAAAATATCATATTGTAAATTAGAAGAATCAAGGTTACACTCATTATATAGTTTTTTTAATTCTTGATTTAATTTTGCAGTTGAGGGGGGGATATTCACTTTTCTATATTTCATTGTTGAACAACTAATCATAAAAATTGTTATCATGAATAATATCAGATATTTTATTATTTTTTTCATTTGTATAACTCCTTTTTTATTTCTTATTAAATATAATTAAATTATTTGTAATTATTTTAGAAAAAATGTGAAATAAAAGTAGTATAAATTAAAAAACAAGAATTTGTTTGAGAAATAGAAAAATAAATTATAAATTAACAAGCTATATATGATTGTGGAAAAATAATAATAAAAGGGGGATATAATGAAGAATCATTTTGAAATTATAATTTTGATGGGGAGACCAGCATCAGGAAAAAGTGAAGTTATTGATTTTCTTAAAAAAACACCAAAAGAAGAGAGAATAAAAAGATTTCATATTTCTGAATTTGAAGAGATTGACGATTTTCCAATGTTGTGGACTTGGTTTGAAGATGATGCAATTTTGGAAAAGATTTTGAAAAAACCAAGATTTCAAACAGATAAAGATGGAAATTTTTTACATCAATATCAATGGGATTTATTGATTGAGAGAATTTCTTTAGAATATTCAAAAAAAATTAGAGATGACGATTATAAGAACAATTGCACTTCAATTTTAGAATTTAGTAGAGGAAGTGAGCATGGTGGATACAAATCTGCTTTTGAACATTTATCAGATGATATTTTAGAAAAAGCTGCAATTCTTTATATTGATGTTCCATTTGAAGAATCATTGAGAAAAAATCGCCGAAGATTTAATCCAGATAGACCAGATTCAATTTTAGAACACGGATTACCAGATAGTAAATTAGAAAAAATGTATAAATTAGTTGATTGGGAAGAATTTAAAGGAAACGATTCGGAATTTATTACAATTAAAACGCACAAAATTCCTTATGTTGTATTACACAATATGCCAGAAGTGACGAATGATTTTAAAAAATTAGGTCCGGCTTTAGATGAAAGTTTTAAGAAATTATGGGAAATAAAGAATAAAGGATAAAAATGACACAAACAAAATTAGATAGTACAAAAAGATTAGGTGAACTTAGTTTCGGTTATTTTATATTTTATATTATTACTGGATTAAGTGTAAAATTTTTCTTATCGAGTGGTGCAGGACGGCCAGGATTAAATGGAATGGAATATCTCTTCTACAGCACTTTTGCAAGCACAATGATTGTTACAGCATTTGTATTGATAAAAAGATGGTTTAGAATTGATTCAATTAGAAGAGTACAATTTGGGAAATATATGGTTCCATCTGAATTGAAATATATTTTGCCTTCAGGTGTTTTTACTGCAGTAATAATCCCAACAACAACTTTAATGTATTCATTTAAAGGTATTTCTGTAATGGTTGCGATGGTGTTGATGCGAGGTTCGGTAATTATTATTAGTAGGGCAGTAGATGCAATTCAAATTAAAAAAGGACTTTTGAAAAAGAAAGTTTATTTAGAAGAAAATATTGGTGTTGTATTTGCACTTTTAGCAATTGGAATTAAAATATTTGGTGGTGGTGCTAATGGAAAAGCAAGTCCTTTTGCCTCACTTCCTGTAATGGTTGTTTTTTCTGCATATATCGTTTCTTATGCAATTAGAATTTATATTATGAATTATTATAAAAATACAAGACCACACGATTCAAAAAAAGACAATAACAAATCATTTTTTGCTATAGAACAAATTGCTTCAACAACTACATTATCCGTTGTAGTTATTGCTATTATTTTATTTGCAAAACTTGGTGGTGTGACTGGTGATAGAATTACTCCATTTGTCGATGCGATATTTCAACCAGTGGCACATTGGTGGTATTGGGCAATGATTGTTGGTTCAGCTTTTGGAATTGTTGCTTTCTTTTCTGTGTTTATTTTTATGTTCAAAGGAAGAACTGCAACATTTGCGGGTTTAGTGAATCGTTTAACATCACTTATTGCTGGAACTGTTTCAACTGTGATTTTTGCAGTTGCTTTTGGTGGAAGATTCCCAGTTATGATTGATTGGATTTCATTGTTATTTATTATCATTGCAATTGCTTTTATTGCATTTGCAGAAAAGAAAAGATCAAAAGAATTGGCTATGGAAAACTAATAATATTCAGGAGGATTTATTATGGTAGATAGAAATTTAGATTGTTGTGGGCTTGTGTGCCCAATGCCTATTGTAAAACTTTCGAAGGCAGTTAGAGAAATGGATAGTGGGCAGATATTGGAAGTAAAAGCTAATGATCAAGCATTTAAAGTAGATGTGGAAGCATGGTGTAATAAAACAGGAAATTTGTTAGAGGCAATTGAAATATTGCAGGAAACAATAATTGCAACGATAAAAATTATTTAAGGCAATACATTATGGAAAAAAATGAATTAATTAAAATTAAAGATAAACAGACAATTGTTTTGTTTAGCAATGATTTGGATAAGGTTATGGCTGCATTAGTAATTGCTACTGGTGCTGC
>JAOZRH010000201.1 GCA_029931905.1 Fidelibacterota bacterium
ATTTGTTTAGAAGCGATTCGTCAAAATGGAGATAATATAAAATATATAAAAAATCTAAGTGAAAAAATATGTTTGGAAGCGGTTCGTCAAAATGGAAATAGTATAATATTTATAAAAAATCCAAGTGAAGAAATGTGTCTAGAAGCTGTTCGAGAAAATTTAAATTCAATTCAATATATTGATATTAAAAAATACCCAAAGGTATGGCAATACTATCAAATATCGGTAGTTTAAAAAATATCAAAGGAAAAGAAAATGAAATATACTAAAGAATGGTTCGAAAGATGGGAAGATGAAGAATATTATTGGAAAATGATTCGAAAAAACGGAAATAATATACAATATATAAATAATCCAAGTGAAAAAATATGTTTGGAAGCGGTTCGTCAAAATGGAAATAATATACGATTTATAAAAAATCCAAGTGAAAATATATATATAGAAGCGGTTCGAGAAAATGGAAATGTTATACGATATATAAAAAATCCAAGTGAAAAATTGTATCTAGAAGCAGTTCGAGAAGATGGAAATAGTATAATGTATATTAATAATCCAAGTGAAAAAGTTTGTTTAGAAGCAGTTCGTCAAAGTGGAAATAGTATACAATATATTGATAACCCAAGTAAAGAAATATGTTTTGAAACTATTCGAAAAGATAGATACAATATACAATATATAAAAAATCCAAGTGAAGAAGTTTGTTTAGAAGCAGTTCGAGAAAATGGAAATATTATACGATTTATAAAAAATCCAAGTGAAGAAATGTGTCTTGAAGCTATTCGTCAAAATGGACATAGTATACAATATGTCAATAATCCAAGTGAAGAAGTTTGTCTAGAAGCAGTTCGTCAAAATGGATATAATATAGTATATATTGAAAATCCAAGTGAAGAAATGTGTCTAGAAGCAGTTCGTCAAAATGGAAATAGTATACAATATATTGAAAATCCAAATGAAGAAATATGTCTTAAATCTATCCGAGAGAATGGATATAGTATAATGTTTATAAAGAATCCAAGTGAAGAAGTTTGTTTAGAAGCTGTTCGAGAAAATTTAGATGCTATTCAATATATTGATATTAAAAAATACCCAAAGGTATGGCAATACTATCAAATATCGGTAGTTTAAAAAATAACAAAGGAAACAAAATGAAATATACTAAAGAATGGTTCGAAAAATGGAAAAATGAAGAATATTGTTGGAAAATGATTCGAGAAAATGAATATGTTATACAATATATAAAAAATCCAAGTGAAAAAATGTGTTTAGAAGCAGTAAGAAGAAATTTAAATTTAATTCAATTTATTGATAAGTATCCAATAGTATGGAATTATTATTTATTTAATGAATAATTAAAATTGATTTATATAAATAAATATATGCTTGGAAAAAGAAAATATGAAAAATATGAATCATATATATAAAAAACCATCAAAATATGTTGATTATAATAAAATTAATAAAAAAGATTTTTTTGTTAAAAATATTAAAAATGTTAAAGATCGTGATAATCTTAATTTATTACATTTTGTATATGAAAAAGATAATATTAATTTTAAACTAACAGTTCATTATCAATCAAATAAAATAATTAAAATTAATTTAAAAAATATATATGCTTGGAAAAAAGAAAATTTTAATGTATCAAATAAAATATATTATCAACTTAAATATTTTTGTTATAACGAAATATATAAATATATAACAATTAGAAAAGATCATTATTTTTATAAAGGATTGAATTATAATATTACAAATTTATATCGTAATTATAAAATTAATGAATTTAAATATCAAATACTTCAATTACGTAATAAAACTAAACATTTTGTATTTTATTGGAAGTATATTTGTAAAAATTGGGACAATGAATTTTTAAAAGATAATTTGTGGAGCAGACAGATAATTATAGATTTTTTATGTAGATTTAATAAATTAAAAATGCTTGGTAAGAAAAAAAAATGGATATTGGAAGAAACAGAATATTTTTATCTTAAAGGTTTTAATTTTAAAGTAGTTGATCAAAATTTAGATAAGTGTTTATTAATAAATAATATTTATTTTATTAGAAAAGGTCGAATTGGAAGTTATAATAAAACTGAGGAGTTAGTTAAATTTTTTAACGGCGAAGAGTGTGTGATTAATTTTTATACATCTGATCCATTAAATTTTAATAATAAAACAATATTATATATTAAAAATATAGAAATATTTAAGTGGTATTTTGCAGATTCAATTGTAGATGAAACTAAAAATTCATTAAAAATATTAAATATTAATATTAAACAAATATATCAGATGATAGTAAATGATAATAAATTAAATTTAAATAATAAATTCATTTTACAAATGGTAAAATTTATTAATAAGAATATTAATAATAAACAAATAAAATATCCAAAATATTTAAAGACAAAAATTAAATTAGAAAGTCAAAAAATGTTAATTAATAATTTTTAATCAATATAGAAATCCTGGTGCTCTGCGCTAGGTAGTTTAATTAACGGCAAGATTCAAAGGAAATCTAAATGAAATATACTAAAGAATGGTTCGAGAAATGGGAAGATGAAGAATACTGTTGGAAAATGATTCAAAAAGATGAATATAATATACAATATATAAAAAATCCAACTGAAGAAGTTTGCTTAGAATCAGTTCGAAAAGATGGAATTAATATACAATATATAAAAAATCCGACTGAAAAAATATGTCTAGAAGCAATTCGAAAAAATGGATATAGTATAATGTTTATAAAGGATCCAAGTGAAGAAATGTGTCTAGAAGCGGTTCGAGAAGATGGAAATAGTATAATGTATATAAAGGATCCAAATGAAGAAATGTGTCTAGAAGCAGTTCGTCAAAATGGATATAGTATAGTTTATATTGAAAATCCAAGTGAAGAAATGTGTCTGGAGGCGGTTCGTCAAAATGGATATGGTATACTATATATAAAGAATCCAAGTGAAGAAATGTGTCTAGAAGCAGTTCGAAAAAATTTAGATTCAATTCAATATATTGATATTAAAAAATATCCAAAAATATGGGATTACTATCAAAAATCGGTAGTTTAAAAATAATTTTAACGGTAGGATTCGAAAGAATCTTACCGTTTTATATTTAAAAATTATATATAGAAATAGTAAAGAAACTAATTTATTTTTTATTTTTAAAGGAAAAGAAAATGAAATATACTAAAAAATGGTTCGAGAAATGGGAAGATGAAGAATATTGTTTGAAAATGATTCATGAAGATGGATATAGTATACAATACATAAAAAATCCGACTGAAAAAATGTGTCTAGAAGCAGTTCGAGAAGATGGAAATAGTATAATGTATATAAAAAATCCAAGTGAAGAAATATGTCTAAAAGCGATTCGTCAAAATGGAAATAGTATAGTATATATTAATAATCCAAGTAAAAAAATATGTTTGGAAGCGGTTCGAGAAAATGGATATAGTATAAAATATATTGATAATCCAAGTGAAGAAATATGTCTAGAAGCAGTTCGAGAAAATTTAG
>JAOZRH010000202.1:0-1077 GCA_029931905.1 Fidelibacterota bacterium
TATTTTTATTATAGAAAACTTTAAAAAAATGCTTAATGATCTAATTATTCAAATAAATGCAAAAAAAAGAGAAAAATATAGAAAAAAGAATTCACAATTAGATATTGATCAAATCTTAGAAAAACTAAGAAAAGAAGGATATGATAAACTAACGAAAGAAGAAAAGGATAGATTAGCTGACTAATTATAATTTAGTTATTAATATTTCGAATTTATTTAAAGAAATCGTCTAATAAAAAATTATTATTTTTTAACAATTTCCTGTTATTTCTTAAAAATTGGTTAATTATTTTTATTGGAATTACATTAGTTAATCCGGGGTTGATAAAAGCATAGTTTTTTATATAAACATTGTCGCTATATGGAATTGTAATGTCATATTTTTTTAATTGATAGTTGTCTAATGGTGTTAATAATAAGTGAAAATCTGCGGCCGTTGATTTTGCCATTCCCAATAATTCAAAGTTCGGATAATCTGATTTTGTAATAAATACCATTCCACCACTTTGACCTCTGTTAAAATTGGAATCAACAATGTAATTATCTTTTTTTACATTTCCAACTATTCCTTGAGTTAACATTTGTTTTCCTTTTGGATAGCCAAATATATATATCATTGTTCCAATATCTATTTCTTTTTTATTATAAAATATTCGATTTAGAACTGTATATTGTGTATTGTTTGATATTTTTTTTGTTAAAAGTGCAATATCTTTCTCTTTGTCAGAAACCAAAATTTCGATTTTATTTCCATCTATTAAGTCATTAATATAGTTTTCTTGTCGTTCTTTTATTGAAACACTCTCAATATAATTTCTATTATTTATTTTATAGTAACTATAAATTGTATCTGGAAAATCAACTATATGTGCACAGGTTAAGAATACTAATTTATTGTTTTTATTATATATTATAGAAGCTGTACCAGACGCTGTGTTTGTGTTATAGTCTGATTTTATGGTGTATGTGTTTAAAATATTGGGTGTAATATTTGTAATTTTACTATTTTTATTAAAAAGATATGTTTTATAAAATGCTATGCTATTTATAAATTTAACAGAATTATATATAGTATTT
>JAOZRH010000202.1:1177-3513 GCA_029931905.1 Fidelibacterota bacterium
TATTTGTTTTTTGAAATAGACCAAAGTGTATCGCCTTGTTTAACCGTATAATCAACAAGTTCATATTCAATATCTTTCGCAGTTTCTCTTGGTTTTTTTAAATTGAATTCTTTGTATGGATAAATTATATTTGGATTATCACCAATTTCTTCATAATTCCACTTCCATATTGATCGCCACATTGTAACTTCACCATATTCACTAATTGCAATTTTTGACAACCAATCATCTTGTTTTGTCATATACATAACCATAACACTATCAGGCAATTCGGGGGAAGGTTGTGGTACTATTTTAACTTCTTCAACTGGTTCAATTTTTTCAATTGGTTTTGGTTTTGTAATTTCTTTTACTTCTTCAACTGGTTTTTCAGTTTCAACTGCTTTTTTTTCTATAACAGGTTCTTCTTTTATCACTTCATTACTACCACAACCAATTATTAATATAATTATTGAAAGTATCAATATTGTCTTTAAAAGTTTATTATTTTTCATCATTTCTCCATTATTTTACGAGTAAATATAATAAAAATATTTCATCTATCCAAAGAATTATTAATATTTATCAGCAAATAAAAAGCAATAATTGAGGAAACAATTACAGAACTAATTATTTTCAAAAGATGCCATCTTAATTCTTCTAAATGATTGAAGAATGTCATTTTTTTTGTATTTTTATTGTTTTTCATTTTATATTTAACAGTTTTTCAAATATCCGGTGTGGTGTATTTTTAGAGATATTATTTTTATTAAGATTGTCTTGAAGTAATATTTTTCTTTCATTAGTCCAAAAATTATCTATAACTCGTGAGAATATTAACTCATTTATTTTATTTTCAACTCTTTTTTTTCTTGCTAAATACCAATTGTTATTGTTTTTTAGTATAGTTTTGTATTTTAAAACTTGTTCTAAAAGTAAATCAATATTTTCATTTTTTGTTGCAATTGTTTTGATTACAGGAATATTATAATTCTTTATTTTTTTAAATTGTTGTTTTAGTTGTAGCATAGAACTTACATTTATTGCTAAACTATTGGCTCCATCTCTATCTGCTTTATTTATCACAAATATATCACCAATTTCCATTAAACCAGATTTCATTGATTGAATATCGTCACCAGATTCGGGAACAAGTACAACGACAGTTATATCTGATGCATCAACTATATCAAGCTCAATTTGTCCAATACCAACAGTTTCTATTAGAATAATGTCATACCCAAAACTATCAATAACATCGCAAATATCTTGTGTTTTTATACTTAGTCCGCCTAAACTTCCACGAGTAGCTAATGAGCGAATGAATATGTTGGGTTTTAATGCTAGCTCTCTCATTCTAATTCTATCTCCAAGTATTGCACCACCGCTAAATGGAGAGCTTGGATCTACAGAAACAATAGCAATTTTTAAATTTTGTTCACTTAATTGTAGTGCTAATTGATTTACTAAAGTACTTTTTCCAGCACCGGGAGGTCCTGTAATTCCAATTCTATAAGCTGAACCTATATTTTTTTTCCAAGCATTTTTTAAAATAGTTTCATAATCTGAATGTTCATTTTCTATTTTTGAAATTGTTTTTGCTAATTTTCTTTTATTTTGCATTTAACCTTGTGAAATATTTTATACTTATTACTATTTTTTATTTTATTCCATTTATCAAATTTAAATCGTTATTAATTTAAAAAAAATATTTGTTATTATGAAATAAATAATTATATTTAAAGGCTTTTTGAAAATGGGTTGTCGTCTAATGGCAGGACATATGACTCTGGCTCATATAATCGGGGTTCAACTCCCTGCGACCCAGCCATTATGAAAAACTTATTTGGCGCGTTAGTCTAGCGGTTAGGACACTGGCCTCTCAAGTCGGCAACACGGGTTCAACTCCCGTACGTGCTACAATCATATGCATAATGAGACAATCATAAAAAATAGCAAATGCGCCCGTAGATCAACTGGATAGATCGTCTGGCTACGGACCAGGAGGCTGAGGGTTCGAATCCTTCCGGGCGTACAAAAACCTCTCAATTTTTTGAGGGGTTTTTTTTATTATAATCATTTAAATTAGTATTATAAAATCTGCGAAGCAGTTGAACTAAACTTGAATTGCCACGAGTTTTAACTCGTGGATAATAATTAATGTAAAAAAGACAAGGGAGCTTGCTCCCTCGCTGCTATAAACAATCCATTCGGCTAAAGCCGTATAGTTTTTTAAATTTGTAATCCACTATCTAAAGATAGTGGCAATTCAATATTTTTCCAAAACCTTATTTTCTTGTATTTAACCTTAATAGAAAATTGTTAACCAAATAAACCAACCTTATTAAATATTTTCA
>JAOZRH010000004.1:0-3495 GCA_029931905.1 Fidelibacterota bacterium
TAGAAGCTGTTCGAGAAAATTTAGATGCTATTCAATATATTGATATTAAAAAATATCCAAATGTATGGCAATACTATCAAATATCGATAATTTAAAAAATATCAAAGGAAATATAAATGAAATATACTAAAGAATGGTTCGAGAAATGGGAAAACGAAGAATATTGTTTAAAAGCAGTTCGTGAAGATGGATATAATATAGTATATATTGAAAAACCCAATAATAAAATATGTCTGGAAACAGTTCGAGAAGATGGACATAATATAATGTATATAAATAATCCAAGTGAAGAAGTTTGTTTAGAAGCGGTTCGTCAAAATGGATACAATATACAATATATCGATAATCCAAGTGAAGAAATGTGTTTAGAAGCAGTTCGAGAAGATGGAAATAGTATAATGTATATAAAGAATCCAAGTGAAGAAATGTGTCTAGAAGCAGTTCGTCAAAATGGATATAGTATACAATATATTAATAATCCAAGTGAAAAAATATGTTTAGAAGCAGTTCGTCAAAATGGATATAATATAATATATATAAAAAATCCAAGTGAAAAAGTTTGTTTAGAAGTAATTTGTCAAAACGATTATAGTATAATATATATTAATAGCCCAAGTGAAGAAATGTGTCTAGAAGCAGTTCGAAAAGATGGATATAGTATACAATATATTAATAATCCAAGTGAACAAGTTTGTTTAGAAGCTGTTCGAGAAAATTTAGATGCTATTCAATATATTGATATTAAAAAATATCCAAATGTATGGAATTATTATTGTTTATCGAGTGTTTAAAAATATTTTCACTAGTAGAATCAAAAGAATCTTGCCGTTTTATATTTGAAAAAATAATAAAAAATAAATTTTAATTATTTAAGGAGAAAAAAATGAAAAAATTTGTAAGTGTTACTATATATATTATTATTGGATTAATATTAACTTCAACTTGTTATAGTATAGAAGCAAATGTAATACAAAAAAAATATTATATAAAAGATGATAAACAAAGAGATATACAATTTGAATATTTATTTCTTGGACTAGATGATATTGAATTTCAAACACAATATAAATATTTAATTGATCAATCAAATATTGTAGATATATTTACTACTTCAATATATTTAGAATATGAAAAATGGGCTAAATTGAATTTTATATATGAACAATATTTTTTATCAGCTGCAATATCAAAATTAGTAATTTGGTCATGTGAAGATTTAATTACTGTGGTTCAATTAAATAAAGAACAAGTTGATAGTCTTAAATATTTAATTGACATCTTTAAATCAAAAATTGCAGTTGTTGAAATTATGATTCAAAATAATGGTGATAAAAGTGTTTATTTAAATACCATGAAAAAGTTTCGAGAGTATTATACTACTACAGAAACTCGTGGTAGTTGGATGGATCAAAACTTTTATGAAAAAGTTCAAAAATTATAAAGAAATAATAATGGTATAGTTTAAAAGAATCTTGCCGTTATTTATCTAAAGGATTAATATGAAAAAATTATTAATTAATTTACTCCATATAATCATTGGTTTTATTTCAAAATTAATTGTTCAAAAAACATATACAATCAAACAATGTAGTCATTTTGATATTATAATGGATAAACAAAAAGTTATTGGTATTAAATGTGAAGGTATGTATTATCTTGCCGGTGAAACATTACCTGAAAATATTATTACAAAAATTGATTTTGATCAATACCCAATATTAAAAAATAAATTTAATTAAAACTAACAAAAAAATGAGATTCGTAAATGAATCTCATTTTTACTTTTTTTAATATTCGACATTTATATATAGAAATAATAATTTGAAGTAAAATAATTTACTTTGAATCATTTATAGTTTTCTTTGTTTTTATGCCTCTTGGACATTGGGTTCAAGAGGCATTTTTTATTCAAATAGTAAAAAGGAGATTTGAAAATAATGATTAAAGGAAATAAAATAAATATTGATTGGATATCATATATTAGTGACATTCGTAAATTGTATGCAAAACTATCAAGTATATTAAGGGTATATCAATCATTTAATATAATTAGTATTAATCGTGGAGGATCAATACCAGCTGTAATGATTAGTCATATGACAAATGTACAAAATAATATTTATAGTATAGGTATTAAAAATTATAAGGATAATAATATTATTGTTTATCAAGATATTAAAGAGATCCGAATAGTTAATAATAAACCACTATTAATTATTGATAATTTAATTAATAGTGGTGATTCAATGAAATATGTATATCATAAATATTGTAAAGGAAATGATAAAGATATTATTTTAGCTGCGGTTTATAATAAAAATAATAAATTTAACAGAGAGATTATTGATTTGGAAAAAAATGTTGAATTTGTTTGGGGACAACAATTTGCTAAAAATAAATGGTTAGTTTTACCTTATGAAAGAAATTAAATAATTTTTAACGGCGAGATTCGCTTGAAAAATTTATTTGATATGAAAAGTTTGGCGCTCTACATTAGATAGTTCACATAATATTAGTATGTATATTAATTGTTAATTCAGAAATTCAAAAATAAAAAAAATTTTTACTAAGATCCTTAATTGGGTCTTAGTAAAATTATTTTTTTAATTATATGTGATTTAAAAATTAATATATAATCAAGCAAATTATATATTAAAAATATTCAGCCTAATAAAAATTAATTTATTTATAACAAATCAAACTTTTTATTTTGAAGAAATTCTAAATTACAAAATAAAATTTCGAAGTTCCTATAATTGCTAAATCACAAAATACGTTTTTTTTCTAATCAACTTGAAGAAAGGTATCAAAATATTAATTATTTTTAAAATTCAGATAATTATTTTTAAAATTTGTTTGAGTTTTTTAGTGACTATTTACAAGTTCCCAAAATCCCAAAATCGACAACATAATCTCAATTTAGATTTCTGAATTTTTAAAAAATTTATACTTAAATCTTAAATTTTGAAAATTATTTTTAAAATTATTGAAATTCAACTATAAATTTTCATCCCTTCATCTTTTATATAGATATATTATAAATATAATTATAATATTTGGGGTAACAAGAATAACACTATTAGGGGTTGTAGTGGTGCAGTTGTCTATTGAAAGCCTAAAGTGATAAAAGGCTAGGAAACTTAAAACAATAAAAATAAAATTTAAGTTGTAGATTTAGAAAATGATTCGCGACGAAAAAATTAATTCGAATCAGAAATTTATATTGCTTTGTAATATTATATTATTTTATTGAAATTTAAAATATAAAAAAGAAAATAACCATTGTAAAATATTTAAAATAGATATAAAGAAATTTATTTGGTATTAAAGTATTATATAAAAACAACTTATAATAAAAATTATAAATACAATTAAATTACAGATTAAGAAAAATAATATTAAATAAATAGAAAGAAACTTAATAAACCATAATTTTAAATATAGATTAGAATAAAATTATTTTATTGAAATTTAAAATAATAAAAATTATGATAA
>JAOZRH010000004.1:3595-30972 GCA_029931905.1 Fidelibacterota bacterium
TTATTTAATATTAAATTATGATCTTTAAAAATTATATAATATCATATATAATAAATAATAATTATTTAATATTAAATTATGATCTTTAAAAATTATATAATATCATATATAATAAACTAAAAATATTATTTAATTCGATATATAACAATTTTAATAAATAATTTAAATAAAATTGTTATATATATAATTAAATTATTGTATTATTTTTAGATTTACGAAAAAAGCTCCCGAAAGCTGGTAAAAAGAGAGAAAACAATAAATTAATTATATATTAGATCAATATATCATAATCTTAAAAAGATTCAAAAAAATAATTAAATTAATTTAATTTTAAATTTATACTTAGTTGAATAATTCGCGGTCAATAAGATAGTATTAAAGATAAAATTAAATTAATAAAATTAAATTAAAAAAATTCCTAATAAAACGAAAGTAGATTCGTGAATCCTCGTTCGAATGAAATCGTATAATTTATTAAGAATAAATATGGAGGAGGGTGGAGTATTCCCCAAAAAAAAGCTCAAACATAATCATCAATTAAATACTAAAAAAAATACTTACGCGAAATTAATCCAAATTGGGATAATGTTTTTTTTAATATAATAATATAATAATTCCGCTTTGCATCAAGAATAATTTTCTTGATATATTTTTTTATTTTGCTTAATATAGAAATCCTGGTTCTTTGCGTTAAGTAATTCACGTAAAAATAATAACAAAAAAAGAAGAAATCTTCCACACATATAACCGAAGTTATATATATGGAAGATCTCTCCTCAAATCGCTGGAACACTTTGCAATCTCAGAAGAGATCCAAAGAGGTTAATTATCGCTAGATAATTACCTTGAGAAAGAATTGCTTCATTTCTACTATTATTATTTCTATATGTAAATCGTGAATATAAAAAAAGAAGTGCTTTTTTCGTGAAAAAGAGCATAAAAATACTATTTTTTTAAAAATTTACATTATTTTTATTATTAATTAGTAAACTATTCAACTACCTGGTATAGAGCATTAAGAATTTAACTGATAATTAAATTATTAAAGAGATAAGGTGAAAAATGAGATTTAAATACATGACTGAAAAAGGATTTACATTAATTGAAATTATTACGGTACTTATTATTCTTGGTATTCTTGCTTCCGTTGCAATACCTAAATATATAAATATTCAAAAAGAGGCTAGAATAAAAATATTAGAAACTGCTTTTGCAGCAGCTATTTCTAATGTTAATTTATCATTTTCATCATTTATTTTAAAATATAATGAAAAACCTATTCGAATAATAGGAGGTGGTAGTTCTAATTATTCAAAACCACAATATTGGATCGGATATAAAAATAAATCAACACCTATTGAACGACAAGTTGGTGATTTTTATATTCGATATGATTATAATCCTCCTGGATATAAAAAACAAATAAGAATTTTAATTCTTTCTGTTGGAAAACATAATGAATGGTTAAATAAACTTAACAGAAGAACTTATAGAATGCGATGGATACCAATACCTTAAATAAATTATTTTATAATTACATTTTTTATATAGAAATAATAAAATGATCGATACCGAACAATTCGATCTAAAAAAGTTTATTAGGGCTCAATAATATAAACACGTTCAAAGAATTTTTTTCATAAATTCTTAAAAATAGAAAAAGATACTTTTTTAAGTATTTTTTTCTATTTTATTAAATATTTTTAAAAAAGGAGAAAGATGTGAATTTAAGTAATAAACATATATTTATTATTCTAAATGATAACACATATGGGCTTATTAAACTAAGTATCAATAAAGATTTAGAAAATTTAGAATTAAAAGTTGAATATTTTAGAATTATTTCGACTGATAGTAAAGTATTAGAAAATATTTATAGTATGTGTATAAATAATTCAACTAATAAAAACTTATTGAAAACTTGTAGTAATGAGTTAGTTAATTCTAAAATTTTTAATTTAAAAGAATGTGAAGATTTATGTGATTCACTTGAATTTATTAATAATAAAGAAAAAAAACATGATGAATATATGCAAGTTAAATTATATAAAGAATTACAGATTCCAATAAGTTTATATAATATTAAATCAATTTATAATTTTGTTTATTCTTTTTATACTAATTATAATATTTTAGAAAGTATGATGAGATTAAATTTATTAACGGCGAGATCAAACGAGGTTGAACAAAAATCACAAAAGCAACGTATTATTAATGAACATGAACAAATTGAAATTAAAGAACATAAAATTGATGATAAATTAGAAAATATTTTTAATTTAATTTTCGATAATTCAATTAAAACAAGTTTAATAAATAATATCTTTAATAATTATAATCAAATATCTAATATTAAATTTGAAAATAATCAATTAATATTTTCAAATATTATTATTAATAGTTATGGAATTAATTGTGATTATATTAAAAGTTTGATTATATCAAATAATAATCATTCAAATCAGATTTCACACAATCTTTTAAAACTATATCAAATGATTTTAGATAAACAATATAATACAAATTCATTTTATTTAAATATGATTTTATATTTAATTTTTATTTATACAATATGTAATTTTATGAAAACAAATCCAGATTATACAATGTCTAGACTTGATGAAATATTAATTAATTTAAATTTACAAGCTAATATAATGAATCGTTTATTAGAAACAAATGAAATCTTTTTAGTTTTTAAAGAAAAAATTAAATTTTGTTATCAAAAAAATAAAATTACAGAAGATAAAATTGATTTTATTCATGAAGAAAAATTAAAAGAAATAAGTGAAAAATATCACCATTTAAAACCTATATCACAAGAAGAATTTATAAATTCGATATTAAATGATTATAATAATATTAAAACAAAAGATTCTTCGCCGTTAATATTATCAAAGAAAAAAACTATTAATATCAATAACTTTCTAAATTCTTCTCAAACAAATGATCTTCCAAATTTATTTGTAAATGTGGGGGAACAGGAAGATTTGGAAAATTTGTCATTTAATTTGTTGGAATATCAAGTAATTTCAAATCGAATTATTACAAAAAGCTACCATTATATCTTAAAATATATCAAAGATCCAAGTATAATTTTAAGTGTAAAAAATATTCCTAAAACTGTAGTTAATCTATTTGATTTGTTAACTAAAAATGTTTTAAATAACGGCACGATTCAAAAAGATAACATAAGTACTTTGAATTTTTATAATATTTTAAAAGAAAAAATACCACATATAAATAAATTTGATCATATTACTATATTATTTATTATATTTCAAATTATGATACCTTTTAGTTATGATATGTATAAAAATGAAATTTTTGAAGATAGTCTTTTAGTGTAATGGAGAAATAAAATGAATTTACCTGTAAATTATAATGCTATACATTGGAGAAAACGTAAATTAGTCAGAGAAGAATATATAAAGCATCAAAAAGGTAAATGTTATTATTGTGGGCAATCATTAAAAGAAAAACCATGTTCATGTATTCAATGTCTGCCTATAAATAAAAATTTATTTCCAAATAACTTTTTCAATTACCCAATACATTTACATCATGATCATGATACAGGAATGACTGTTGGAGCAGTTCATAATTACTGTAATGCAGTATTGTGGCAATATCATGGTAAATAGAGAGAAATATAAGATTAAGGCCGGATCGTTCAATGGTAGGACTACAGCCTTTGACGCTGTCTATACAAGTTCGAATCTTGTTCCGGCTTCCAATTTAATATAATAAGGAGAATCAAATTAAACAAAATACACCAAAAAAATTAATTTTGAAAAAATTAAGAAAAAATAGTAATATTGATTGTTTCATCAATGATATTAATAGTATTTCAAAGAAAACAAATATAAGATTTCAAAATATCAAAAAAAATAAATTAATGGAGAATAGTAAATGTCAAAAAATTTAATCAAACAAGATTCGACAAAATTCTTCAAACAAAAAATATCTAATAAACAACCAACTGAATTTCACGGTGGTTTTAAAATTGAAAATCAATCGTTAGATAATCAAAAAATTGATGATTTAACTAAACGTATTGAAGATTTAACTAAACGTATTGAAGATTTAACTAAACGTATTGAAGATTTAACTAAACGTATTGAAGGGTAAAAAATCTAAGTCAACTACCTGGCGCACAACATCAGAAATTCTAAGTACAATTAATTATATATTTAATGATCTCATATTTTAAAAATTTACTCAAAGCGGGATTCATTCCCGCTTTTCATATTTACTTTTTATATATAGAAATAATAAAGTATATAAGTATTATTAATATTATTATAATTTATTTAAAAGGAGACAGACATTGACAATTGAATTTAATTTAACATTTGAAAACCCGAATGGATCCAACGACGAACTATATGATCCATATAAAGAGAATGATGAAAATATATTGTATCATCCATCAATGATTGGAGAATATAGTAGTGATCCAACCAGAAGTTCGATTAAAGATTATATTTACCACCATTTTAATGAGATGAGGGAAAGCTATGGTTTTTAAAGGGAAAAAGAAAAATCTAAATGAAGCAATGTTATTTCTGAAAACGATCTTTGGTGGTAAAAAAACTATCAAAGAAATTGAATTACTTATGAATACAATGCCGTTAGTTCATAAGCATTTCCGCGAAATTTGTCGCGGAGAGAGATTATCGCATTGTTAGTAAAATTGAGTGAAGCGAGGAATAATTTCCTCGCTTTTATATTCTTCTTTTTTATATAGAAATAATAAAATAACTTAAACACGATCAAAAAATTGATTATGTTTATTATTTTAAATTTAATTTAAAGGAGAAAAAAATGATCGAAATATTTGAAGTAGAATGCTATTAGAAATATTATAAATTATTAAAAAATTAAGACATACGATTAAGTGTGTCTTAATTAATTTTTTTATTTTTCATTTCATAATTTATATAGAAATAATATAAATATACAAGTTTTTTATTTTTTTAAAAAAAAGGAAATAATTATGTTAAAATTTATAGATATAATGCGATTTCCTGGTCAATTTTCAAAGCGAGAAACTTTAATACCTAATATAAATATCGAATTAGCTCAAGTTGAAGATTCACCAGATAAATTAAGTTTAGGAAGCATTTCAACTTCGTCGACACAATATGCACAAAAAATTGAAGTAGATAAAATTAAAGGAAAACTTGAATTACAATCACCAATAAAAGTTCAATGTAGTTGTCAATCATTTCAATATGAATTTGCTGGTCCACTTCTAAAAGTTGATGGATTACTTGAACGAGAATATTTTGAGTATGCAATTCGTATGCATAAACCAAAAAAGAAAAATCCAAATCAAGTTCTTGGGGTATGTAAACATTTGGTTAGATTTTCTCGTTTAATTTGGTCACGAAAAACACTTCCAAATTATGGTTTAGTTCAAAATGTTATGCTACAACGAAATTTTATGATGTTATCACAACAAATCAGTATGAATAAATTTAATCCACGTGATCCATATCAGCGAATGGATCGACAAGAGCTATTACGAAAACAAAGAGAACAAAAACGTTTAGCAGCTCTTATTAAGTAAACAATATAATATAAGGAAATATAATGGAAACAATAACAATAGCAGAATCAGAAAAAGATTTTGTAAACATCGACCCTAATGATATTAAATATAAAATTGGTGATAATTTATTAATTAAAGTTGGATTTAAAGATGGACAACAAATTAATTTTATATTAACTTCAACAAGCCAAAAACATGTTTGTTGTGTTTCAGAAAATGAATTACAAATGATGCTTGGACGAATTTATTATATACCAGTTAATACTAAATTAAATAGTGATAATTATATCATGAAAGTTTTAGGTAATGTAGCAGATCAAATTGATGTTCGATATATTAAAAATGAATTTGCTTGTATTATACCTTTACAACATAATATTAAACTTAAATTAAATCAACCAATATGTATTTTTAAAGAATTTAGAAAGGATATATAATTTATTATGCCAATACAAATTTCACAAGATATTTTAAATACACTACAAAAGAAATTTCCAGAAACTAATATTCAGTCTATTATCGATAATTTATTTTTTGAAATTTTAGATACTACATTTAAAAATGGTTCAACTACAATTAAAGGAGTAGGTAAATTTCATAGTTTTGTAACATTCTCGAAACGTATTGGAACTAATGTTGTTCGATTTAAATTTCGACCTTCTACAACACTTATAAAAAAAATTAGACAAGATCCATATTTACTTAAAAATTTACCAATAAAAAGTCAAGAAGTATTTACTAAAAAAAATATTAAAAAATTATCTGATGCTCGTATAATTAAACAAAAAGAAAATAATAAAAAAGCTATGAGTGAAAGTAGTAAATATGGAATTAAAAAACAAAAAGAAAAAGAAGTTTATAATCATGTTGTTGATGTTCTTAATGGGCAATAAATAAAAATGGTAAAGTTATTTATCTTTACCATTTTTTTAATAATTTTTATTTTTAAAAATTATATATAGAAATAATAAAACATTCAATAGATTTTTTTATAATCTCACTAAATAATTACAAAAACAATTAAGTATGTTATTTAATCTTGAAAACCAGATTGAGTCGTTGTATTATATAATTATATTTAATATATAATTATATAATACAACGACTCGTTTGGATGAAAAGATTATTATATATTAATTTTGTTTTTGTATATAATCGTCAAGTTTTACAAAAGGAGGTACAAATGCAACGTAAACCAACACTGTTGAAAGGTATTAGCCTCCGACTGAAGGTTAATAAACAGCAGGAACAAGACCTAATGCGTCAAACAGGCGCTTGTCGCTGGGTATATAATCACTTTCTCGCACTTCAAATAGAAGGTTACGAGGAATTTGATTCGTTCATGTCATATAATAATATGTGTGGTATACTAACTCAACTTAAATATGAAGAAGACACTTGTTGGCTTCGACAAATAGATTCAACTGCGCTTCAGAGATCACTAAGAGATCTATCAACAGCTCTCAAAAACTTTTTTGAAAGTAAATCGGGAAAGCGTAAAGGAAGAAAAGTTTCGTTTCCGAAGTTTAAATCACTTCACAAAACGAAACGCGCGATTTCATTAGTGAATAATAATGATTCTATTCGTGTCCAAGAATTCGATGAATGTTGGAGAATTAAACTTAACAAATTTAAGTTCTTTAGTGTGTACAATTGGCGGAAGCGACTTGGAATGATATATAACGCGAATCGTATCCTGTCAACAACAATATATCAAGATTCAGATCAGAAGTGGTATGCGTCTGTATTGGTAGAATGTGAAACACAAACATGTCTACCAAATCAAATACGCACAACAGGAATTGATCTTGGTCTTAAAACAACTGTAGTTCTTGCGGACGGTTCTTTCGTCAACGCAAGTAAACCAACAGAGAAATATCGAAAGAAGTTAAAGAAACTACAACAAATCTTTTCTCGAAAACTTGAAGTTCGAAAGAATATTAAAGATCAATATGGTCGTATTATATTTTCGAAGTCGATGATACAGTTGAAGGAAAAGATTAGTAGGTTACACTTTAAGATCAAATGTATCCGTAAAGATTTCAATCACAAGCTATCTCGTCACATCGTAGATAACTTCGAGATCACTACGATGGAAGATCTAAATATCCAACAGATGTTACAAAAAGATGGCGATTTCGCACGAAATATTCAAGATGTCGCTTGGTTCCAACTTCGCACATTCATCGAATATAAATGCAAGTGGGCAGGAAAGATATTTCTTCTCGCTTCGAAATGGTTACCATCTTCGAAAACATGTAGCGACTGCGGATGTATAGTTGATCTTAAAATTTCGATGAGAAAATGGAAATGTCCAAATTGTAATATAATTCACGATCGTGATATAAACGCGGCTAAAAATTTAGATAGAATTAGCCGCACACTTTACGAAACAGGAATTGAAATAACAAATCCAAAAGAGTTTGCTAACTCTTTCTAATAACAAAAACGGCCGATGGGACAGCGGTCATAATGACTATTACCATCTATAGTTATGGTAATAGTAAGCCCGATTGAGACGACAAATTATATAACTTAATTAATTATATTAAGGTGTAAATGGTGTCGTTTCGCCGGGTAGTTCACTTGATATAAAAATTTGATACACTAAATAGTTTACTGAGTAAAAAGGAGATTTAAAAGTGAAAACAATCATTGCAGGTTCAAGAAATGGAATTGATATTAATACTGTTCGTCAAGCTATGACAGAAACTCCATTTAAAATTTCTGAAATTGTATCAGGAACAGCTAGAGGTGTTGATTTATATGGAGAAATAATAGGTACGGAATTTAATTTACCAATTCATCGGTTTCCTGCAGATTGGAATAATTTAAATGCTGAACCTGTATTAATTAAAAAGAATCGACAAGGTAATATGTATAATGCATTAGCTGGTCATAATCGAAATAAAAAAATGGCACTGTTTGCAGATGCTTTAGTTGCAGTTTGGAATGGTAAAAGTAAAGGAACTAAAAATATGATTGATACCATGAAGAAAATGAATAAACCTGTTTTTGTATTTACTGTTGAGAATAATTAATGTCTGACGATAAACAAAAGATAGAAAAACAGGTAAGTGGATTAGGTGGATATGTTACTTCTCCAAAAATGTTTATAGGAAAACAAAACACTATAGATGAATCTGGTTTATTATCTCAAAAAATATTTGGACCAGTTAACTCATATAAATGTGCATGTGGACGATTAAGTTTAAAAATTGATCGAGAAAAAACATGTGATGTTTGTGGAGTTAAATGTGGATCAAATAATTTACGTGTAGTAACATTTGGAAAACTTGAAACTATTTTTCCAATTATTAAATTAAATAAAATTAATCGTATTCATAAATTATTTGGATCGAAAGTTAAAGATATCCTTGATCCAATTAATAATGATCGAAATATGTCATTAGAAAAGTATGTTGGAATTAGTCCAGATGGTGAAAGTGTTGAAATTGTATCTAATATAAATCACAATACATGTTATGTTTTACCATTAAGAATTACTGGTATATATTCTTTAATACTTATTATGAAATATTTAATAAATAATTTTATAGATGATTTACCAATAGTTAGTGAATTTAAAAAATTATTTGATGATAATATTATAACCCATCAAATTAAAGTTTTACCACCAGAAATAAGACCTGTTATTATAGATCAATCAAAAGAAAATACAGTTCGTATTACTAAAGTAAATAAACATTATACTAGTATATTACAATTAAATAAATCTAATCGATTAATACAAACTAATATACCTATTGATGAAGAATATTGGATTGGATTAATAGATACTAATTTTAGATTACAAAATAATGAACAAATCATTGAATATGGTATTATGGAATATGACAGGATTACTAGTAGATATCAATATTATAGTGATTTAATTTATGAAAGTATATTTGAAATTATTAGTAAAAAAGAAGGATTTATTAGAAGTTTAATTTTAAGTAAAACTATTGATTTTAGTGCAAGAACTGTAGTAAGATCTGATATTAGTGTTAAACCTTATCAAGTGAAAGTTAGTAAAAAAATATTATTTAAATTATGGAAATTACATTTTACATACTATTTATGTAATATTGAAAAACTTGATTATGATAAAGTACTTGAACAATATATGACAAAAGAATATTATGAAATTAAAGATAAATTTAACGATTTTTTAAATTGGTTTTATGATACAGACATATATTGATTTTTTAACGGCAAGAATTGAACTAAAAAATAAATTTATGATTAAATATTTAAAAACCTTTACATATCGTAAACGATATACGAAAGAAGAAACTGTTAATTTACTAAAAATAGCAAGGAGGTAAATATATTTGATCGAACAAAAGACGAAAGATAATCAAAAGCTCATGTTCATTAATAGACAACCTACGCTTTGGTCGCACTCTATACCAGTTGTCGAAATCGTTCCAGCTGAAGATGATGAAGATGAGACCATTGGATTAAACCCATTAACTTTAGAGCCGCTCAACATGGATTGTTATGGTTCATGTAAAATTTCGTGAATTGCTGGAACCCCCTTAGAGCTTTATCCACTAACATAGTTAGTAACAACTATGAAGTGAAGTGATAAAGATTGGGCAATCAGCAGCCAAGCTTCCTATCTATTAAATAGAGGAAGAAGGTTCAACGACTATCCCCTTGTGGGAGTACACTCAAGTGAGTGGAAGCGCGAAACATCTTACGAGATGAAGATATAGTCTAGACTAGCTCTAAAGAGTTAGCTGTACCATAATTTGGTACGGGGATAGTGTAACGAACTATCTCGAATATACGTTTGACGGAGACACAGCAGCTCTATATTGTATTCATACAAATGAAGCGTTAGCAGAAATGAGAGAAAAAGGATTTATAAAAAATCGTGTTCATTATGAACAAAATAAAATGTTTCTTTCAATCATTCGACATGAAGCTTTATATGGTGCATATATATTAACTCTTAATTTAGATCAAATTAATAGTTTTGAAATATTTCAAACTATTAGTAATTTACAAAATTTAAATGAAGAAATATCTATGTATAATAATCATTTATATGATACGGTATATTTAACTCATCAAGAAGTTTTTACTACTTATGGAAATGCTTTATTAAATAAGTGGTGTGGTTTTGATCATATAGTTTTAAATGAACAAATTGGTAAAAAAAATGTTAATGAAATTAGTAGGTGGATTTATAAACAAGTAAATCGTGATTCTGAAAAATTTTATAAACAATTAGACTATGTTGATAAAATGCTATATATTTTTACATCTATAACTGATCATAGTCCAACACTTAATATTAATGATATGATTAATATACTTAAACCAACTGATGAACAATTATTTAAAAAGATTAAATTTAAAAATATTTGGTTAGGTTATTATTTAAACAAATCATTAATTGAACGAACATTAAATAGTAAGGATATTCAAGATAGTGATCTATACAAATTATATAAATCAGGATCAAGATTCAATAAAATACAATTTGCAAAAAGTTGTATTAATAATGGATATGTAAGTGATCAGGATAATATTATTTTAGATAATCCTATCAATACTAATCTATTAAAAGGTATGACAGAAGAAGAATTTTTTCGTGGAAGTCCTGGAACAAGAAAGGGTATATGCAATGCTCTTTAAAAATTTCACTATATGCTGGAAACTCCTTAGAGCTTTATATACTTATAGAATATTTATTATATCTGTAAGTTAAAATTATAAAGATTGGACAATCAGCAGGAAACTTGAAAGAGGATCCTCAGAGACTATATGTGAAAATAGGAGAAATAACAAATTAATAATATAAAGGTGGAATATGGAATATAATATTTATGTATCACACTGTGAACGGTATCTAGCATGTGGAGATGAAATATTTCAATGTCCTCACTGTTTTAGAATTATTCGAGTTCCGATATGCCGAAGTTATGAACCAAATTTAAATTGTATGATAAGTTTAGGAGAACATGCGCCTATTGGATTCATTAAAAAATAGGTGAAATAAAATGCAATTAATTCATCCACAATATATACTTGGTTTAGTTGATTCTGATAAATCAAAATTATATATAACTAAAACTGAAAAGTCTTATACATTTCAGTTTAGTATATATAATAATGATCCAAAAACATTATATAAAATTAAAAAACGATTTGGTAGTGGTAAAGTTATTGAATTAAACAATAATGAATGGGTTCTTAATATTAAAAAACAATTAGATAATGTAAATCAGTTTTTTATAAAGAATCATCTATTAAACAAAGAGCAACGAATTAAATTTATTAGATTCAACTATTTGTATCAAAAATTAATAGTCGAACAAGATAGAATTAAAACACGAAAAGAACAACATCGTATTGATAAACGATTGAAGTATTTTGAAAACCTATAAGATATAGTCCAATGATTATTGAAAAATAATTAGGAATAAGATTGCAGATAAAAGTAGTCATACTCCACAAAGCGGTTATCTTGAACGAACTGTCGTAATGGCATTGTCCGTTCTTGAAATTAAAGCTGAAGATTGTGGAACAAATCACGGAATCGAAACCGTTATATTTAATAAAAACCATGCCATGTCTCTTTCTGGAAAATATTATAAAAATCCATTAAGAGCTGGTATGGATTGGGAAGTATTAACATATAAAACAGCTATTTCACTTTTAAATAAACAAATTATAATACGTTCACCAATAACATGTGAACAACCAAATCTCCGAATGTGCAGAATGTGTTTCGGAGACCGCGCTAGATTTTTTAAAACAAAATATCTCGGTCTTGTCGCGGGATCGAATTTAATTGAAAGGTTAACTCAACTTATAATGAGGTCGTTTCATATTTCTGGCTCTTCAGAATTAGACACTGATGATGACCTCATAAAATATTTTGAAGAAAATCTAATAAATATTGCCGTTAATAATTCTCAAAAATCAAGGGAAATTGTTTTAACATGTAAACATATTAATAAAGTACCTAAAAGCATTACAAATATTCCAGGATATATAAATATTAATTTAAAAAATGATCAAATAATTTTTAAAGAAATTTTTACTGAAGTTATTAATAGGGATACAATTACGTTATTAAGAACTGTTAAATCATTACTGAAAAAACATAATAATATTACAAAAACACCAAGTGAATATTATAATGAATTTATGTCAGCTATTCTTAGTGTTGGAGTTACTTACAGTAGTTTTGTAGAAATGTTATTTGCTAATACTTTTATATCAAATGAAAAACATAAAGAATTTTGGCGATATAATCAGGATAAAAAGATTCAAATTAAACTAGGAGATAAAGGAATTAGTAAATTTATTAGTAATTTATTAGGTTTACTTTATGAACCAAATAAAGAAAGTATTAAAAACTTATCAAATGAATTTAAAGATTTAGAATATGATAAGGAAAAGATGACCATATATGAAAGAATATGGTTTGGAGAACTTTAAAATAATTTTTAACGGCGAGATCTTAATGGTCTCGCCTTTTATTTTTATTCACTTTTTATATATAGAAATAATAAAAATAAACCTGAAATCTAATACAAGATTTTATTTTTTATTTTAATCAATATAGAAAACCTGGCGCTCTGCGCTAGGTAGTTCACCAATGGAGAAAATATTATGAGTAACGGAATTGATGATGGATATTCGGATGGAGTAACATTATTTACATCAAATGATAATCCAAAAATAATTGATGCAGAATGTTGGACATGTAAATTTTGGAAAGCTTCTTATGAAGTCAAAGTTCGAGGAGAAATTGAAGTTATTCGAGGTAAATGTTCAAATAAAAAAGGAATTGTGAATGATTATGATTCTGTATGTAATAAATATGTTAAATTTGAAGGGAGAAAATAATGCTTACAGCTCTTATATTGCATCATTCGAGTGATCTTGATGGTTATGGATCAGCAGTAGTTGCAATTAAATGGTTAGAAGAACAAAATTTTTATATTAATACAAAAACAATTCCAGTTAATTATAATGTATATAACTTTAATTATATACAACAAACAATAAATCAAATAAATAAAACTGATTCATTATGGGTTTTTGTATTAGATTTTTCATTAAAAACAAAAGAAATGAAATGGTTAATTGATAATTCACAAAAAGTTTTTTGGTGCGATCATCATCCAACAATTCAAAATACAGTAAAAGATGTTGAAACGTATTTAAATGAAAAACAAGTTTCAATACAAAATACAGCTATTATTAATGATCGAACAAAAAATTACTTTTTTAATTTTGATTTTACAGGTCAAAAAGCTGCAATTTTACTTACATGGGAAATGTTAAATCCAAATATAGAAGCAAATACATATATTAACTATATAAATAATTTAGATCTTTGGAAATTTGATGATTTTAAAATAATATATTTTCGTGAATTTGTTTATAAATTATTATGGAAAAATTATAAATTTTTAAAATGTTTTATTTTTAATAAACAACTTTTAAATACAGATATTAAAGATGATAAACTACAAGAAATAATAAATGAAGTTGGTAAAATTTTCATTGAAAAAAAGAATGACCAGATACAAAGATCTACAAAAAAATTTATTAGTGGTAAATTAAATGGTTATAAAACATGTATTTTTAATAATACTATTAGTGAAATTAATAGTGATATATTAAATTATATGTGTCGTGAACAAAAATATGATATTGCATTAAGTTATTTTGATGATTTAGTTAATAATACAAAAGGTTTTTCGATACGATGTATTCGAAATGATATTGATGTTGGAAAAATTGTACAACAATTTGGAGGAGGAGGACATTCTAAAGCTGCAGGATTTTCAATTAATCTACAAGATGGAAATGAATTAATACAAAAAATTAAACGTGGTATAAAAATATGAAACAATATAAAGATGATATAGTTATATATTTATATTCAACAATAAGCATTACAGTTTTAATATTATGTTTTTATTTATTATTTGTTTTTATACTAGCTTTTCCATTATTTTCATTTTTTAGTTCTATTGCAATTTTAATCACAGTTATATTTTTAATTATTACTATAGTAAAAGAAAATCAAAATGATAACTTCAATTAATTTATCCGGAATACCATTTATATCACAAACCGATAGTACAAGATTACAAATGAGCTCTAAACAAGTTCAACAATCTTTAACTACTCCAAATTGTGATATTCCATATGTATGCTCAGAGGAATATAATAATTTGAGTTATAATAGTCATATGGGAATACTTTTTGCTAAAGATAACGGCAAGGTTCATTTTAATGATGGAAATATTATTATAATAGGTTATGATAATATTAAAACATTAAAAACTTACAAAATATCACCATTTAAAAAATGTAGTGCAAACTATGCATCTAAACTTAGATTTAGTTTACCACAAAATACTATTTTTAAGAAATATGATATTATTTATGAATATGATAATTTTATTAATGGTATACCAACATTTGGTTATAACACTCAAGTTGCATATATGCCATTTTTCTCATTTAATCATGAAGATGCTATTGTTGTATCCGAAAATTTTATAAATACAACTCAAGTACAATATATTGATCGAGTTTATGTAATTATTCAGGAATATACTATTTTACAAAAATATTATAATGATATTCAAAATTCATTTCAATATTTTCCAGGAGTTGGTCAAAAAATTGATGAAGATGTAATATGTAGTAGTTTTATTCCTAAGAATATGCAATATTTAAAAAATAGTAATCCATCAGGAATTAAATCTAATATTAAAAATATTTTAAAAAATATGAATGTATCGGATTTAATTAATATGGAACATCAAGGTAATTCAAAATTAATCAAAAATAAAATTAAGAGTAAAATTAAAAACGGTTATATTAATGGTTTTAAAATTCACAGATTAAAAAAAAATATTAATTTGTTAGATAAAGAACTTCAAAAAGTTCTTGATCAATTATGTACAAATTATGGTGAATATGTTATGAATAAATTTGATGAGTTAAAAAATATTTTTAATCAAGAATTTATTCATAAAACAATTAAAGAGCATTATGTATATACTGATAATAGTAAAGAACGTGGAAATTTAGATTTACGTGATGCAGTTTATATACTTGAATTTGAAGTTATTAAAGAAGATATTAGCGCTATGGGCGAGAAATACGCGAATAGATATGCTGGTAAGGGTGTGATCTCCTGTATCATTCCAGATGATTTACGAATTACAACAGTTCAAGATCAAACACCAATTGATTATATTAATAATCCTTTTTCGGTATTTTCAAGAATGAATCTTGGACAAATTAGCGAAATGGTAATAGCTAAAAATGTAAAGCGCTGCAGTGATATAATTAAAGAAAACCCAGAAGAAACTCAAGAACAAATTAAATGGTTGAATAATAATATTATTCGTTATTTAAATAGTCCTAATTATACTAAACGCATAAATAATTTAATTATTCAATTAGATGATGAAAATTTTAGAAATCAATTTATTGATGATGTACAAAAACATAATTTATATATTGAAGCTCCATCATTTTCTGAAATTAATTTAAGAAATATTATTAAACATGGAGTTAATCCACAAGAAGATTTGTTTATTAAAAAAGAACTAATTGAATATATGGAAGATATGATGAAAGTAAAATCATCATATACTAAAAAAGATACAATTATTAAAAATATATTTTGTTCATCAATGTATATTCAAAAATTATTTAAAATAACATCTAAGATTATTACAGCACGCGATCTTGGAAATTTAAAAAGTATAAGTCAACAACCAGTTCGAGGTCGAGCTGTTGATGGTGGAAGTAAACTCGGTTAATATTGGCCGCTTCATACAGTAATGTATGTCGAAAAACTCCTTTAAATCAGGGAATATCCTAACGCAAAAAATGGCGAGGACAATCCTGAGCGAAGCCCTTACGCTAAAGGGAACGTGCAACGACTATTCCGAAAGGAAGTACACTCAAGCGAGTGGAAACGGGGAGCATCCTTATAGAAAAATTAATCTTTCTAATAACAAAAACGGCCGATGGGACAGCGGTCATAATGACTATTATCACTTAAGATTCGTCTTCTAGACGATAATAGTAAGCCTGGCGCTCTGCGCTAGGTAGTTCACCATATTATATTAAGTAATTTGTAAAAAATAAAGGAATATTATGAAATGTTTAAAATGTGGATATTGTTGTATTAATTATATGGTTGTTATTGTTGATGATCCTAAAAAAGGATTATGTGAAGATAATTTAATTGGTCATTTAGGTAAAGGTAAACCATGTAAACATTTGATTGGAAATACTCCAGGTAAATATTCATGTGCTATTCATGATTATGAATGGTATAAAGAAACCCCATGTTATAAACATACACAAATTGAAGATTCTTCAGATTGTGTATGTCGAATTGGTCAATATCAAATTAACAATTATTCTAAAAAATAAGATTTTTGAAAATAATTAAAATCAAAGGATGAAGATATAGTCTAATCTATATGGAAACATATAGCTGCAGGTAATGCTGCGGAGGAAGAAATAGCGATCTTTCTCGAATATAATGCAGATGGAAATAGAAGGTATACTAGCAGGCGGGTGTGAAAAAGCACTTAAAGAATTTATGACAGTTAAATCAGATTGGATTCAAGGAAAACGTGATCTTGTAAAACAAATGGTAACTCGTGGAGAATATGATTTTCCCGAAGATATTAAAATTACAAGTCAAACTAAAAATGTTGTTAATACAACAATTGATTTTTTAAAAGATTAAAAAGGAAATTATATTATGTGTTATGGGTCTGGTTGTCCATATGAAATAGTTGGAGGTGAAAATTCTGGTGAATGTCGAAAACCACGAATGGCATTTTGTCCAGATAGTTATTCTGATGAAGAATCAGATGATGAAATTGAAGAATAATTAAAGTAAAAAATATTCGAGGTTCGAAAGAACCTCGAAATTTATTTTCAAAAATTTTATATAGAAATAATAAAATAGTTCACTTATCATTATATAAAATATTAACAAAGGAGACTAGAATGGATCGTTTTTTACCAACTGTTAAAAGACAAGTTAAAGTTATTGAAAATTACAAATTTTTATTATTTTCTATGATTGTATTTAGTTTAACTACATTTATTGTATTTAGTCACATTAATCTTAATGATAAGATTAATAAATTAAATATTATAATAATTAAACAACATACATCAATTAAAAGTTTAACATCAATATCTGAAATTGTATCTCAAAAAATTATTAAAATGGATGAACAATATGTTTCTCTAAGAAACAATATTGAAAAGAATAATATTTACCAAGTTAAAGTTACATATTATGTTCCTCATATTGGAGGTATAAATTCTGATAGTCAATCAGATAAAACAGCAACTATGAATAAACCAATTCCTGGTTATACTATTGCATTATCTTCTGAATTAGTTCACGCTGGTTGGTTAGGACAAAAGATTTATATTGATGGATTGGGAGTATTTCATGCCACTGATCGAATGAATAAAAATATTCCAGGTAAACATATTGATATATGTGTTGGTGATTTAAAAACCGCAATGAAATTAACTCCAAATCATCCAATGATCGCAATTCGATTAATTGATGAAAAGAAATTAATATAAACGAACTTCTATAGTGATCTGATTAAGAAAGACTAACTTAACAAAAAATATGGTATTTTCGTGGGATTTTAATCGATCCCACGAAATTTTATATTTGATAATTGTATATAGAAATAATATAATAAGTATGATATCAATACATAAAATTAAAGGAGAAAAAAATGGAAAATAATTTACGTCAATTAATTATTGATATTATAAGTTCAATTGGAATTGGAGTTATAATATATTGTTTAATGGTTATATTTTTGGCTATGTAATTATTAATTAAAAAAATCGAAGAATAATTTTCGATTTTTATTTTAATAATTTTTTATTTTTAAAAATAATTTTTCATAATTTATATAGAAATAATATAAGTAAAGGAAAAGAAATTGAATTTATCACAAAAAAAACCTTTTAAATTAACAAAAGATTCTATTGAAAACTTTCGTAAAAAACAATATGAATTGATCCCAAGTTTTGCTGAATTATGTGTTGAATATATTTCATCTCAATCAAATAATTATTTAACAATATCAGATATTTCATTTGAAGATAAAATTGAATATAATAATTTACATTATTCTGCCGTTAAAAATTTAAAAGTAAATGTTATAAATAATACTGAAGAAAACTCTGAAGCCCAATTATTTTTTAATCTTCAAATTCCAAAATTATTTTTTGATAATTTTTTTTTATTGAATGATAATTTTTATGCACCATCAATGTATTTATTAGATAAACCATTAATAGTTAAAAAAGAATCTGCAATGATTACAACTTTATTTAATTCACTTACATTTAATTTTAAAAAAAATGTAGTAACATTTACAGGAATAAATATACCAATTCATTTATTTTTATTATTGTTCAAATATAATAATGTTAATAATAAAGATATAATCACAGATTTTATAAATTTTATACCTATGAAATTTAATAAAAAATTTAAAATGATTAATGAAACTGAAGCTAATGTTATTAATTATTTTTATAATCGAATACCATGTAAACAAACAACTAGTTCAATTATTGATTACTTTAATAAATTGATGTTTGATAAATATACTAAATATGTTATTAGTACCTGTTACAATATTTCATATGAACAAGTTAATTTAACTTCAACAATTATAAAATTATTTGAAATCATATTAAAAAATGAACATAAGAGTTTTGTTGATTTAAGAGAAAAAAGATTAGTTTTTATTGAATTACTTTTATCTCCATTATTTAAAAAAACTTCAAATTTAGCAATACAATCAATTAGAGGTTTTAAATTAAATCAATTAAAATTAGATGGATTAGCAATAATAAAGAATTTTAATAAATTTTTAAAAAGTAATTATTTATATGATACTGGAAATTTATATAGTGGTTTATTGCAACATAAAGTATCAATGTTAAATCCAGCAAGTAAACGTGGACCAAAAACAATTAGCTCAATACATAAAACACATTATGGTAAAATATGTCCAATAACGGTTTCAAGTATGGATCCTGGTGAAAGTGTGAGTATTATTCCAAATACAAAATTTGATTTTGTTGGACAATTTAAAGACTTTTAACGGCAAGATTCAATGAATACAAATATTAATTCTTAGTTGATAGTCAGTAATCATAATCAATATTCACTATTTAAAATTCGTCTTCTAGACGATATTAATAAATCTAGCTCTCTACGCTAGATAATGTACTATAAGGTGATATATGAATCAAAATAGAAAACAGATATTAGAAGAATTAATTAATTATCATAATCAAAAATATTGGGAAGAAAATACTCAAGAAATTTCAGATATTGAATATGATGAATTAATTAATGAATTACAATTAATAGATCCAGAAAACCAACTTCTTAAAAAAATTTTTTCTCCTAAAAAAAATATAAAACGAGAAAAAATAATACATAAAATTCCAATGTTAAGTCTTAATAAAGTTTATAATAAAAAAGATTTAATCAAATGGTGTCGTTCTGTTATGCGAAATGAAAATGAAATTTTTCTTGTTCAACCAAAATTTGATGGAATATCTGGAAGTTTTACAGATGGTATTTTATCAACACGTGGTAATGGACAAATTGGTGAAAATATTTCATCAAAAATCCCACTTATTAAATATTTTAGTAAATCACATGCATACTTTAAATTAAATGAGTTAAAAGAAAATGCACGTGGTGAATTAATTATTACTAATGAAACATTTGAACGAGTTAAAGATATATTAACTAAAAGTGATGGTACTAAATATAAAACACCACGTGGATTATGTAGTGGATTATTAATGAAAGATGAAACAGATATTAAAAATGAAAATATTATTCATTTTATTAATTTTAATACATCATCAATTGAATGTAATTTAAAATCAATTCAAGAAATAAATATAGATGATACACAAAAACAATTATCTGAAATAGGTTATGCAACAGATGGATTTGTTATTAAACTTAAAGATGAAGAATATAGTAATAAACTAGGATTTACATCACATCATCCAAAAGGTCAAATAGCATATAAATTTAATAACCCATATAAAGAAACTATTCTTATAGATATTGAATGGTCAGTAGGAAGATATACTATTACTCCTATTGGTTTAATTAAACCTATTAATATAAATAATAGCACTATTTCAAGAGTAAGTTTACATAATGGTAAGTTTATAATTGATAAAAATATACATATTGGTGATTTTTTAACAATTGAAAAAGCTGGAGAAATAATTCCTCATGTTAAATCTGTTCGTTCAGGACAAAATACAACAGAGATAACATTAGAAACTTGTCCTCGTTGTGGTGAAAAAATTACATATGATGATCCTGAAATTGTTTGTAATAATCCAAATTGTGTTGGTAAAAATGTTCGAAATTTATATGATAGTATAATAAGAATAGGTATTGAAAATTTAGGACCAAGTACCGTTCAAAAACTTGTTGATATTGGAGTTGAAAGTATTTTAGATATTTTTGTATTAACAAAAGAAGATTTAATAGGACTTCCTGGTTTTAAAGAAAAATCTATTGATAATTTATATGAAGAAATTCAAAAAGTAAAAAATAGACCAATTGAAGATTGGCGAATACTTTCTAGTTTAAATCTAAAAGGTATTGGGAGTTCAATGAGTAAAAAATTACTTTTAGAAAATTCATTAACAGAATTAAAACAAATGAATACTGATGATTTAATTGAAATATCAAATATAGGTGGTGAGCGCGCTAATGAATTATTTACAGGTTTATTTATAAATCAACCACATATGGATATGTTAGAAACATTTTTTCCTTCGATTATTTCAAGTAAAAATCAAAAAATAAAAGGTAAAGTTTGTTTTACTGGAAAAGGAAATAAATCTCGACAATATTATAAACAAATGGCAGAACGTGATGGATTTATTGTTTGTAGTAGTGTTACTAAAGATTTAAATTTTTTAGTTACTGATAATTTAAATAGTAATAGCAATAAAATGAAAATTGCTAAACAAAATAATATTCAAATACTAACTTATAATCAAATTGATGAATAAAGGAAATTTATTGTGAAAAACAAAAATCAAAATCAAAATGAAATTAAAACTGTATACTATCAGGGAATAATGTTAATTGGAGAAATGCAATTAAAAAACGGTAAGTATAGAATGTATAATCCATTAATGATAAGACAATTACCACAAACTGAACAAAACGAACAACAAATTCATCTTAGTCCTTTTGGTATGGGATTTTTTGAAAATCCTATCTTTCTACCACAGTCAATTATTGTAGGAAAAACGACTGCTTATGGTATTCGACAATATTTAAATGCTATTACAGAAATTCGTAAAATAGTTTCTACATCTAAAAAAGAAGATGATGAATCTATTAAAGAAAAAGAAGATGATGAATCTATTAAAGAAAATGAAAAAGTAAATATTGAAGAAGAATTAACACATTCAAAAATAATTACACCAACAACTGATTTAAATAGTATTGTTGATACTTATATTGATGAAAATCATGATGGAGAAAGTATTGAAAAAAATAACGAAGAAAGAGAAAGTTAAATTAACAAAACAAGGTATTTGTTGGAAATGTAAATCAAAAAAATTGCAAGAAACTAAACATACAATATATTGTCCAAATTGTCATTTGGAAATAATCAAATATTGAATATTTAAAACGGTAAGATTTTTAGATCTTGCCGTTTTTATTTTTTTAAAAAAAAGGAGGTGATTTAAATTGAATTTTTATGATTATGAAATAGGTTTTGAAAATACAGAAACAAAGGAATATTATTATGATATACTCCAGTGTGCTTTTTTTAGAACTCCATTAATTAAACAGGCTTCATATACTATACTAAAAATTAATTTACCACCTTTATTAATTCAGTATATTTTAAATGATATAAATAACAATAATCATTATAATAAATTAAAATTTAACTTAGTTATTTATTTAGTTGATCGTGAAAAACGATATAAACGAGTTAAAAAAGTATATTATAAAAATTTTGTAGTTATAAATTTAGAATTATTAGAAAATTTTTTACCTAATAAAGATCGATTATCTTGTCGTTTATTATTAGTTAATCCAGTATTACATTATATGAACAATACAAATACTTTTAATAAAATATTTGAAAATATAACAGCTTATGAAGCAATTGAAAAATATGAATCATTTTTAAAACAAACATATGGAGATACATTTTATATAAATCATATTAGTCCAGATGTTAATAAAAGTACATTTAAATATGAACAAATGTTAATTAAAATTAAAAATGATATGAATGTACCAACAGAAATAATTAATACATATAAACCTTTTCATACTTTTAATTATTATTTTTTTGATGATTTTTATATTTCAGATGAATGTGATAAAGATATATCATGTACATTTTTAAATTTATATGATCGTACAAAATTACGTCAATTTGATATACTCAACCATCATGAAATAATGCAAAATATTAGTTATATTAAAGAAAGTAAATTTAATGATGATTTTTTTACTACAGATAAACAAGATGAAACAATTAATTATAATCATCAAGAAATAATATATGATAATCCTAAATCATTTAAAGCTAAAGTTCCAAAACAAAAAACAATTGTAAGTGAAAAAATTAATTTAATTTTTGGTCAAGATATAAATATTGATCGTCAAATATATTATAATGAAAGTCAAAATCTTAAAGGTATGGAATATAATAATATAGGATTATCTTCACAACATACAAATATATATACACCAGATTCAGTCAGTAACGCAAATAAACGATATACATTAACTAAAAATCTTTTTAAAGAAATTTTTTTTAATATAACATCAATGGAATGTATAGGATCAAATATTGATTGGTTACAATTTGGAAGATTATATAATTTTGAATTCAATGATAAAGAAACTGATTTGTTTTATTATACACCTTTAAATATTATTCATATCTTTCAACGTAAAATTATGAGAGAACATTATTTAAATCATGTAATGAAATTTAATTGTCTAAAATATAAAAACCCCAATAGAGATGAAAACTAAAGGATAACAATGAATCAAATTAATCTTACAGTACCATCTGATCTTATTCAAATTAAAAAAGAAGAAGATAAAACAATAATAAGTATTAAAGATACATCTAATATTATATTTGAATTAGATGGTGATACTATTTTTAAATCAAATGGTAAACTTTTTTTTGTTGCTGAAGAAGAAATTGGATTAATAACTAAAAAAGATATGCATTTAGAAACACTTAATGATTCAAAATTATTTATGAATTCAAGACAATGTTCATTAATAAAAGATGATCAAGAAAGTATTCGTTATCGAACAAAAATGTCATTAGAACAAAATAAACAAATGATATTTGCACAAGAACAAGAAAATTTTATAACAAGTTTAAAAGATCGTGTTAGTATTGTTGAGGATAAACTTAAACAAATTGAAAAATTGGAGAAATAACTATGCCTGGTGTTGCAAGATTAAATGATTTATGTACTGGACATGGTTGTTATCCATCTCGACCAAATTGTCAAGCTAGTCCAGATGTTTTTTGCAATAATCGTGGTGTACATCGACAGAGCGATGCATATTATGTTCATTGTTGAGGTCCGTGTCACGGTGCAGTTTTAGCATCGGGAAGTCCAAATGTTATAGTAAATAACTTACAATGTGGTCGATGTCTTGATCCAGTTAGTTGTGGATCTTCAGTTTTAACATGTTCACATGATACAATAGCTAATGGTTTTTAAGGAGGAATTTTTATGAAATGTCCATATATGACTAAAACAATATTAGATCAAATAGGATCAAACTCAGGAATAAGAATATTATCTAATCAAGTTAATGATTTTTATACAGATGATGTTAATCCACTTCTTTTTCCACATACAAATTTTGATCCTGAAAAGAAAATTGAATTATATAATTTTTATGATACAAATAATATGTTAAAACCAAATATATATATTCAATATCATGATTGTCTTAAAGAACAATGTCAAGTATGGGATACAACAAATGAAAGATGTGGAACATTAGTTTCAAATACAATAATTAATGATCCATTAGATGAAAATCATTCTATGATTCAAATGATGGAAACTATTTTAGGTAAATTCTCAGAAAAAATGGCAGCTAATAATCAAAGAAGTATTCTTGAATTTATTTCACATGTACATGATTCTCATAGACATCCAGATAGACATGAATGTCAGGATATACCAGCCAATTGTGGTGGAATGGTTGGAGGTGGTAATTTAATTTCTGAATTATCTTATGCACCAACTTTAGTTTTAGAATATATAACAAATCAAGATTTAGATGGTAATAATAAAATTTATGGTCATTATTTTAAAATTAAAAATAGTCAAGAAAAACCTCAAATATTAAATGATATTGAAAAACAATTACATTGGATTGAACCAAATATACAAGTTGAATGGTCAGATATGATAGCATGGGCTTTAGATCCTGGTAATGTTCCTGATCCTGTTCCTGATCCTTAATTTTTCTTTTCATATATTATATATAGAAATAATAAAAATAATATAACTATTTTTACTAGGAGGGGTGATTGAATTATTATTTAAAATATCAAATTCAATATAGTAATATTTTTGATGTTTTAAACAGATTACATAAAAAGAAAATTAATTTTTTTATTGATCTGCAAAATATAGCACGTGGTTTATATAATAAAGATGTTATTTTTATGGAGATAAATCGATATGCTGTAGAAAATAAAATATCAAATATTTTTATTGATGAATTAAAACAATTTTTAAACAATTTATACTCTAGATTTAAACAATATGATCCTTTTTTTATTTTATCATTTGATGATGGAAAGTGTGAACAGAATACAGCTATTCAATCATATTATAAAAATGGTCGTAATAATAATAATATTATAGTTGAAGATCAAGAAATTGAAATTTTTAAAAAAATTAAAAGTTATTATTTTAATGAAATAAATAAACAATTTAATAAAAAAGATTTATCAAAAGTTTATTATTTAAAAGAATATGAATCAGATTTTATACCTTATTATTGTATAACAGAAAACATTTTTGATGCAAAAGAAAATGATATTCTTAATGTTATATTATCTGTCGATAAAGATTTACTTCAATGTTGTAAATTTAATAATACGATTCAATGTGCTACAACTTTTCATGGTAGTCAAAAAGGTAAAAAACAAATTCATTTTGGTATATATGATAATATAAATGCAATTAAATATATATATTCTAATTTTAAACGAGGAATTTTATCAGCTGAGTATATTCCACTTATTCTTTCTATAACAGGAGATAAAGCAGATGGAGTTATTGGTATCCCGGGAATTGGTCCGGCTCGTGCTTGTAAAATTATTGAAAATGAAAGATTACCAAGTAAATTAAACAAAAAAGACCTTTTGTCATATCCAAAAGTCATACAAAATAATTTTGAAAAAATACAATCAAATTATCAAATTATATCATTTGAAGAACAAATTAAACGTATACCAAAACATAAGATTAAATAGTGGAGGCAGAAAATAATATGAAATTTGAAGAATATAACGATTCCATACGTGAACTCATAAAAGAACTTATTAGTGATGGATATAATAAATTTCAGATTTGTAGTGCAACTCTTGGAGCTCAACGTGGTCCGCAATTTCAAGGTTTTATTGAAAATAAAAATCTTGGAATTAAACCTTTATCGCGGTTAATTAATGGTTTAAATTATGATCTGCATTTAGTTGCAATACCAAATAATGATGTTGAAAAAGAACAAATAATATATGAATTAAATAGCGAATTCGAAGATAACTTAAAATTTAATTTAATTGAATATTTGGAATCAATTAAGAAAAATAAAGAACAAGAAAAAGTAAATAAAACAAATATTTTTGATGATGTAGCTCAATCAATTATTGATACACTATAGAATTTCACAAATCCATATACTAAAATATAATTTAGTATATGGATTTAGGAGACAAAAATGCAAAATTGGAATGATATTTTAGAATATATTAAAATTAATTTAGGCGCTCAAATTAATATGTTAGAAATAAAAGATGATGATATGATTCGAATGCTTAAAAATCAAGTTTTAACATATTTTAGTCAATTCGCACCAGATAAGAAATATGTTTTAATTAATGCTTCAAACCTAAAAGGAAATTCAAATTTACCAAGTGGTCAACCACAATATAAATATGAAATTCCAATTGATGATGATGAATATATTGTTGATATTTTTGATGCATATATAACATCAAGCGAAACTATTTTAAATACTTATGCTTATAATTATTATGGAGCAATAGATGCTGTAATGGCAAATTCATATATTGATGCTTTAAAATCTTTACAAGTTCGAAATACTTGGGATTTTAGACCTCCTAAAGAAATTAGTTTTGATCAAGAGATACGAGCGGCGGTTATTGTTTATAATGTTAATCATAAGTTACTTGAAACAGTTAGACCAGATTTATATCAACTTATGTTTAAACCATTATGTCTAGCTAATGTTAAACTTTGGATTGCGAGCATGCGCAGTAAATATACGGGACTACAAACACCGTTTGGAACAATTGATTTAAATTGGCAATCACTTCAACAAGAAGGTTTACAAGAAAGAGAAAAAGTTGATCAAATGTTACAAACATTACCTCCTGATCATTTAATTCATGTAAGTGTTTAATATGAAATGTTTTCATTGTCA